>CAZZJF010000001.1:0-71949 GCA_964654325.1 uncultured Ferruginibacter sp.
TTAGCCTGATCCAGCCATCGAATGTCTCCGGAAAGCAACCCCAATTTCAGTAGGTTTTCAGCCATCACGGCGTTTCCGGAGGGATAGGCGCCGTCCAACACGTTTTTTTTGCGAACCGGCAGCCATTTTTCATCCCCTTGTTGAAAATAGAATAACCCGGTTTCCTGGTCAAAAAACAAGGCCCGTGCTTTTTCCATCCATCGCTCAGCATCCAGTAACAGGTGCGGATCGGCAGTGAGGGTATGAACGGCCAGTAATGCCTGAATATAAAACGCATAATCATCCAAAAAAGCCGACGCTCCCGATTGAGGCGAACCTACCGGCAAATGGCATAGGTGGTCCGCTTGCACAAACGCGGTTTGGATGGATGTCAAAAGTGCCACTGCTGTTTGCCTCCATTGTTCATGACCGGTAGCTATAGCCGCGTCGCAAAGGGCTTTTAAAAACATCGCATTCCAGGATAGGATGTATTTACGGTCCGTAACGGGAGGTACCCGTTGACGTCGATAGTGGAGCAGTTTTTCCAAACAGGCTGTACGTTGGTCCGGCGTGAGAGGGGCACTGCCTCCCTCATCCGGGGTGTTGGAATCAAAGGGACTATGTAAAATATTGCGCCCCTGTTCCCAGTTTCCGTCTGGGGTCAGGCCATAGTAGGCCGCAAACGGCTCAGCATCATCACCCAGTACCGTCTGGATCTCTTCGAAACGAAACGTGTAATAGAGCCCCTCCTCCCCTTCGCTATCGGCATCCATACTGGCCGCCAGCAATCCGGATTCATCCATGAGTTCCTCCAAACAGAACCGGATATTTTTTTCCAGCGCCGCTTCCAGAAGCGAGTCTTTTTGGATTCGTATAGCTTCAGACAAAGCGGTTATCAAACCCGCATTATCGTAGAGCATTTTTTCAAAATGCGGAACCAGCCAATATTTGTCGGTGCTGTAACGTGCAAGCCCACCCGATAAATGATCAAAAATGCCCCCATTGACAAGGGCCCGCAACGAAAAGAAGGCATGCGTTAGCGCATCGGCATCCTGTTCGGCATGACCATAGTACAGTAAAAAACGAATCTGCGCAAAATGCGGAAATTTCGGCGCGCCTCCAAAGCCACCCCACGTGGTATCGGCTTGTTTCATCAAGCCATCCCGCCATATTTTCAACCGCTGCCGGCCATCCGCCGTCGTGTCTGGTTGGGAGGGGATTTTTAAAAAAGCGTCCTCCAGCGCTGCGCTATGCGTGGTGAGTCGGTTGGCCTGGTCGACCAGTTTTTCTCGTTCGGTATGCCACCAGTAAACCATATGCTCCAGCACCGACTGCCAAGAGGGGCGCTGATGAAGCGATTTGGGCGGAAAATAGGTGCCTCCATAAAAAGGTTTCCCCGATAGTGTCAAAAAGGCGTGCAGGGGCCATCCGCCTGAGCCGGTCAGCGCTTGAATAGCATCCATATAAACCTGATCAACATCGGGTCGTTCTTCCCGATCTACTTTCACATTGATGAAATGCTGATTCATGAACGCGGCCACCGTTTCGTTTTCAAAACTTTCCCGCTCCATAACATGACACCAGTGACAAGAGGCATAGCCAATGCTCAGCAAGATCGGCTTATCTTCCGCACGGGCACGGGCAAAAGCCTCTTCACCCCATGGCAGCCAATTTACCGGATTATGGGCATGTTGACGCAGATACAAGCTCGACTCGTGTATCAGGGCATTGGTGTAAGGAGGGGGCATGTGCCTTGTTGGGTTAGGAAAAAACAGGTTATTTTTTGCCTGCTTTTTTTAAGAATTGCTCCAAGGCGGTTACCATGCTGGGAGACTGTGGAACCGGCGCCTGAATATCTGGAGACAATCCGGCGTCTTCAGCGGCTTTGATGGTATTGTGACCAAATACGGCCAACAAGGTGCCGTTTTTCTTGAATCCCGGAGAACTGTCTAATAAACTTTTCACGCCGCCGGGTGTAAACAAGCATATGATATCATAGCCACTGGCCAGGGTTTCACGCACGTCATTACTGACTACGCGGTATAAAATCGGCGTTGCGTAGGTGCATTGATGTGTTTTCAGCCAACCGGCGATTTCATTGTCGATCATTTCAGAACAAGGATACAAAAAGGTTTCATTGACTTTATGCTTGTTCATTACATCAAAAAGTCCCTTGTTTGATCCGTCTGATCCGAAAAATACTTTTCGCTTACGGTAAAGAATGAATTTTTGCAGGTAGAGCGCAACAGCTTCCGTAATACAGAAATATTTGGTTTCAGCCGACACGGCGATTTTCATTTCATCGCAAATCCGAAAGAAATGATCGACGGCGTTTTTACTGGTGAAAATAACCGCCGAAAATTGCGTGAAATCAATTCGCTGTTTGCGAAACTCACGGGATGGGACGCCTTCCAGTTTTACAAATGGACAAAATTCCAAGTCGAGACCGAATTGAGTCGCCAGATCAAAATACGGTGAACGAGCACCCTCCGGCCGAGGCTGGGTGATCAGGATACGAAGCGATTTTTTCTTACTGGAGGGTTTCTTTCCTTCAGGGATCTTTGCCATACGTGTTCACTAGAAGGAACAAAGTTACAGAAATTTACAAAGATGACCGGCGCCCCATCGCCACACGATCAAAATAGGGAGGATTTCGACACCCACAACATAGAAGAAAAAATGGAACCGGCTGATCTTCAAGCGGCTTCCAAACAAACCAAAAGAGCGCGCATACCGCAATACAATCCAAACCGCTACCAATCCAATAGTAACTGCGGTTGCCAACGCATGTAACCACCCATCACTGAAAGCGAGCACAATAATCATCGGGAACAAAAACAACGAAATCATTTTGTTGAACAGAAAAAGAATGAAAATATACTCAGCTGCCATCACGGGCTGGTCGGTGATCCAACCGATAAACCAGGTTACAACCCGTTTCACCGCATACACCGCCAATACGATACCAGAGCAGATCGCCAGGCCTCGAAAAAACGAGGACCCCGTGCAACCCGTGTCAGCCAAGAGCAACAACAAATAAAATCCGACAACAACAGCAAAAAAAAGATTCAATAAAAAAGAAGGCCATCGCGCTTGCAGCAACTGGTCAGTCAGCTGGCTTTGCCGAAGGGAGGTTTTGAAGAAAACCTGAAACAGGTTGGTAACATAACGGTCAAATACGACCCGAAAAAGACCGAGTAAAAAAAATAAGGAGGCCAGTACATAAAATTTTAGGGTTCGGTCATTCTGATGGATGAATGGAGTGGGCTTGACAATCGGAGTCGCTGGCAAACGATCCTGTGTGATTGAAGCCTGATGTTCCTCTTTCCGACCGGAATCCTGACTAGTGGTTTTTGTTGAATCGTTCACTGGACGAGTTTGGGCAACCGCGGTTAGCGCACCGGCCATCAACAGAAAAGACAGGACAAAGGCCATCCAACGGAAGAACGTTGTTCGCAATTCAGTCTTTATTTTCGGAAAAGGACGTGTTGTCATTGTTGGCTGGGCGGCATGAACATCCTAAAGCAGGATCAAAAATAACTGATATACCCGAAATGCAGGCGCGAGGCTTCACGCCAGTTGAATGAAAGATCGGAACGTTTCCCCAACGCAAAGCTCGCGTTGAATAGTCCGGCAGCCGTTTCTACCAGCAAACTGACACCGGCGGACTGATACCGAGTGTCCAGGCGCGCAGCTACATACCGGTTCCGAACCCAGCCCGCATCCACAAAAAAACCAAGGTACGACCGTGCAGAAAATAGCAACCGATACTCCATGGTAGCGACTAAAAACCCGGAGGCATAGATGCTTTCCTCATCGAATCCGCGTAAGCGTTTGTAACCTCCGATCTGGAAAAGTTCATTCCGGTATAGCCTGGTCCCCTCAAGCAACCCTCCCTGTACACCTGTTTTGAATGTGGCATAGCGACCGACCGGCCAAAATTTATTGACCACGGTTTCAATACGAAGCTGTGCCGTTTTAGGAGTAACCGTATCGTACAAACGAGCCAGCGAATTACCACCGGCATCGTTCAACGCCAGGATCGTTTCATTTTTATACACTAATCGATTGGACATTGACGCGGTAGTTGTAATCTCTATCCCCCGTCTTGGATTGAGCGGAAAATCCGTTTGTTGTAACCGGTATTCAATCCCCAACCCCGAAGAGCCAACGTCGATGATATCCGGTAAAGTCAGGGTTGTTTTAATCCGCGCTGTATCGATCCCGCCTTCCAGTACCCGATGCCGTTGCCAAAGCAGGTAAGCGCGGATACTTTGTGTAGCCGACCATTGATAGCGTGTACCCAATCGACCCTGCATCTGCAAAAAACTACTGTCTTTTTTGAAAAGGTCGAAATGAACATCGACTCCAAAGGCACTGCCGCCCAGGTATGGCTGTGCGTAGCCGATTTGTAACCGGGGCGACTGGTATTGCAGTTCCTGCCATAAAAAACGAATATCCTCGCCGCCGGCGAAGAGATTTTGCAGTTGCAGGTTGATGTCGCCCGTCAAGATCAGTTTATTGCTGACCGGCGAAGGTTGTAAACCGACCAGCGCCTGAAACCGACTGTTTCGGCGAGGTTTGGCATACACATTCAGTATGGCACCGGTACCAAGCATGGTCAGGTCGGCCGGTTGTATGGGCGTTACAAAAGAAAGTGCCTTGATTTTTTGGTTGACCTGATCGATCTTGTGTTGACTATAGACAGATCCATCGTTCATAGCCAAATAGCGGTTGAGGAAGCGGGCCGATAATCGTGCACCGCCGATCAAACGAATACTGTCGAGGGTATAGAACCGACCTTTTTCCACCACGAGAGAAGCCCTCATGGCAGCGGCATCCCCAACGATACTATCGAGCCGGATGGCCGCAAACGGATAGCCCGTGTTGGCACAAAAAGACAAAAGCCGACGCGACCATCGATCCCACTCCGCAAAAGGCACGGCAAGCAGATTTCCGTTTGTTAATGAACCTTGTTGCTCCCTGAACCACGAATGCCATTCGTCATGAATACGGATGGAGGCCCAGGTATATCGATGGCCCCGATAAAGCAGCACCGAGATGCCGGACGCCGACCAATTGACCGAATCTACCGAGGCCGACGGATACCCCTGTTGGGCCAATATATCAGGTATGGTTTGCAGATACCGAACCACTGCGATCGAATCAGCAAACTGTGTTTGGAGTATTCGGCTGCTCCACTCCGTGGAATGCGCGGTATCTTGCAGCCGGTATTGCACCGTATACGGCAATTGGGCGCCCACCGTTCCTGACATAAACAGGCCGGCCAGTAACAGGCTCCATCGAATACTCAAAAAACGGTTCACGTGTATGGGTTGCATATCCACACTGTAAAACTACAACCTTGGCAGGCATTTATATCCATATCCCCTTTTGCCGAAAAGCATGCACGTATTGCAACTTCCATTTTTCAACACGAACGGCGAGTTTGGAGCGCATGATGAATAGCCTTGTACAGGAAATTCTATTACAACGTGAACGAATAAACGAAACGAAGACTATTGACACCATTTATGTTGGCGGTGGTACGCCCAGTCTGGTACCCGTGCCCTATCTGGAAAAAATCATAGATACCATTCGGACTGCGTTTGACGTACCCGATCAGGCTGAACTAACCCTGGAGGCCAACCCGGAGGATTTGCAAGCGGACGCGATTGCCGGATGGAAACAGGCCGGTTTTAATCGGATCAGCCTGGGAATCCAAAGCATTCAGGAGGACGAATTACGTTGGATGAACCGAAACCATACGGCAAAAGACGCTTTGGATGGAATCGATCGCCTGATGGCAGGTGGTTTTACCAATGTGTCGGCCGATGTGATTTTCGGCTCGCATCTGGGCAGCGATGAGGCCTTGTTAGCCTTGGTCGACCGGTTGATCGACAAAAAAATCCCACACCTCTCCTGCTATGCACTGACCGTGGAGGAAAAAACGGGGCTGTATCGGCAAGTGAAACAAGCGCCTGAAAAATCACCGGACCCGGAAACGCAGCATCGACAATTTTACCTGCTGTCGGATCACCTGCAGGCCCATGGCTACGAACATTACGAAATCAGCAATTATGCCCTACCGGGCATGGAGAGCCGTCACAATAGCAACTATTGGAAAAAAAAGCCGTACTGGGGTGTAGGTCCGTCGGCACACGGATATAACGGATCAAACCGACGCTGGTGGAATATCGCAAACAACGAACGATACATGCAATCCATCGAATCGGGCGTTATTCCAGCTGACGAAGAGCTGCTTACCGTGGCCCAGCAGTTCAACGAAGCGATCATGATCGGACTGCGCAAAGCTACCGGTGTTTCATTACACGAATTACGCGTTTTCGCAGATGACACAGCCATTGATGCGCTCTTGAAACGAAGCCAACTTTACGTGGAAGCAGGTTTACTAACGATTACGAATAATGGCTTTTTACAACTTACGCGGGCAGGAAAAATCAGGGCCGATGGAATTGCAGCCGACCTGTTCACAGACTAATCAAAACAAGTGGGCTTCCAATCCGGGAAAAGCAGCAGCCGGATGAACCCCATCCCATAAAATGGAAAAGACCGTATCCGCAATTGGGATCGTGGCCCCTACCGACTGATTGATTTGATGTATGCAACGGGATGCATTGTAACCTTCAGCCACCATATTCATTTCCAACTGGGCGGCTTTAACACTATACCCTTTACCAATCATAGTACCAAACTGACGGTTACGGCTATACGGCGAATAACAGGTAACGAGTAAATCACCCAGATAAACGGACGCTGCATAATCCGGCCGAGGCGTCTCTGCAGTTGTCTCGGGATGTTGCAACCTGTTTCCAGGCTGGTTTTGCTGTTGTATAAATGCAGCCATTTCGCGGGCGGCGTTGGCCGTTAGCACACTTAAAAAATTATCTCCGTATTCAAGACCATGCGCAATGCCGGCTGCCAGTGCATAGATATTTTTCAACACGGCAGCATATTGCACTCCTAACACATCCGGATTGGCCACGGTTTGCACATAAGCAGTTTTAAAGTCGTGGAGCAGCTGATGCTGTGTTTGGGCATCCGTGCCAGAAAACGTCAGGTACGATAATTTTTCGGCCGCAATTTCTTCGGCATGACAAGGTCCCATAACCGTCAGGTAATCAGACAAAGGCACATTGAAATGCTCGGCCAGGTACTCGTGGAGCAACTGATTGCGTTCGGGGAGAATACCTTTTACCGCCGATAGGATTTTTTTACCGGCAAAGGACTGAGCCGGCAGCGACGACAATACTGTATGGATATAAGCGGACGGTACAACCACAATAAGCACCTCACAGGCATGTATAACCGAAGCCAGATCAGTGCTCAGGGTCAGCAACGACATATCGAAGCGCGCAGCAGACAGGTATTGCGGATTATGCCCTCTTTTTTGAAAAGCATGGATTGCCTCCTCGCTGCGATTCCACCAATGAATGGACCGACCATTATCGGTGAGTATTTTGGCCAGCGCCGTGCCCCAGCTTCCACTGCCGATGATGCCATATTTTTTTTCGGATGTCGATTGATTATTCACGCGATGCAAGATACAGGGTTATTGAAAAACAAGTTGGATAAAAAGGAATAATCAGAGTCCGAGTCGCTCCACCGCCTTTTGTGCAGCTGCATAGCTGGCGTCTTTCTTACTGAATCCGCTGGCCTCGGCCACCACCTGCCCATCGACGACCGCTGCAATCGTAAACAGCCGACGGCCCCGTTCCACGGATTCTGACAGTGTGGTAAAGGCTATTTCTTTGCCGTTTTTGGTGGCCCAGCCGTACAGTCGGTTTTTGATGTTGATATCAATACTTTCCAATTCATCGGTAAACAGATAAGGAAGTATGATCCGCTCCTCCACCCATCGGCATGTTTTGGCATAACCATAGTCGAGGTAAACGGCACCAATCAGCGCTTCCAGGGTATTTCCGAAAATCTGGGAGATGCGGAGTCCATTATCATTCTTATTATACACGGCCAATTTTTGTAGCCCCATCTTCAATGCGATCTCATTCAATTTCTGGCGATTGACCATCTTGCTGCGCATTTCGGTCAAAAAGCCTTCATCCTTGTATGGGTATTTACGAAACAGGTAATGGGCAATCACGGTACTCAGTACCGCATCGCCCAGAAACTCAAGCCGTTCATTGTTCTGATCGGCACCTTCGCGAACGGACCGGTGACTAAATGCCATTCGATACAGATCGAGCGAACGAGGAGTAAAACCAAGTACATTCGACAGTTGCCGGGCAAAAGTGCGAAGCTCTTTATTCGTAGTCAGCAATATGTTGAAAAGGCGAATAGCCAAAACCAATGGGGCATTAGTGTGTCTAAAAATAAGCAATTCTGCCTGAACAGTGCGGACACCTTCGAATCAGTTGGCTGGAATATCAGTAAATACGTTCGGTGTGTAACAGAACCTGCAACACACCCGCTGCGCGCCGCAGCATGACTTTCATGTCGCGATCTGGATCCTGAAACAGGTTTTTGTATTGTTGCAAATCACCGGAAAAATCGCCATCCACACCGATGACTTCATCGCCGTTTTTCATGCCGGCTTTGTCGGCAGGCGATCCGGGAATCACGTCATCCACTAGAATTCGGTCGTCAATCAGGTAAATAGAAAAACCGGAATAGCCATATTCAAACGGATCTGCAAAATGTCGGTTGGGTTTCAGCCAAAGCTCACCGGCCGGATAATTAAAAATAACGTAAAAACGACGCATCAATTCATTGCCGATCAGTCCGCCCGTTTTCGGGTATCCAATGACGTTATCGGCATCTCGGAATAAATAGGTAGGCACGCGGTCAAAAGTCCACGGACCAATTTGCAGCGAACGGATGATTGTCAGTTGCATTTGCCGTTTGCCACCCATTCCTTCGATTTGAGTAAATCGCTTTTTCCGACTGCCCATCAACAGCGTGCTGTCGTTCACCAATTGCTCCTCGATTAATAAGGCCAGTCCGGCGCCGCTATCCCAATACAGCGGGATTCGTCTTTTTGTTTTGTCGCGCACCCGAAAAAGTCCGCGGGGCAACGGGTTGGGTTGAATGGGAAACAAAGTACCTCCATCCGGATAAACAATGTGTTCCGATCGGTAAACCTGCAGGTTGCAACCATCAAAATCCAGTAAAACGGCAAACGACCTAAACCAGGGATATCCCAGCACACCGTCAATCCGTTCGCCATACACAGCCGAGAGATTACTGTAGTCCTGCACCCGAAACAACATGGGTGGAAACGTAAAGCCATTCAACCGGATCGATTTTGACTCCGCCAAATACTGATTGCCAGTACCACCTATCCCCTGCACGACGGAATCTGACACGGCGGTTTGCCAACCAAATGCCTTACAGCGATCAGCATCCAGCGAAACCGATCCGCTGCCCGAATCCAAAATAAAATGCAGGGTATCCGGAATGCCCTCCAGCTGAACCGCTAACAGCACCACGCCCCCGCTCAACATCCTGAATGAAGACTGCGTGAGAGGCGGCTTGGAAGCCTGTGCCCAACCTACGGAAGAAAGCAGAAGCCAACCAATCGTCAGCCATCCCCGAAAAAACAATGTCATATATGTACAACCATTCAAACGTACCTTTGTTTAGTGATGTAGTATCAATGATCAATACGTATGAATATAACTGATTTACTGGAACGCGCGCTGCGAATGGAAGATTTATCAGCCGATGAAGGAGTGTTTCTTTTTGAACAGGCTCCCCTTGCCGATTTGATGTTTGTGGCCGATACATTACGGCAAAAACAGGTTCCCCACGGAAAAGTGACCTGGCAGATCGATCGCAACGTGAATACCACCAATGTTTGTCTGGCCAACTGTAAGTTTTGCAACTTCTACCGGATTCCTGGACATGCAGAGGCCTACATCACCGATATGGATACCTACAAGCAGAAGATTGAAGAAACTATCCGCTATGGCGGTGATCAGCTTCTCTTGCAAGGCGGTCATCACCCTGAACTGGGTCTCTCTTTCTATACCAATCTGTTTCGGGAGTTGAAATCCATGTATCCGAATATCAAGCTACATGCACTGGGTCCACCTGAGGTCGCTCATATTACCAAGCTCGAAAAAAGTACCCATCATGCGGTATTGAAAGCGCTGAAAGAAGCCGGTCTGGATAGTCTACCGGGAGCCGGAGCCGAAATCCTGAACGACCGGGTTCGCCGGCTGATTAGCAAAGGAAAATGTGGCGCACAGGAATGGCTCGACATCATGCATGAAGCACATAAGCTCGATATCACAACCTCGGCCACGATGATGTTTGGCCATGTGGAGACCCTGCATGAGCGCTTCGATCACCTGGTATGCATCCGCGACGTACAACACCGGAAACCAGCTGCATCCAAGGGATTCCTGGCCTTTATCCCCTGGACATTTCAGGATGCCGATACACTGCTGGCCAAAATCCGGGGCGTCAAAAACCTGACCACACCGGAGGAATATATTCGTATGATATCCCTGAGTCGTATCATGCTACCCAATGTGCTCAATATACAGGCTAGCTGGCTGACTGTAGGTAAACAAATTGCCCAACTTTGTTTACATGCCGGTGCAAACGACTTCGGCAGCATCATGATCGAAGAGAATGTGGTCAGTGCGGCCGGTGCCCCTCATCGCTTTACCAGCCGAACCATTCAAGAGGCCATTCGGGAAGCCGGATTCGAACCACAATTGCGCAATCAGCAATATGAGTGGCGATCCATGCCCGCGATGGAAGAACAGGTAATCAATTATTGATCGTAACCTAAACAATGTTTCTGCCCTTAAAAACAGTACCTTCGGAGGACACCAAACAGCACATACATGCAATTCACAATACCATTGAAGGTCATTTTCGTGGCCATTACCCTATTGATTGGCAGCACGTTCTCGATGGCACAATCTTGCATTCAGCAAGGACCCAATTATTTTGTATGCGGTGTTCCGTCGAATGAGTTTGAATACATGCGGGCTTATTCTACAAATGGAGGGGCACAATTACAATCCAACTGGTGTTGGGCGGCTTGTGTGCAAATGGTATTGAATTACCATGGATTGCGGGTTGATCAGCGAGAGGTGGTTACCCGAATTTATGGAAGCGTTGAAGCAAACAGACCGGCGAATGAACCGCAGATCCTGCGCGCGCTGAGTGGATGGGCTGCTGATTTCCGTGGACGATTCTCAACGATCAATGCCTACGGTGGTTTTACCTCTGTTCAGGAAATCGTCAATGGCTTGTCAGGCAAATGGCCCTTGATTGTCGGTTTATCGAATCCAAACAGCAATATCGGTCATGCCTACGTGCTGACGGCCATTGAGTTCTCAAACCAATACGATATGATGGGTAATATTACCGGTATCATTCCGCACAAAGTAATTTTACGGGATCCCTGGCCCACCAACGAATCCCGGCAGGAGCTCAGTTGGGCTGAATACAATCGTCGTTGTTTCATGGCTTTGAAAATCTGGGTTACCCGTATGTAATCGCTGTTATTTTTGTTTATCGACCCTGTATGTTCAAAAAAAATCTACTCCGTTTCTTTCTGTTCATTGCCAATGCGGAAGGCATCTCCTACCTCTTGCTGCTGGGACTTGCCGTTCCGTTAAAATACTTGGCCGGATATCCACAACCGGTGCGGATCATCGGCATGGCTCATGGTGTTTTGTTTGTACTATACATCCTCCTGGCTTTTGCCGTCATGGAAAAATACCAAAAAGCCATTCGCTGGTTTATGTTGGCGTTTATACTTTCGTTGATTCCTTTCGGAACGTTTTATCTTGAACGAACAATGAAAAAATAGAGTAGCTCATGCCGCTTCATGGCTTTTGACCATTTGGCAAAAACATACTTTAGGCTTACCTTCCCCATCCAAACCTATCCAAAGCCTAACGAACCATGAGAAAACGCATTGGCACGTTGCTGCCCTTTCTTTTATTCTGCAGCATCGTTTCTGCACAAACAATTCCGATTGGGCATTTTACCATCAACCGGATTTCTGCGCCGTATTTTGTTGTAGACGGTAATAGCCCAGGCACCATTACCAAAGCATACGTTGGATTTGAAGTCAAAAACAATGCAAGCAGTGGAGTTACCTATAACCGACTCACGCTCTCCATCACATCTATTACCAGTTCAGTACCTGCACAAACGTACACGGTACTCTCACCAGCCAATGGTCAAACCCAGATTGGCACCCTGGCTCCTGGTGAAAGCCGCGTTTGTTATTTTTACGTTTCATATCCGGCCAATGTTTCTCCGACCGGAACGTTTAATCTAAAATTGACGGACGCCAATAATGCCAATCTGTTCACCAGCTTTGCCATTTACAATCGCTCGTCCATCAGTGCGAATGCCGGCGGACTTTCGACACAAAACATCATCAATCAGGATGTTTTGGGCGGTTTTTTTATCAATGATGTGACTTATACTGTGGGCAATTCTCAAAATAACGATGAACTCGATTTTCAGGTATCGGTATCTCCTCAGTTTGATCCTACCCGCTTTCGGCTGGTTTCCACAACGGTCATTTCCAGTACTGTAAACGGTGTCCAAACCGGCACCACCGATAGCTTGTATTTCCGATCAGGAAATGGGGGTAATTCCCAAGCAGTAGTTGTTCGTTGGAAATTTGTAATTCTCTCTTCTAACTTCACTACCTATCTGCTGCCCTATGCGGGAGCCACCAGTGGCAATACCAATTATAAATATGCGCTGAACAGCGCCTTAGGCGCCAATGGCACAGCTGTAACCATTACTGCACCCATGTCGGTAAGCATTCAAAAAACAACGGACCAATCCAGTTACTTAACCTGTGACACGGCCCAAATCATATCTACCATCAAGAACAATAGTGCTTTTGATATTTCACTTGATAGCATTGTAGATGAATTACCTGCTGGCTTCAGTTATATCGCTTTGAGTCCAGCGAGTGATATTCAGGAGATTAACTGTATTGTTTCACCGACTGCCGGCCAAATCGGCACACTGGTGTACGCTGGTGGTGTTAGTGCTGCCAATCCCTCTTTTTTCATCCCTGCCGGTGATTCCATTCAGCTTATTTATACTGCCAAAGCATCTTGTACGCCCGCCAGCAATCTTACCAGCAGTGTGCAAGCCTATATTGGCACCAACGCGGTCAGTGCCAGTGCCACTGTACAGGTCGTATCGGTTATTCCGGTTCGACTGATTCGATTCGACGGCATAATTCGGGCAAATCATCCTGTGCTATCCTGGCAAACGGCTAATGAGTCAGACATTTTTGAATACCAAATACAACGATCCAGTGATCAGCGAGTTTGGATGACTGTCGGTGCTGTTAAAGCCCAGCTGCGCCCCAGTGCGGTCTACCAATATACTGATGTAACCAGTGTTGCCAGTGATCAATGGTATCGACTCCGTATCGTAGAGGCAAACGGACGATCTAATTACAGTCGGGTCATTCACGTGAAACATCCCGAGAAAAAAACCGGCATTCAGTTGATGCCAAATCGCACGAACGACCAACACCTTCATATAATAGTTGACCAAAAACAATTCATACGAATTATTGATGCCGGCGGTCGTACACTCCTACGTCAGTTTGTTGATGCAAAACCAGGCGTTCAGCGAGTATACATTCCGGGAATTAAAACCGGAATCTACTTACTGATAACATCAGACGGCACACAGTCTTTTTGGTATTAAGCCAGACTCGTTTCATCAACTTTTTCAATCAGGCGGGCACACCTCCATAAATTGGCGGTCTGCCCGTTTATGTTTGTGGTTGATGCATACATATCCCGACCATAGCACCAACGCGTTGTTACTAGATGAGGACTTTGAAAACAACCGGCATTCCTGGGAAGAAACCGACAGGGCCACCGCGATGAGCCGGATTTCAGATGGCTGTTATGAAATGATCAACCACACGGAGGACGAGTGGCATTTTTATGCCATGCGAACCGGGCTGTGTATTGGCCATGACTTTCTGTTGGAAGCAACCGTTTTGGTAGACCCCTCCTCGAAAACCGGGCATGCTGGTCTCATTTGGGGTGTTTCCGATTATTTTGAACGATTCAACCGCTTTGCATTGTCTGCCAGCGGCGAGCGGGTTGTCATCATGCAGGCTGATCGGAACAATCGACGCGTATTTCATCGTTTCCGATCGGAAGAACAACCGAATGTGCCCATGCGATCCCCCATCACTTTTTCGATACTGAGGGCCGGCACACACCATCATTTTTTCATCAATAGACATCACGTGTGCACCGCACACAATCAGCATTTTATATACGAGGGCAACCAGGTCGGATTCTATCTGGAACCACGTATGCATATCCGATCGACGGCCATTCGAATGCAAGCCCTATCCGGCATCCAGCCACTCCGTATCGAAGACATGCTGAAAAACGGTCAACCAAGGTTTGAAATGAAAAAACACATCTCCCAGATTATTGAAAAAGAAAAGCAAAACCTTCATCGGCAAGAAGAGTTGATTATTCATGCCCTCACCCTGTTCGCTCATTTACATCCTCACCGATTGAATGAAGCAGCCAAACAAGAACTTACCGACAAAATCAGGCGGTTTTTTGAACAAGAGCAACTACTGCTGGAGGAGGATCCCCGTCAATTTCTTGGCATTGTTTATTAGTCGGCCGATAGCTTCACTACCAGTGAAAAAGACCAATCATTCGTAATTGGCCGCCATTTTTTGAATAATCTTTTTCAACGACTGTCGGAGCGCGACGGGCTTATGAACAATACAATGCGGACCAAAGGCCAATAGCCGTTGATGAAGCTCATGGTTATCGAGGACCAGCAAGGTCACCTTGATTGCTTGGGGTTTTTGGGCAACAATTTGTTGCGAGGCGTGAATCGGTTCGCGCAGCAGATGTTCATGAAAGGGAGCGGACACAGTCATCTCTACCGTTACCGGCTTGCCGTCGTTTTCCATGATGCCCACTGCGTATTTGGTAAATGTGTCGTAGGGAAAATCCTGGCGGTATCGTTGGGTAGCGGCATCATAGGAGATCTGCTCGATGCGATTCAGGGCATACGTGCGATAATCATTCTTCGCCGGCTCCCAGCCTACTACATACCATTTATTTTGATGTTCCCGGAGCAACACCGGCTGGATCACTCGCGCCGATTTTTCATTCTTATAGATATTCAGGTATTGAATAGTAGCCAGATGCCGGTTTCTGATCGCATGATACAGGCCCGAGAGCCACTCATAACCGGTTTGTGCGGTTGGTGTTTCAAATTGCACCACTTTGTCTTTATACGGATCGTGGGGATTCAATTCAATTTCGAAATGAGCATGAATTTTTTCGATGGCATCCTTAAAGTTTCGAAAAATGGGCACCTGGGCATATTGATACAGCAGTGAAGCGGCATATTCCAGCGACTCCCACTCCTGGGTGGAAATGTCCAGCTCCTCGATGGTAAAATCGGGTTCGGTATAATAATAGCCATCCTGCGCACGGCTGTAGGCGATTGGAGCCGAAAGCCCGCCGTCTTCCACCGAACTTTTCATGAACCGAATATCTTTTTCAATGGTTGATGGCGAGATGGTCACATGGAGAAAGTCGCTGCAGCGCTTGGCCAGGCGCTGTTTGGACGGAAACCGTTCCTTCGGATCACGCAAACACCGGTTAATGAAGCGATGTCTTTTCTCAACAGATTTGATCTTTGGCATAGCGGGATTTCTTCACGAATGTATCCGAAAATTAAACACCGGCAACTCTTCTTTTAACAGCTTTTTTTAAACCACCAAAAACTGGAGGTCTGAACCCGGTAGTTTTGATCTAAATCATAACAACATGAAAATCGAATGCGACAAACAGGCTATCCGGCATTTCAAGATTCATCCAACCACCCGCACGCATTTGCAGGATCAATTTCCTGAGGAAGGACAAACCCTGATTCACTGTTCGTATGTTTCCAAAGAAATGTATGTAAACGGAGGATTGGTCAACATTTATCCGACTACGTTTCTTCAATCGGATACAGGTTGCATGATCTCGATGCTGGATGCTCAGTCTATTCCACTAGCCCCCGAAAAGTATTATTTCACGAGATGCGGTCAGCTAAAGCAATTCACCTTATTGTTTCCAAAAATTCCGTCGGACTGGCAAACGTTTGATTTCATTGAAAAAACGAATACCGGTTAACGATTCCGGGATCTATCACGTTCAACTCTCCTGATTTATCATCCAAGGTCATAGATTGAATGATCCGATCAATCCGTTTCTCCATCTCCGGATTCTTTTTCTGGGCGAAGAGACTTGGCTTAGAACCAAGGATGAAAAAAAATAATACGGGCAGCAATCTGATGAGCGACACTCCTGACATTCTTTGTTTTTTTAAATGGTGAAACAAGGTATGTTACGAATGGTCAATCAGGTAAAACAGCACCACATCAATAATACATCAAAAGAAATATCATGTGAATTGACGTAAAAAAAGGCCCAACTTCAATACATCAGTGAAAGGAAAACAAAAGACGTTTAGCCAATTGACTTCGTAAACGGCCGTACGCTAAATAATTAGAACAGTTGCTTTTGCTGAAATCAAGAAATCAATTCACCTCCTCACTAACCACTTGTCCATCGATCAGTACCCGAATCACATTCGTGGTATACTCAAACGGATCCCCGTTGTATAGAACGAGATCGGCATCTTTACCAACGTCAATACTACCCACCCGTTTGTCGATACCCAACAACTTGGCTGGATGAATGGTGATACATCGAAGCGCATCGGCATGGGATAGTCCGTATGGAATGGCCTGGGCCGCCTCCATAAGGACAATGCGTGTTTTCGGAACATAAGATTCAAATCCGCTCTCAATGCTCACCGGAATACCGGCGGCAGTCAAGGTAGCGGCCGTCGACCGGCTCATGTTTAGCATGTCGCCGTCGTGACGGGCCATAGTGGCATGCAACACCACCTCTGCCCCAGCGGCCTTGATCTCGGGAATTAATCGATACGACTCGGCCGCTCCATCCAACACCAGTTTAAGTCCGAATTCCTTTGAAAGGCGGATAGCATTCATTATATCGACGGCGGTATTGGCGGTAATCAGTGCTTTGAGCTCTCCTTTCAGCAAGCGAGACAGGGCGTCGAGTTTGATATCGAAAGCCGGCCGTTTGGTACTGTCTTTATCCTGCATTTTTTTCAAATAGTCTTTGGCCTTGATCAGTTCAGTGCGCATCATGGCCACTTGTTTGGCGCGCGTGCCCGGTGATGAAAAATACCAGGAGATATTGGGACCGAAGCTCATAGCCAGCATCGAAGCCGGCACCAGGGTTACCGATTCGGTAGTACCCGGTTTTGTTTTGACGACCATGGTTTGTCCACTTACCAACGCCCCGATACCATGTCCGGTATGCAGGGTGGTAATACCGTAGCCTCGGGCGACCTGCACGAGTTTCTCTTCCGGATTATAGGCATCCAGCGCCCGCAGTTCAGGTTGTATGGGCGATGAACGCTCCAGCTGATCCTGATCGACCGGAATATTCAATACGCCGGCCATACCGATCACCGTGCGGGCATCAATCAGGCCGGGTGTTACTGCCCGGGCTTTCATAATAGTATATCCGGCCGGTATGGCGAGCTGATCGGCTGAACCAACCGCTTCAATTTTACCGTTCTTAACCAGCACAATGCCATTTCGGATAAGCGGAGCCGTTACCGGGAAAACCGAATCAGCTTGTATGGCTATTTGAGCGAAACCGGTCTGGCAAAACACCAATGCTAAAAATAATATTCGTTTATGCATGACTGTTATTATAGAATGATTGACTATTATTTATCTGTATCGGTTTGATCACCATGATGATGGTATTCGTTCCGTTCAGCACTGTATACTCCAAACCCACCGGTTAAGAAGGCCCGATCAGCCGGATTCGAAATATCGTACCGCTTGACCCCCTCTACCCAGGTTTGTTCCACCATGGTATATAAGCTGAATGGATCACCTGACAGGATAATAAAATCGGCATCTTTTCCTTTTTCCAACGACCCGACTTTGGAAGACAAATCCATGAGTTTAGCTCCGGTAAGCGTGAGCCCCTCCAGGGCTTTTTCACGACTCATCCCGTAGCGAACCGACATAGCGGCTGTGCGCAAAAACAATCGGGAATCTGTTATGCCATCATCGGTATGAAACACCACGGAACAACCCGCTTTCTCTAAGATGCCTCCGGTTTTGAGGGTAAGCTGTGATGCTTCGAGCTTGCCCCCCGGTGCTTCGATATTAATAATTGAACAGGGTACGCCGGCCTTGGCAATTTCATCGGCCACCAACCAGCCTTCCGACAGATGATGCAAGACTGCCCGCAAGCCGAATTCCTTGATGATCCGCAGGGCGGTGAGAATGTCATTGGATTTATGAGTGTGAAAATGCACCATCCGTTTGCCTTCCAACACTTCAACCAGTGGCTCCATTCGCAGATCGCGTTCCGGCATTTTGGTGCTGTCTTTTCCGGCCTTATCTCGTTTCTTTTTGTAATCTAGAGCTTTCAAATACAACTCCCTGACCAGCGAGGCATTCTTTGCCCGGGTTCCCGGAAATCCGCTACTGCCACGCATCGGGTTCGTACCATTGGCCATTTTCATCCCGCCGAAAACGCCCTTCTCATTCACCAATAGCATATCCTCAATGGTTCGCGCATCGCGCATTTTGATATAAACCGTTTGCCCGCTCATCAAATGCCCGGAGCCGGGCATCACATTAATGGTGGTTATGCCCCCGGCCAATGCTTTTTTGAACCCATCACTGGTTGGATTGATTGCGTCCATCGCGCGTGTATCCGGATTGATTGGACTGGAACCATCGCCACCTTCCGGTCCACCCAGGTGCGAATGCGTGTCGACCAAACCGGGCATGATGATTTTACCATTCACTTGGATTACCGTTGCATTAGCCGGCACTGGTGTACGTGCATCCCCCACCTGCACGATTTTTCCATCCTGTACAATCAGCGTTCCGGACAGGATGGGTGGTCCGGCAATTGGATAAATCGTTGCTCCCTGAAAAACGGTTGGCTGTTTTTGCGCCAACGTGGTCATACTACTGAACAGGAGCAGGAGGAGCATCCAAACGGGTGTCGATGGGCTTTGCATTTGTTTGACTTTTTTCTTTTTGTGGAAATAGAATTCCGTGTGTAATGTACAAAATGCCGTTTGAAACAGCCACGGGTCGTTCCCGGATGGCCACTTTATTCAAATAGGCTTTTCCGTTGAAAAAGACGAATTCAACCGGTTTCCCGGATAACGTTGTGTAAATAGATCCGGATGGCTGTGCCGATAAATCGATCGCGCCTTCCACCACATGGTTTAGGAGGATATTTTTTAGGGTGCTGTTCATGGCAGGCTCCGACCACTTCGATAAAACATCCGTTGCCAGTTTTTCAAAAGCCGAATCATCGGGGATGAAATAGGTACGAGGTCCCACGGTAAACTCTGATTCAAGTCCGGCCGTTGTCACCAACCGGGTGAATTGCTTAAAAAGACCGGTGGATTGCAAATGATCCAACACCGGCTGTTCTGTATTGGAAGTGATTGACAAGCCGGTGGCATCCTTCACCGGTTCCGCCTGTTGGCCGGAACGAGATTCGGGAGAGGCCTGTTCATTGCTGCCGCAGGAAAAAAGCAGCACCAAACACGAAACCAAGAACAGTCTAGGCCTTTTTTCGTTATTCGCCGGTTTACGAAAGCAAGAAAATGTGAAAATCCTGTTAATCATACACTTATATACAATTAGCTGTTCGATTTGGTTGCGTTTTTGGCATTTTTTTAAGCAATACTTGTTGAGCTTTGGCAATAGAACCGCACCGATTTCGTTTGAATAGACGGAGCGTGCCCTTCAAAACGCTAAAAATGAATCCATATGAAAACCACCCTTTTTTCCAAAACCGGAAACCTGTATTTAAACTTGTTCCGCTTTTTTAACCGCTTATTACGCCACCCCGACTCCTATCCCGTTAAGTATTACAAAAAAGCAGACCGCTTCCGTAAAAACCGCAAGATGACATATAGCATCTGATACGGAACCGGCGGTGCCTCTGCTCATCGTAATCGATCAACTGAAGAGATATTCAACATCTGATCGGCTTAACGATTTCACAAATCCATTTTCGTCGGCGATAAGCTCTTTAGCCAGGGTTCTTTTTTTCTCCTGTAGCTGCAGAATCTTATCCTCGATGGTATCCACACAGATCATCCGGTAGGCAAAAATATTTTTAGTTTGTCCTATTCGATGGGTTCGATCGATCGCTTGTTGTTCGACGGCTGGATTCCACCAAGGGTCAACAATATATACATAGTCGGCAGCCGTCAGGTTTAACCCCACGCCACCGGCTTTGAGTGAGATAAGAAAAACCCGGCAGGTATCTTCTTCCTGAAATAATCGGATGGCTTTTTCCCGATCACCGGTTGTGGTACTTCCATCAAAATAGGCATACGGAATCTGTAACGCTTCCAGTTGCTTTCGGATCAATCCAAGCATGCCGAGAAATTGGGAGAAAACCAGCGCCTTGTGTTCCCCGATGTTTTCGGTGATCTCACGGGTCAGCTCATCGAGCTTGATGGACGTGTTCGGATACTTGACATCCTCGTTGAGGATAGCGGGACTGTCGCAGATCTGACGTAGTTTCATCAAGCCCTGTAATATAGTAAGCTGCGATTTGTCTATCCCTTGTTGATCGATAGTTCCCAGAATTTTTTCGCGGAAGGCATTCCGATACGCTTCATAAATCGACCGTTGTTCTTCTTCCATTTCACAAAACAGGATGGTTTCTGTTTTTTCGGGAAGGTCTTTGGCCACTTGTTCTTTGGTGCGCCGAAGGATGAACGGATGCAATAATTTGCGCAAATGCTCTTTATGTTCCGCTTCGCCGAATTTATCAATTGGTGTAGCAAACTCGTCGCGGAAATACTCCATACTACCCAGCAATCCGGGGTTCAGAAAATTCATCTGGGCATAAATATCGAAGGTATTGTTCTGCAAAGGCGTACCACTCATGCAGATGCGGTTTTTGGCAGTCAGCAGTGTAGCTGCCTTGGTTACTTTAGATGAAGGATTTTTGATGGCCTGGCTTTCATCCAGCACGATGTAATCGAAAAACAGTTGTAAAAACAAGCTGATATCACTGCGCAACGTGCCATAGGTAGTGATCAGAATATTGAACCCGTTCAGCTCCTCCGGTTTACGGTATCGGGCATTGCCATGGTGTATATGATAGGTGAGCTCCGGTGTAAACTTTCGAACTTCATTCTGCCAGTTGTAAATCAAGGTAGTTGGACAAACCACGAGGGCAAGCAGCTGGCCATTCGACTGTCGATACTGCTGCAACATGGTAAGAGCCTGTACCGTTTTACCCAAACCCATATCATCAGCCAGGATTCCACCCCAACCTACTTCATTCAAATAATGCAGCCAGTGAAATCCGGCTTCCTGATAAGGACGCAGGACCGGCACTAGGTTTTCGGGCGGTCGACGTTTGGGTATTTTTTTGAAACCCCGCAGCCGTTCCATTTTTTCATCCAGCGCGAAACTGATTTCCTGCTCATCCCGGTTTTCATATAATTCATCAATGACACTCAGATGATAGCGCGAAAGCCGTAGTTTATCTGTTTTCCCGTCGCCAACTTTGAACAGCAATGCATATTTCTTGATCCATTCGTCGGGCAGGATACCAAGTGTTCCATCCCCCAACTGAACAAAGGTTTGTTTGTCGGCCAGTGCTTTTTTAATATCGTTTATGCCTACCCGTTGACCATCAAAATCGATTTCCACGCGAGCATCGAACCAGTCGAGCCCACTGCTTACATGGATCTGTGTTTTGGGTCGGGCGGTATTGAACTTGAAATGACGCAAGGTTTCAAAACCAAACACCGGCACTTTCATTTCATTCATGGCATCCATGAACAGAAAAAACCAGTTTTGTTTCAACACCTCACTGCCGCGTAGATACAATGAGCGACCATCCTGATGCAATGAGAAGGATGAATGCAAGGATTCCAGCGATTGAAAAAAGGCGTTTTCTTTTTCACGATTCCGGTAGATCAGCAACACTTTGTCATCAATTGGCAAGGTGATGGTATCGGTACCGCCGGCCTTCACATCATATCCCTGGTAATTGAAAACCGGTATGAACAGTAAATTCTCGCCCTGTTCCATCAGTTGCAGCTTGATCTCCGGAATGATTCCTTTCACCTCCTTCAGCAGCGACTTGTCAAACGCCACCTGATAGGTTCGGCTTAACGGTAAGATCTGCTCATGGAGCATTCGGCGCCAGGCTTCGGGTGTATCGGCAACAGTCCCTTTTTGAAGAAACTCCTCTGAGTGAAGGGCGTCTTCCATTTTATCCCAGGTGAAAAGGGTATGTTGGTGTATGAAAATCAGGTGATGTTCCAGCAGGTTTGCTTCAAGGGGAACCATGGATGAGCCGGCCTTTACTTGTCCCAGCAACTTCATCACCCCTTTGGCAACCTGCACCTTGTATACCGGATGAAGCATAGACTCGCTCCATTGGGTGTCTTGCAATTGAGCCGTTACGAATTTCTTGCCGGCTGGCAGCAAAAACACAAACGGGTGTGACGCATGGGTCGTAAAGAGTTTTTTCAATTTGGGATGCAGATACTCAATAATCAACCGGCGGGTTTCTTCCGGTAACGTATCGCCTTCCTCCTGAATGATATTATCCCAGATAGCACTGAAAGGCGAATTGCGGGATACAAATTTGTTGATTTCAGACTCCTGCATCTTACGGACCAGTAGCAGCATCGACTGATCCTCCGGCTCCAGTGTATCCAAATCGATATGTTTTGATAAATCCAGCAGTTCGGTTTTGCCAACATATCGAAGGTTATCTTCATCGGCTTCCCCTTTGATACAGTGTATGGTAAACCCCGGAAATCGTTTGGCATCCAGTTGAAAAACAACCCCAATACGGTAACGGACAGACGCTACCACTTTTTCTTTCACAGGCACTCCGACAGGCTGCGCTGATGGAGCAGGCAATGGACTTGCCGGCTTTTCGACAGCTATCGGTGTGGCTACCCGTTTGATGGATGGATCCAGTACTTTCAGAAACGGCTTTCCTTCTTTATAGATAAATTCAAATTTCCCGCTCAGGTCATCTTGCAGACTGTACCCATAAATCTGGAGCAATTTGTTTTTTTCTTTGTCCCAATCTCGTATCGAATCAAAATAATGCGGACCATAGGCATTGAGCAACTGCAGAAAAAGCAGTGTTTTGTGTTCACATAAGGGATATCGGGCTTCGCTGCAGGAGCAGGATGTATCGAAATTACGCTCCTCATTTTTACGAATGATGACCGGAAAGGTAATGTCATTGACTATGAGCTCGGCCTCAACACATTCGTTGGCTGCCCGCAGAATATTTGCTTTTTTGGTACGAAGAATCGTTTCGGCTTTATCATAGATATCTGGCGACGAGAGCATTTTGATCGACTTCAGGTCAATCTGTTTCATCTTCAGCATGGTATGACGCTGATCAAAATCGATATTGAGATTACCCAACATGTTTTTATCGGCCATGTCCTGGAGCCGAAACAAGGCAGCGGCCTCATGGCGGCAGATATCGCCCATGTTATACGGACACGTGCACCGCATAGACAGCTGGCGCACATCCGTGTATTTCTGAACATTTACTTTATAGAACGTGGCATAGCTGTCATCCTTCACCCGGAATACAATAGTGGAGGCCATGGGATCATGATCCACCATTTCAATGAAACCGGTTGAATGAATTTTTTTCGCCCGACGAATAACCTCGTCGGAGCCGTTATTGTAGATATATTTTAGAACTTGGAGTTGTGCCACCGTTGCCTTTTTGGGTTCCTGTCGACACAACGATGCGTTGCGAACAGGGCAATTTGCAAAAGTAACGGAATTTGATCCACCTGTAGAAGCACATCGGATCGATTGTGGACAACTTTAAGCGAACGCTTACCCGGCAATCAGTTTACCTTCTTTGTAAAGGGGCAGAACCGGCGCCGTGTCTTCTGTCAAACAATGGCGGATATCCTTTTCCAATCCAAATGAAGACAGCCGTAAATAATGCGAAGCTTCATTGGATTTCATGAATTCAAACAAATCGGGCTTGGCTTCGCGATAAAGCTGGTGCGCCATTTTGGAGGCATCACAATGGCGGTGAAAATGAGCTCCGATTCGATCAATAACCGCACCGGCAAATAATGTGTCTTCAAGATTCACGCGGTCTTTCCAGGCGGCGCAACCCAGTAAAACCGGTTTGTTTTCTCGCAGCAAATAATCACAAACCGCCGACAGGTTGGAAAAGGAGCCGGTAATAATCTGATTAGCATCCCGGGCAAGAGCCATGTGCAAAAGCTTCGTGCCATTGGTGGTCGTTAATACCAGTGTTTTGCCACCAATAAAGGATTCGGGGTATTCAAACGGCGAGTTGCCGTACTGCAACCCTTCTGCCACTTTACCGTCACGCTCGCCGGCCGTAACAGCAGCCATCTGGGCACCAATCCGGATGCATTCCGCTACACTGTCTACCGGCACAACCGCATGGGCTTTGTTATGCAGCGCAGTGGCGATGGTAGACGTTGCTCTCAACACGTCAATGATAACCACAATACTGTCGCGGATATCATATAAAGATAGTAACGCCGGGGATAAACAGGTATACAGCGAGGGCTTTTCGGATTTCATTGCAAATAGTATTAAATAAACGGCGTTTTCACGATACGGGCTTTGACCAACTGTTCGCGGATGTTGATGTAAATGATTTGTCCGGGAACAGCCAGGTCGGTTCGTACATACCCCATACCAATCGCTTTGGACAGCGTTGGCGACTGGGTTCCGGATGTCACTTTTCCGATTGGGGCACCGGACTCATCCGTGATGACATGATCATGCCGCGCGATACCACGTTCGATCAATTCAAAACCAACAAGCTTGCGGGCGGTTCCGTTGGCTTTTTGTTGTTCAAACGTGTCACGTGATTTGAACGGCTTGGTGAACTTCGTGATCCAGCCCAATCCGGCTTCGATGGGTGATGTATGGTCATCGATGTCGTTGCCATAAAGGCAAAATCCCATTTCAAGGCGCAAGGTATCTCTAGCGCCTAACCCAGCTGGTTTTAGTCCATATGCCACTCCGGCCTGCATGATGGCATTCCAGATATGGGTAGCCTTTTCGGGGTCCGCGTCAAAATAAATCTCCACACCGCCGGCACCGGTATAACCGGTTGCACTAATCAGCACATTATCTACGCCTGCAAAAGTTCCTTTAACAAAAGTATAATACGGCAGATTGATTAAATCCATATCAGTGAGCGGCTGTAACAATGTGGTGGCTTTGGGTCCTTGTACCGCCAATAGCGCCGTTCGTTCTGAGATGTCTTGCATGTCAACGCCATAGTGATTGTTGGCACTGATCCAGTTCCAGTCTTTTTCGATATTGCCGGCATTGACAACCAGCATGTAGGCCTTGTTTTCGTCGAGGCAGTAGACCAGCAGATCATCGATGATACCGCCTTGATCATTGGGCATACAACTGTATTGTACTTTTCCCTTGGTAAGTTTAGCGGCATCGTTGCTGGTCAGGTCTTGGATAAGTGTCAGCGCTTGCGGTCCTTTCAGGATAAATTCACCCATGTGGCTCACATCGAACAGTCCGGCTTGTTGGCGAACCGCCTGGTGTTCATCATTGATGCCGGTGTATGAGATGGGCATATTGAAACCGGCAAAAGCGGCCATGCGGGCACCAAGTGCTGTGTGTTGCTGGGTAAAGGGTGTTCCTTTCATAATTGGTTGGATGCGTTTGAAAACGGATGTTCGTTTTGTGGCGCAAAGGTAATAAATCCAACCGGTGTGGTTTAGCATATCAGCAACCAGCTTGCACCAGCAAGCTAAGTTTGTACAATAGGCTTATCATTCCTACATTTGATAAACCCAAACCGGATGTAATGAAAAAAAATATAATCATCGTACTAGCCGCGTTGTTATTGATATCCTGTGGCAGTAAGAAAGGATTTTTGGAGCGTGAGAATTCGGACAGAGCCTTACAGGACGCCGTAAAAAAACTACGTAAAGACCCAGATAATGAGGAGGCTAAAACAGCTATTCCACAACTCTATAAAGTCATCCGGCAGAAGCACCTTGATAAAATCAACGCTTATACCGGATCTTCCCTGCCAAATAAATGGGAATTGATGGCAGGGGAATACCAGATGCTTCAGGACGCCTACGATGTAATTATCAATTCGCCCACCGCATTCCAGTTAGTAACGCCGGAGAGTTACAGCGCCAAACTGCTTGAAATCAAAGAAGCGGGTGCCGAAGAGGCATACAAGACCGGAATTTCATTCTTCGAAAAACCCGGCCGGGAAAACGCGAAATCTGCCTACAATTATTTTCAAAAAGCAGGCACATTCATCCCTGGCTATAAAGATATCAACGACAAGATGCAGGCTGCGTATGATGCCGCTACTGTTCGGGTTACCATTGAACCCACCCAAACCAGTGCCGGTGTAGGGGGGAATGTATTTGGTGGTATGGGCAACAATGTCAGCAATGAGTTTTTTCAGCAAAACCTGATACGTGATTTACCCGCCAGCAACCTGGCCGGCAAGTTTTTTACCCCTTCCGAAGCGAGACGCATGAATGTGATTCCGGATTGGACTATTCAATTCACCCTTCGAAGCCTTTCCATTCCCGACCCCACCAACACATACTCCACTCGTTCGGTCAATAAGCAGATTCAAGTTGGCACAGACACTGCAGGTCGACCTGTTTATAATACTGTGTATGCTACCTTGCAAACTACCTTGTCAAAATGTACAGCCCGAGCCACCATTGACATGAACATCCGCCAATTGAATACCAGTACTAATATCGCACTGCGCTCGTTCAACGATACCTACACATGGCAACAAAGTATCGCCACGTTTTCCGGTGACCGCCGAGCCTTATCTGATCAGGATTGGGAGTTGATCAACAACAGCGGTATCAATGCGCCCCGAAAACAAGATATTCAAATTGAACTGTATCGAAAAATGTACCCCGATATCCTGCGTGAAGTACAACGACAAATGGCCTGGTAAACCCAAAAATACCTTCGGGCGAGGCATCCTTCAACAAGTGATCAATCGTGTAATTTTTACACTATATTTACCTTTTCGTTTTGTCTATGAAAAAGGTACTAATTGCTTGTTTGTTTTGGGCCTTCTCATCACTTGTTGCCAACGCACAAACCACTGATTTCAGAAAAGAGACGATTTATTTTTTGCTGATCTCTCGCTTTTATGACGGCGACAGCACCAACAACCGCCCAAACGAATGGTGCTCCTATCTCCCAGGGGTCAATAATCCAAATATCACCGATCCGAAAGACGTAACCTGGCGGGGGGACTTTAAAGGCCTCATTGAAAAACTCGATTATATCAAGGATATGGGTTTTACGGCTATCTGGATCAATCCGGTAGTCCAGGGACGAAGTCCACTTGATTATCATGGCTACCATGCCTGGGATTTCACCAAGGTGGATACGCGGCTCGAAAGCCCTGGCTCATCGTTCAAAGATCTGATAGATGCGGCGCATGCCAAAGGGCTGAAGGTGATGTTGGACATCGTCACCAACCACAGTGGCCGATATGGTATTAAAGGTGTTAGTGAATTGAAATACAATACCGACCCAACTAAACCCTGGGGGCAAAACAGTGCCGGTCAGCCCTTGCAGGACAATCCCAACTGGGAATTCGACGGCAGCACGCCAAATCCGGATGATAATAAATTATGGAGCCGGGCTAACCTGGCGAAGATGCCGGCGCCCTACAATCAGAACCTGGCCAATTACAACTGGCCATCCACCCAATCATTTGTGACCACGAGCGATCCGAATTATTTTCATCACTGGGGGAATGGATTTGTGCAGGGCTGGGATGATACCACCAATTGCTATAACGGAGCGATCAGTGATGATTGTCCGGACCTGAACACCGGGAGCCGGGCAGTGCAGGATTATTTTTTCAATGTATACAAACAGTTTATCGACTGGGGTGTGGATGCTTTTCGTTGGGACACCTATAAGCATATGAACAAGCAAGATGTGATTGCTTTACTCGATCGATTCAAGGCATACAAGCCGGATCTGTTTGTAGTCGGTGAAGTCGCCCAAAAACGATTTGAACTGCATCCTGTACAGGAACTAAATCCACATTGGTATACCTGGCGCGGAAATGTCGGCAGCTCCGCATCATCGGGCTCTTCGGTGCTTGATTTTTATGCCGAAGCTACCTTCCACAACACCTTTGAAAACGGGGGTAGTTTCAGCGGAGTGACCGACGCGGCTCGGTATGATAATTTGTACAATGATCCATCACAGCTGGTTACCTGGCTGGATAATCATGATTTTGGTCCGAACAACGACTGGAACAGAAGATACAGCGGTTCGGATGAGAATCTGGCAGCCTGCATGAATTTCATGTTCACCTGGCGCGGTATCCCCTGTGTGTATTACGGCACAGAAACCCGTTTCAAATCGGGTGTTTTTTGCGATCTGCACGATGCTGCTGGCATACGTAAAAGCATAGACGAAACCGGACGAGCCTATTATGGAAACAGCTTCATTGGCGCTTCGAATCATATCATCTACCGGCATATCAAAAAACTGAATGCCATTCGAAAAGCCATTCCTGCCTTACAAAATGGGAACTGGCAATGGGGAGGTAATTATCCATGGAACGGTATCGGATATACCCGCACATCCGGAAGCAGTTTTGTTTGTGTGGGTTTGGCTAAGGACGGATCAGCTTCTTTCAATTTCACCGGCGTTCCGAATGGCATCTATCGTGATGCGGTAACAGGAAGAGAAGTCAACGTCACCAACGGAACCTTACCCTTTACCGTAACCTCCGGATCGGCAGGTATTTACGTGAAAGACGGACCAGGGATGATTGGAGAAAGCGGCGCCGGATTTTTCGAAGCCTGTGCAACCGGCTGCAACAACACCCCTCCTACTGTTACCGTAACACCGGTGGGCAGCAATTATACAAATGCCCAAACAGTTTCGATCTCTGCCAGCGGCATCACAGCTCCATATACGATATACTATACACTTGATGGATCGACACCAACCATAGCAAGTTCCATCTACAGCGGACCACTATCCATCAGCACTGCCACCACACTCAAAGCAATCGCCAAGGATGCTGCCGGGAGAATTAGTGATGTAAATGCACAGCGTTACACTTTCGTTTTGCCTAAACCGACGCTGAACATCACACCCATCAGCGGCAACTATACCGATCCAATCACGATTCAGTTCAACCCATCGCAAGGCACGCCACCTTATACAATTTATTACACTACCGACGGGTCCACTCCAAACACATCAAGTAGCATCTATTCGACACCATTAGTCATCAATACTGCAACTACAATCAAAGCCATTGCCAAAGACAGTCGCGACTCCATCTCACCGGTGGTAAGCAGAAGTTATACATTCAATATTCCCAATCCTGTTGTAACCGCAACGCCATCCGGCGGAAATTTCAACATGGGAAGCGTTCAGGTGGTACTTACTGCCACATCTCCTCGTCAACCTGTTACCATCCACTACAGTACAGACGGCAGTATTCCAACTGCTTTGAGTCCGATGTATTCTTCACCGCTTACTTTAACAGGAGGAGATCCAGACACGCTTATTTATATCGGTATTGATTCTGAAGGTAGAATCTCAGAGCCTGATACTTCCATCTACACCTATTATCCCATTCCTGACATCACGGTCTATTTCAAAAGGCCGGCCAGCTGGGGTACCAACATCCGTATTCACTACTGGAATGCTCAACCGACCGGTGTATATTCATCTACTACCTGGCCCGGTGTATTGATGACGCAGGAATGCGGCGACTGGTATAAGTTCACATTCAGCGGTATTACGTCCACGAATCTGATCTTCAACGACGGCGCTGGACGACAGACCTCCGACCTGACAACCACAACAACCCGCTACTACGACAATGGCTGGCTAACAACGGCACCCAACATTTATACCCCGGTTGCCAACTTTGCCGTCAATCCCGGACTAACCGGAACAGCACCACTAACGGTAACGTTTAATGGCAGCTTATCGACCGCCTGTGCCGGCATAACCGGTTATGTATGGAATTTCGGAAATGGCGCCACCAATACCGGACAAACCCCGTCGGCAACCTATACCGCTGCCGGCAGTTACCCGGTTACGCTTACGATCACGGACCAGAACGGAGCGACCTCCTCTATCACCCAAACCATCACGGTAAACAATGCCAGCAGTGGATTTTGGGTATACTTTAAAAAACCGTCCACCTGGAGCAATACAGTTCGCGTGCATTATTGGAACAAACAACCCGGAGGCACTGGCACAGCCTGGCCCGGAGATACCATGACCCTTCATTGCGGCAACCTGTATAAAAAATATTTCAATGGCACCACATCGGTCAATCTAATATTCAACGACAATGCCGGACGACAAACCATTGAGCTGGCTGCACATCGCGACATGACCTTCGATGGCAATACGGCTATCTTTGGCGCGCCCACCAATAATGAAACCTTGTTTGCCAATTTTGAAATCAATCCGGCTGTTGGAAGCAGTCCGCTCACTGCAACCTTCTCTACCAACAGTTTGGTGAACTGTTCAGGTGCTCCGCTTTCATACAGCTGGACCTTTGGTGATGGCAACACTGCGTTTACAGCCAACCCCACACATACGTATGTATTACCGGGCCGATATACGGTCACCCTGTTCATCACCTCGGGTGGAGGAACAACTGGGGTAAGCACCATCTCCAAACGGATTGACGTGGGACTCTCAGGTAATCCGGTTAAAATCCATTTCCGAAAGCCAACCACCTGGATCAATACACCTCGTGCTTATTTCTGGAATGCGACGCCGTCCACCGCCAACACGGCCTGGCCCGGAGCATCCATGACCAGTGAAGGGAACAATTGGTGGTTTTATGAAATTCCGACAGCCCAATGTGCCAATCTGGTATTGAATAACAATGCAAGTCCGCAAACAGCCGATCTGTTAAATGTGTGTGGAGAAGTGTGGTATGACAATGGTTGGATCAGCAATCTGGTAACAAGCGGAACTGTACCGGTTGTTTTACAGTCATTCACCGGGAAACAAAATGAACGCCGACAAAACGAATTGTATTTTCAAACAGCCAGTGAGACAGGTTTACGGTATTATGTACTAGAAAAAAGTATCGATGGAACTCAATTCAGTCGTGTGGCGGTGATTCAACCTGGATTCAAATCCAGCAACCAATATCAGTATGTTGATGCGGAAACTGGTGAGGTAACCACTTGGTATTACCGCATTCGCATGGTGTTGGATGATGGCATCGACCGATTCAGTAAGACGGTTATGCTGCGTGCTCATCAAGCTCCATTGATTGTATTTCCCAATCCGGTTGACGACTGGTTACAATACCGAGTCAATGCCCAACATGCCGTTCGTTTCATTCGTATTTTGGATGCGGCCGGGAAAACAATCCATATCGAGTCTGTTCAAACTACAACCGGAAAAATTCATCGGGATAAATCCTGGTCTGCGGGTGTTTATCGGATTCAATGGTTGAACGAACGCAACGAATTGATTTATGCAGAGACACTCTATTTCAGATAAACATTTCGATAATCAGCTGAACATGGTTTGCTACCAAGAAATGGGTATTATATTCAAACACCCCATTTCTGTATAATGGTCAGTCGGCGGAAAACGAACGAGACATTCGCGTCAAATAAGGCTCTATGGCTGACTTTGAGGCGTTGGGATAGGTTATGTACAAATCACCAATAAAACTATAGCCAACCGAACGTTTCCAAAACAATATATCCGGTTGACCGTTCAAAACCGGAGATGACAAAATAATCCACTCCCTTCTTTTTATAGGTAATGTTGATCTCGGATGACGCCAGTGCCGCATCATACAATTCCTCCAACGAATCATCTGTGAAGCGGGATTTATTCAACGAGTGGAATTCAATGGAAACATTTTTTGCCTGTGTACGAACCTTGTAATCACAATAATCCGGACTCTGATCAGAAAACATGTTGCTGAGTTTCATGTGTGCCGGTAATTCAATGGCAAAAGTGCAAGGAGTGTGTTTTATATATGTTGTGGTTTGAGCAAACGGATTCAGCCCAATTAGCAACATGATTATTAAAGTAGAAAGTCGTTTCATCAGCTTTTTTTATACTGCGTACTAAAGATAAAATCAAGCGAACACCATAGAATCATTGGAGGGATATGAACGTATCACTTTTCGTCAATCTTCCATTCGTTGTCTTCATAAACAAATATGGCTTGGCCACTGATAATTTGGCTTGCGTATTGCATCCATTTTGTCTCATTCATAGTCCAGGCCGATATCCAAAAACGAAGCGATTGCTCGTCATTTTTCAGTTTTACTAATGTTTCCTGTTGTTTTTTAGAAAACAAGCCAATCGCTGACTCATACTCCTTTTGATTAATGCAGGCTGTCAGTCGTGCTGCCGTATAAAGCTGACCCCGTATTTTTTCTTTTTTCAGATTGATGACCTGCCACTCTTTAATCTGATTGCCATGCAGGCTTACACGAGCGCTTGTAGCCACCAGTTCATTTTGATCGTTCAGCACGGGAATCAGCTGCCTATTCAACAAGAGCTTTTTGAGCTTATCTTGTTTAGAGTCAACTGAAATGATCTGACCATATTTATTTGTTTCAATCGTTACGGTTTCATTTTCTATTTTTTCTTCATGAAACTGTTTTTTCAGCAGCCGATGTTCTTGTTTTGTTATTTGCTGGGTGGTTTCCGCAATAGATTGAGCCTGTATGATACAGGGAGTCAACAAAAAGATGATTGCCGTAAGCAGTTTATTCATTGATTCGTAATTTATGGGTCGAGGCGAGAAAACGCATTAAAATTATTAATAAAGATAGGTCATCCAAAAATAGCAGAAACCCGACCATGAGCCTTAAATCCACATGATGAGCAAGATGTCATGATCATCACCAATCAATCGCTAGCTATGATGGGAGCAGCTTTTACCTTCAGCACTTAACCATTTTCAACACCCCTAAGATCCAAATGTAGGCAAGGCACAAAGCCGATCCCTTCTTTGTTATGTTGTTTTGGGTCGATTGGTGTAGGGCAATGATATTTCACAGCCATTGAACAATTCGGCCGATACGACAGAATTAATTCAATTCGACCAGTCCATTCAACAACTTATCACAGTCATTGAGATGCTTACCCAGCAAATTCTTGGCGGTGTACGTGATAAATTGAACGGTGCCATTCGCATTTGAAAAATAATAGCCATAATAGCTAAACTTGACCCCACTCATAGTGCCGTTCATTTGGAGAAAAAGAACGTTCAATCCGTTGACATTTCGGTACTCTTCTTTCTCGATATACAAATCGGGTGCTACTTTTTTCCCATTTTCCAAAGCAATTACCTTCATCGACTCGAGCGGAATTTCAAATTTTTCGGTGATGATCATCGCATACAGTGTGCCATCTTTCATTTCTAGCTCATACTCTGCGTCGGAATTCTCGGTGGCTTTCTTAAAATTCCAGTTTTTCGTATTCAGCCAAAAACCAACATTTAGTTTTTTACTTTTCAATAAAAAGGATGACGCAGCATCTTTTTTAAAAATTTGGGGATTCGTTGGAATTATATGTTGTGAAGAGTCCTGGGCTTGAGTATATGCCCAGGTGCCGTCACTATATAACAGAACTTCCTCGCCGGTTTCTGTCACCGCCTTTTTTTGTGCAAATGAGGCACTTATCCAAAACAGAAAACTTGCAATGAACAGGAGTGAACGCATAATGATTTAGATTTAGCTTATTATAACAGATTGTAAATGTATGACATTGATTCAAAATAAATCGTCATCTGATTAGGCATAGGACATGTGAACAGGGTTCCACAACTGGCAATGATTGATCATCATCGAATAAGCATTTCCCTTGATATCTTTCCCGTTTTTTGACTTGTGATTCATGGTATGATAGCCAAGAAGGAATGTAGTTTGCTTTAGCACTCGCGCTATAGTTAGTTACATGTTTTACTTTACCTCTTGCATGTCCACTAATCGGTGATACATGCCTTTGAGTGCGATGAGTTCTTCGTGTTTTCCGCGTTCGACAATCTCACCTTTCCGAAGTACAATGATTTCGTCGGCATGCCGGATGGTGCTTAACCGATGGGCAATGACGATGGATGTGCGGTTATGCATGAGGTTTTCGATGGCGTCCTGCACCAGCCGCTCACTCTCGGTGTCGAGCGATGAGGTGGCTTCGTCTAAAATCAAAATAGGCGGATTTTTTAGGACGGCCCGGGCGATCGTCAATCGTTGCCGTTCCCCGCCACTGAGTTTTTGTCCGCGATCACCGATATTGGTTTGATACCCGGCTTCTTTCTGCATGATGAACGGATGGGCGTTCGCGATGGTTGCTGCTTTTTCAATGTCTTGCATGGTAGCCGATTCCATACCCAGGGCGATATTGCCGGCTATGGTGTCATTGAATAAAATGGGCTCTTGTGTTACGATACTGATATGACTGCGCAATGAATGCAGTGAATAGTCTTTGATATTGATACCGTCGATCAGCACCGCTCCTTCTGTTACGTCATGAAACCGCGGAATCATGTCGGCGAGTGTGGATTTGCCGGCACCGCTGCTACCTACCAGGGCTACGGTTTTTCCTTTTTCAATAACCAGGTTGATGTTTTTAAGAATGGGCTGGTCGCCATAGGAAAATGTTACATTTTGAAATTCAATAGCATGGTTAAAGGCATGCATGCGATGACCATCCGGATTATCATGAACGGTTTCGGGGGCGTTCAGAATCTCATCAATCCGTTGCATGGCTGATGAGCCTTTTTGCATATTGCTAAAAGCACCGGTGATAGATTTGGCCGGATCGATCACGTTATAAAACAGGCCCATATAGGTTAGAAAGAGAGCGCCGTTCATGTCGATCGTGTTGGTTAGCACCATTTGACCGCCGAACCACAGAATACCAGCAAAAACCAGCACGCCCATAAATTCACTGAGGGGCGACGCCATCTCCCGTTTGTAACTGACTTTATTCCGTGCGTGCAGAAAATGCGCACTGATACGATCAAACTTATTTCGGATGATGCGCTCGGCATTAAAAGCCTTGATAACCCGTAATCCTCCAAGCGTCTCATCAATGGTGGCAATGGTTTCGCTGCCAGCTTTAGACACATCCATTGAATCGCGTTTCAGCGAACGCGTGATCGCACTGATGATAAATCCGATGACCGGCAAGCTGATCAGGATAATGAGTGTGAGGGCAGGATTAATATATACGAGAATCGACAAATTGATTAGGATCGAAAACGGATCTTTGATCCATCCTTCGAGCGTGCTCATGAACGACACTTCGATTTCATGCACGTCATTGGTCATCCGGCTCATGATATCCCCTTTTTTCTGATCGGTAAAATAGCCGATAGGCAGTTTCAAGATTTTATTGAATACATCCTGCCGGAGATGATTAATGGCGGTATGTTTGACCGGTACCATCGTGCGAACAGACAGATAGAGGAATAGATTTTTCAGTAAAATCGACAAGATGATCAACAGGCAAATAATCCCCAGGGCCTGCACCGCGCTACCTTGCTGGATGAGCACGGTCAGTTTCTCGGAAACCCACTGCAACATGATATTACTTTGGGTTTTGGGCGTCTGACCGGGTACACTGAACAGCAGCTGCAGGAACGGAAACAGCAAACCGAGCGCCAGTACCGAAAAAACAATGGAAAGCAGAACAAATAACAGGTATAAGACCAGGGATGATTTGTGTCGTAGCAAGTAAGTAAAGATCCGCGCGTACCGTTTCATGTATAAAGTATACGCAAAGTAACTAATTTTACAGAAAAGGGGAATATGGCCGAAACGAAACGACAGAAGCAAGTAGCTGCAGTGATTGAAAAAGAGATGAACGCGATTTTTCAGCGAATGGGACTGGCCACGCTCCATGGCGGACTGGTATCCATTTCGGGCGTGAAGGTAACCCCGGACCTCTATGAGGCCAGGATATACCTCAGTTTCTTTCAGTTTGAAGATGCGGCCAAAGCCCTGACGCACATTCAGGATCACGCCAAAGAAATCAAAAAAGAGCTCACGGCCCGGGTTCGTCACCAGCTGCGCATCATGCCCGTGTTACAGTTCTTTAGCGATGACACCCTGGCCTATGTAGATCACATTGAAAAACTCCTGCGCGACATTCAAAAAAACGACGGGACCAACCCATCCGAAAGCTGATGTACCTTCTATTCGCATGGCGCTATTTTCGGTCAAAAAAATCAACCCAGGCCATCAACATCATTGCCTGGGTGACCACCGGCGTCATCGTATTTGCCACCTGCTGCCAACTATTGGTGCTGAGTGTTTTCAACGGATTTGAAGACTTGGTCAAATCGCTTTACACGTCATTTTACACTGATCTCCGGGTCATTCCATCCCACGGAAAAGTCATTCATATAGACTCCGTCGAATGGCGTCGCATCAATCAGATTCAGGGCATCGAATCCATGTCGGGCATTGTGGAGGAAAAAGCCTTGTTACGTAATGGTGAATTTCAGACCGTAATCCAACTGTTTGGCGTAGACGAAGCTTTTGCATCTGTTTCCGGATTGAATAAAAAAATAATCCACGGTCAGTACGCAATCGGTGAGCCACTCGAACCTAAACTCATTGTAGGTGCGGGCATCGAATACGCAGCCGGCATACAACTTGATGGCGGATATGGCCCCGATAAACCGGCTATCATACTACCCAAACTTAAAATCACGAGTAATGCCCCGCTTGAGTCGATCAGTGAGGGCATTGTGGTGGCTGCCGGCACATTCAGTGTACAGCAGGAATTTGATGATAAATACGCCGTTACCCATGCGTCCTTTGTTCGGCGGCAAATGGGTATGACGGATAACCAATACAGCGCGATCTGTATCCGCCTGAAAAACGGGGTAGCTAGCCAGAACGTACAGGATATGATTAGTCAGCTATTGGGTGATAAAGCCATCGTGCAAACAAAATATGAGCAAAACAGTAGTTTGTATAAAACAATGCAAACAGAAAAATGGGCGATTTATGCCATTCTAACCCTTATTTTAATTATTGCGGCTTTCAATATGGTGAGCGCCCTGTCGATGTTAATCCTGGAAAAAAAACAAGATATCGACATACTCCTGAGTATGGGTTCGGGACCATTTCGGATTCAACGAATCTTCACGAATACGGGACTTTTACTAGGAGGCATTGGCACTGTTTTAGGCGTTCTGATTGCATTGTTACTATGTATCCTACAACAGCAGTATCATTTGGTTCCAATAACCGGAAATACGTTTTTGATAGACTATTTCCCGGTGAAGATAATCTGGACCGACTTGCTGTTGGTGATTGGAAATACTGGCATTATTGTGTTGCTGGCATCCTGGCTTCCAGCTAGAAAAGCAACGGTTTCCGCTAAGCATCCGTTGAACGAAAGCTAGTAATCGCCTACTGTTTCAGGATTTTGAAGAAGCGCTTTTTCTAATTGTTCGTCGTTGGGTGGAACACCATGCCACTCATGTGTGCCTTCCATGAAATCAACTCCTTTTCCCATGATTGTTTTCATAAGAATAACTACCGGTTTCTTTTGGCCGCATTTCGCTTTGGCCTCCGACAGACCAGTCAGTAGGGCTGTCCAATCGTGTCCATCCATATGTAATACCTCCCAACCGAAGGCCTGGAATTTTGCTTGCAAATCGCCCAGTGAGAGAACGGCATCGGTTGATCCGTCAATTTGTTGACCATTGCAGTCTATAGTAGCGATCCAGTTGTCGATTTTTTGATGAGCGGCGAATAAAATAGCCTCCCAGTTTTGACCTTCATCCAGTTCTCCGTCGCCATGGAGCGAGTAAACGAGTGTGTTGTCGTTATTCAGTTTTTTGGCGAGTGCGGCTCCGGCTGCGACACTCATTCCCTGGCCGAGCGATCCGCTTGACATGCGCACACCGGGCAATCCTTCATGGGTGGTGGGGTGGCCTTGTAGCCGACTGTTGATTTTTCGGAAAGTAGCCAATTCGGCAATCGGGAAATAGCCACTCCGTGCCAGCACGCTGTAAAATACAGGTGAGATATGGCCGTTTGAAAGAAAGAAAACATCCTCCCCGTTACCATCCATGTCAAAAGCGGGGTTGTGCTGCATGACGTTGAAGTACAAAGCGGTTAGAAAGTCGGCGCATCCTAACGACCCCCCGGGATGACCACTTTGTACGGCGTGGACCATGCGAACGATATCGCGGCGAACTTGGGTGGCCATGTCGGCCAATTGTTGATTATTCATATGTATGGCGGTGGCGCAAACCTACGGGAATCCGATTGAAATTCAAATCCAAGTTTCCAACCTGTTTTTGGTGGCTAATTGGCATAAATCGGCTGAATTTTGGTATACTTGCAAGCCGAATCGTGCCGTTGCTGATCGCTGCGGCGATGACCGTCCCTGTATCGAACGAACGTAGATGCAGACCGGGGCAAAACAAGTGGCTATGGACAATATCATTCTAAGTTCCGGACTCGCCTTCATCATCTGTTTTTTTTCTATCCCGGTTATCATCCAGGTAGCAAAAGATAAAAAACTATTTGACGAACCCGACGAACGAAAAGTACATAAAAACGTTATTCCCACCCTTGGCGGATTAGGCATTTTTGCCGGATTTGCTATAGCATTATTGTTAGGATTTCCGCCCAGCGGCACGATCGAATTACCTTACTTCATGGCCAGTTTTTTAGTTATTTTTTTTCTGGGGCTCAAGGATGATATTCTCATTTTGTCGGCTTCTAAAAAATTTATTGGTCAAATCATTGCGGCCATCATTTTGGTTCATTTTGCCGAAATCCGAATCGACAACATGCATGGTTTTTTGGGTATACAGGAAATACCGGTATTGGCTTCCACCGTTTTAACGGTGTTCACCATTGTTGTGATCATCAATTCCTATAATCTGATTGACGGAGTAGACGGATTGGCTGGTTCATTAGGCTCACTAACGTCCATTGGGTTTGGTATTTATTTTACCCTCATTCATCAAATCGGTTACGCTGTAATGGCCTTTGCATTAGCTGCCAGCCTGATCAGCTTCCTGATTTATAATTTCTCACCCGCCAAAATATTCATGGGTGATACCGGGTCGTTGTTGGTTGGCATCATTCAATCGATACTGGTGATCCAGTTTATCAAATTGTGTGATTCGTCAAGTGTCCCTTTTCGGATCAACGGTGGCCCTGCCATTGGTTTTGCAGCTCTAAGCATACCACTGTTTGACACCCTCCGGGTATTCAGTCAACGCATTGTCAATCGTCGTTCTCCATTCAGTCCAGACCGAAATCATATACATCACTACCTACTGGATGCAGGGTGCAGTCATTCGCGGATCACGATAACCCTGATTGGCATCAATCTGCTTACTCTTGGTGTTGCCATCTTACTTCGTGATCTTGGGACTAACTACCTTATAGCTACAATTTTGGGTATCGGGACTGTTTACACCACATTGATTTATCGCTTCAGGCAACAGACCATGCTCCGTAACAAAGCAACGAAATCTTCATCGAAAAACGAAAGTGAGATACTTGCTCCTGGTCGCCTGTTTCATTTGCATCCCGAAACCGCCGATGTCGACTGAGGCTTCCCGATTGGATGACGGTTTTGAATGACTAAACATTTATTATTTTTGCCTGAAAATTATAGCTACTATGCCGAGTGCCGACGAGATTATACAAGATGCCAGTGCGCACATGAATCGTTCCATTGCCCACCTCGAAGCCGAGCTGTCGAAGATTCGTGCCGGCAAGGCCAACCCGGCTATGCTGGACGGTATTATGGTTGACTATTACGGAAACCCAACTCCTATCAACCAAGTGGCCAACATATCGGTGCTGGATGCACGCACTATTTCCCTTCAACCCTGGGAGAAATCCATGTTACAGGCGATTGAGCGAAGCATCATGGCTGCCAATATTGGTATAACCCCGCAAAATGACGGAAGCAACATCCGATTGTTTCTGCCACCCCTTACGGAAGAGCGTCGCAAAGAGCTTGTGAAACGCTGCAACGGGGAAGGTGAACAAGCGAAAGTATCTATCCGCAATATCCGCCGAGACGCGATCGAACAGATAAAAAAACAGCAGAAAGAAGGATTGAGTGAAGATGCGGGCAAGGATGCGGAAAAAGAAATACAGGATGCGACCGATCGATACATCGCCCTGGTGGATAAGCACCTCTCGGCCAAGGAAAAAGAAATCATGGCTGTTTAGTTTCTGATGATAACAATCGTCAGCATCAACATTGATTTGGTATACCCAACCGTCTTAATTCATTGATTCCATTTTAGAGAACCCTCCGAGCTACCGTGATCGCATTCAATCCGTTTGAGCAACTGATGGCTAAAAACTAATTTCTTTAACTCCTGCCACTGGTTTATGGTTGTGATGTTTCTATTAAAAAGAGACATCACTTTGACCGGTTATTTTTTCTACTCTCATTTGTTTGCTGAATGAATAATACGTTGCAACTTAACAACCGTGAGACTTAGGGCTGAATATCGATGTTATTCTTCTTAAGTTATTGGGACGTGTTAGATAGAAGGGCGATTGGTTGCAGACAGCCCAGCCCCCTGTATCCGCTGTTCAATCAACATACATCAAGCCTGATTGGTTTTCGATTGATACCGATTTTGTCAAAAAGGATTTTGGGCATGCGTTGAAAATCTGTTTTAAGACAATATGATGTTGTGTTGATAAGGATTTGATGACTATGCTTGAACTTAATATGAATATACCGAGAGGAAATTCTGTTGGGATGGGTGGACATTTCGGGTGATGGGGTGAGGAAAAAAACGAAATCAACCCGAGGGACCGTTTAAATGGTTTAAACGGTTTAAATGGTGGTTAGCTTTTATATTGTATGTAAGTTTGTATCATTTTGAATTAGAACAAGCACCCCAAACGATTAACTGAACGCATGAACTTGGTTCCCATTACCCATTCCAACGAACGACTGTTCCTGGACGTTGCGTTAGCCATCTATCAAAACCATCCAAACTGGATCCGACCACTGGATAAAGACATTCTCGACGTATTCAACCCGGCCAAGAATAAAGCCTTTCGTTTTGGCAAGGCCGAACGCTGGGTGCTGCAAAATGAACAGAACAAACCCATCGGACGGATCGCCGCTTTTGTCAATGAACGCTATAAATCCAAAGGCGACCGCTGTGCCGTTGGTGGCATCGGTTTTTTTGAATGCATCAACGACCAGCCCGCCGCCAACCTGTTGTTCGATACCGCCAACCAATGGCTTACCGAACAAGGCGTGGGCGCCGTTGACGCTCCGATCAATTTCGGAGAACGTGATAAATGGTGGGGACTGCTCGTGGAAGGATTTCAAGAGCCTACCTATGGCATGAATTACCACCTGCCCTATTACCAATCGCTGTTTGAGTCCTACGGCTTCCGGCCGTTTTTTGACCAATTCTGTTTTGGCCTACGACCTAAAGAACCGCTCTCGCCCAAAATATGGGAACGTCACGCCCTGATCGCCAAAGACCCGGCTTTCTCAGCGCGACATGCCCAAAAAAATCAACTCGACGCATACGCCATCGATTTCACCACCATCTACAACAAAGCCTGGGCAGGCCATGGCGGACTCAAATCGATCTCCAATGAACAAACCAAAAGCATGTTTCAGAAAATGAAACCGGTGATGGATGAACGACTGCTTTGGTTCGTCTATCACAACAACGAACCCATCGCGTTTTTCATCAACCTGCCCGATCTCAACCAATGGTTCAAATACCTCAACGGCCGGTTCGGCTTGCTGGACAAGCTTCGATTTCTTTGGATCAAAAAAACAAAACCCAATAAAAAATTTGTGGGACTTGTATTTGGAGTGGTACCGGCTTTTCAAGGCACCGGCGTGGATGCCTACCTGATCGGCGAATCAGCCAAGATGATTCAATCTGATGCCCTCCCTTACACCGAATTCGAATTGCAATGGATCGGTGACTTCAATCCGAAAATGATCAGTATCGCCAAAAACCTCGGTGACAGCTTCGTATCTCGCAAGCTGATAACCTATCGCCTGATGCTAAACCCCGATATTCCGTTCGAACGCCATCCGATTTTGTGATCGTGTGCGCGGTTTCCTGTAAATTTGATGCCTGCCTGCCAAAAGGCCCTGAATCATGGATGCATTTGTCGTTTCGGCCCGTAAATACAGACCCCAGCACTTTAACACGGTTGTCGGACAGGCCCATATTACAACCACATTAAAGAATGCCATCGCGCAGCAACAACTGGCACATGCCTTTTTGTTTTGCGGTCCTCGGGGTGTAGGCAAAACCACTTGCGCCCGTATCCTGGCCAAAACCATCAACTGCGAAAAACGCTCGGCCGACGGCGAAGCCTGTGACCGTTGCAATAGTTGCACATCTTTTAATCAAGGGACATCATTCAATATCCATGAATTGGATGCCGCCAGTAACAACTCGGTAGAAGGTATCCGCGACCTGATCGATCAGATCCGTTTTGCTCCACAGGCTGGAAAATACAAGGTGTATATCGTGGATGAAGTTCACATGCTCTCCCAACAGGCTTTTAATGCGTTTCTGAAAACCCTGGAAGAGCCGCCACCCTACGCGATTTTCATTCTGGCCACGACTGAAAAACACAAGATCCTGCCAACCATCCTGAGCCGTTGTCAGATTTTTGATTTCAAACGTATCACCACGAAAGACACCGTAGCGCATTTGCAGGAAATCGCCGACAAGGAAAAGATTACAGCCGAAAAAGCGGCCCTGCACCTGATTGCCCAGAAGAGTGAAGGATGTATGCGGGATTCACTCAGCATGCTCGATAAGATCGTCAGTTTCACCGAAGGCAATCTGACCTATGCCAACACCCTCGAACACCTGAATATTCTTGATGAAGATATTTTCTTCCGCATCCTGGAGCAATTACAGGGAGAAGCACTGACAGATGTGTTACTGGAATACGACCAGATTGACCAGAAAGGATTTGACGGCGATATTTTTTTAGAGGGCTTCTCCGGTTTCATGCGGAATGTGTTGTTGTCGAAAGATCCTAAAGCCATATCCCTGCTGGATGTATCGGATGATTTCGAAGCGCGATACAATAAAGCGGCCAACAACACCGAAACATCCTGGCTACTCTCAGCATTGAATATCATCAACGAAACAGCCATTCAATACCGAACTGCCCGCAATAAAAAATTACTCATCGAACTGGCGCTGATCAAACTCACCTATTTGAAACAAGCCCTCCACCTCACAACGGAATCCGGCAGTGACGTAAAAAAAAAACCGATAAGTCAGCCTAAGCCGGTTTCTTTTCGAGCCATAAACAGCATCATTCCGGCTCGTTCTCAAAAGCCCATCATACCTCCGACGTTAACAACCAATGCCGGAGCCCGATTGATCATCGAACAACCGCATCCGTCAACGGCAACAGAAAAAATACCCGACCCTAAAAAGCCCACGCCAACCAGTATACCCACACCGAAACTCGGCTCGTTGCAAAAAATTCGCAGCCAAGTGGCGGGCAATCAAAAAAGCGCAGAAACCGCCATCCCATTGACACGCGAAAAACTGCAGGAAACCTGGGATGCGTTTGCACGTATGCTGGATGAAAAACAAAACCACTCGGCCGCCAGTAATTTTCGAATGGCTACACTGGACATCCAAGATGAAACGCATTTTTTAATCATCACCGACAACGCACTGCAATCAAAATTCATCGAAGCCGAACGTGCTTCGTTGGCACCGATGCTTCAATCCGTCTTCAAAAATCCAAAAATCCAATATCAGCTTACGATCCGAGAAATAGCAGTGGATCCTAACCAACCGAAGCCACTCAACACAAAAGAACATTTCCAGCAATTAGCCACGCGCTACCCCATGATCCGCGAGTTAAAAGAGCGATTGAAACTGGAGGTCGGATATTAAACAAAATTCAACAGGTTGGGCGCTTCCTTGCTTTTCAGGCAATCAGTCATCGGTTTTTTATGCTTTTTGCAGTAATTTCGGGGCTCAAAATGTAAAACATGGCAGAGGTAATCAGAATGCCCCGCTTGAGCGATACAATGGCGGAAGGTGTGATCGTAGCATGGAATAAAAAAGTTGGCGACTCGATAAAACCCGGTGATGTGCTGGCCGAGGTGGAAACAGATAAAGCCACTATGGATCTGGAAAGTTATAACGAAGGCGTTATCCTATATATTGGCGTAGAAGCCGGTAAAGCGGCTAAAGTTGATGGCATCCTGGCTATTGTTGGAAAAGCAGGCGAAGCCTATGAAGCACTTCTCGACACAGCAGAAAGTACGCCTGCTGCTGAACCAAAAGCAACACCTACACCTTCTGAATCAGTACCCACAGCAACCACAACACAAGCCCCGACACCAGTAATGACCGCTCCGGCAGTCACATCTGGCGATGACCGCGTAAAAGCCTCGCCACTGGCAAAGAAAATCGCTGCCGATAAAGGCATCGACCTGCGTCAGGTATCTGGTTCCGGTGACGGCGGACGAATTACCAAAAAAGATATTGACCAATACACGCCCACTGCGGCTGACACCAGTGCATCAGTTCCTGTTTTCCTGCCTGTTGGACAAGAAGGACACACCGATATACCACTCACTCAAATGCGCAAAACCATCGCTCGCCGTTTGAGCGAAAGCATGTTTGGAGCGCCCCATTTCTATCTGAAGATGGAAATCAACATGGACAACGCCATGACCGCCCGTACCGCCATCAACGCGGTCAGTCCGGTTAAAGTGTCGTTCAACGATATGATCATCAAAGCCTGTGCCCATGCGCTGCGCAAACATCCTGATGTGAACAGCAGTTGGATGAATGATTTCATTCGTCAGAATCACCATATTCACATCGGTTCTGCCGTGGCTATGCCCGACGGACTCATCGTGCCTGTCATTCGTTTTGCCGATCAAAAATCACTGGCACAAATCGCATCGGAAGCGAAATCGCTTTATACCAAAGCCAAAGAGAAAAAATTGCAACCCGCTGAATTTAGTGGCAACACCTTTACCATTTCGAATCTGGGCATGATGGACATCGAAGATTTTACCGCCATCATCAACCCACCTGACAGCTGTATCCTGGCCGTTGGCCGAATCAAAGAAGTCGTTGTTAAAAAAGACGATGGCTTTGGCGTTACCAATGTAATGAAAGTGACCCTGAGTTGCGACCACCGCAGTGTGGACGGAGCCGTCGGCGCCGCCTTCCTACAAACATTAAAAGGCTTTATCGAGAATCCGGTGACGATGCTCGTCTGATGATTCCGCTATCTGTCAGCAAACCCAAGAAATATGCCGCATCCCGGGAAACTGTCGATTTCCGATTATACATACGACCTGCCCGAAGAACGAATTGCGCTCCATCCATTGGCAGAACGCGATAGCTCCAAACTCCTGGTGTACAAGAATCAAACGATTCAGGAGACTGTTTTTCGCGAGCTTTCCGTACATCTTCCTGAAAAAGCGATGCTTGTTTTCAATGAAAGCAGAGTCATTCGTGCCCGTATCCTTTTTCAAAAATCAAGCGGTTCGTTCATTGAATTGTTTTGTCTGGAGCCGGGCGGCTCTTTTTCTGATTTTGCTGTTGCTTTGAACGAAAAAGGTAGCAGTATCTGGTACTGTATGGTAGGCGGACTCTCAAAATGGAAAGATCCGGAACTCGTCAGCATCATTCAAACAACCAACCGATCGATTCAGTTAACCGCCGTGATTGAACAGCGATTGCCTGACTGTCACCTGATTCGGTTTACCTGGGATGACCCGGATGTTTGTATGGGAGAAATCTTGGAATGGGCCGGCGACATGCCCTTGCCTCCCTACATCAAACGATCTACAACAGAGAGCGATGCAGACCGCTACCAAACCATCTACGCAAAAAGCGACGGATCCGTGGCGGCACCCACCGCGGGACTTCATTTCACAGAACGCGTTTTTGACGCATTGACTAAAAAAGAAATTCAGCGCAGTGCTGTCGTACTGCATGTTGGAGCCGGTACTTTTCGACCGGTTAAGTCAAAAACCATGCATGATCATACCATGCATGCCGAATGGATAGATGTTTCCATCAACACGATACGTCAATGGAAAACACATGAAGGAAAACTTATTGCCACCGGAACGACGTCGTTACGCACGATGGAAACGATATACTGGCTTGGGGTTCGATGTGCCGTTGAATCAGATACGAAAGACTTTACCATCCATCAATGGGATGTATACGAAGCGCCACTTATTGAGTCAAATCTGTCTCGCCGGGAAGCACTTGAAGCCCTGGAACATCGAATGACCGACTTGAACATGGATCGGATTTTCATGCAAACAAGCCTATTGATCATGCCCGGCTACCGGTTCCGGATGACGGATATCTTGATCACCAATTTTCATCAGCCTCAGTCTACGTTACTCCTGCTGGTAGCGGCGGCCATCGGCGACCATTGGCGTAATGTGTATGATTATGCCTTAAACCATGATTTCCGTTTTTTGAGCTATGGAGATGCCAGTTTGCTGTACCTCCACAACATTCTTTAACTTTCTTTTTCTATCTTAGTGAAATAAGGGTATGCTTGCCGCTCGTTTCATAATATTTTCTTTAGGCGTTTTGCTAACCATTCTGGTATTCCCCTTGGGTGTACTTGCGCAGTCATTTGAGTATCTTGAAAAGGACACCTATTTAAAACCACCCCGAAAAATAGCCGGTATTTATTTTTTGCAGGGAACCCCTGTCAAACTGAATAGCAATAAAGAGGTAGTCATTGGTACATTAAGGGAAGACACCTATCTCTATCCACAAGGAAGCATGAGTGGTAATTATTTCAAAGCCGGAAGTGAGGTGGAGTTTAATGCGCAGGGAGATGTTGTTCGAGGTTCATTAGCAAAGGAACAATACCTGATACCAAACGGCAGTATGTCGGGACAATATTTCATGCCTAACTGCGTAATAACCTTCAATAGCAAAGGCGAAGTATTGCGGGGGGTCTTATCCAAAAAAGCATACCTGTTTCCGGTAGGTGCAATGAGCGGTCTTTATTTCAAAGCAGGTTGTGCAATTGATTTTTCTGCGAAAGGCGAAGTCCTGCGAGGCGTGCTGGATGAGCGAAGCTACCTGTTTCCCCAGGGATCAATGACAGGAAAATATTATGAAGCAGGGACTTGGATTGAATTCAACAAAAAAGAAGTGGTTCAGGCCATACCCCGAAAATGTGATTTCGAAACCTCTATCTTTAAACTGGAAATTGCCAGTCAGCTTCAACAACTTAACGACATCATCAACGGCGTCAATACGAACTATGATAAAACAGTTTTGAATGTTTTGCAACGGAACGACTGGAGCAACTGCCTGGCTGTCGTAGATGTTACAGCCAGCATGTATCCCTATGTCGCCCAAATTTACATGTGGCTGCGGCTGAATCAAGCAAAAAACAGAACCCGCTACTTTGTATTTTTTAATGATGGTGACGGCAAAAGCGATCACCTGAAGAAAATGGGAGCCGTTGGCGGCTTGTACGGCATACAACCTAGAAATTTGGACTTATTATTAAATACAATGGCGATTGCGATGAAGAACGGTAACGGGGGCGATTCACCCGAAAACGATATTGAAGCAATGATCTATGGTATGAATAAATGTAGCGAATGCACGAATATTATACATATTGCTGATCACAACACCTCACCAAGAGATATTTCCCTGCTCTCTAGTGTTCGTGTACCCGTTCACGTAATTTCTTGCGGCAATAAAACTGATGCCAACCCTGACTTGATCAACATTGCATACAAAACAGGAGGAACGTTTCATACTATTGAAGAGGATATTATCCAATTATCTTCCATGGCCGAGGGTGATATCATCACGATTGGCGGAAAAACCTATATTCTTTCCGGAGGCTCAATCCGGTTAACCCGATAAATTTCAAATTATGTTTAATCATGTTGCCATTTCCGTATTACTCGTAACCATCTTTTCGTTGAAGGCGATTTCACAAACAAGCGACCAGGAATTACTGGCAAACGCCGAACATGCCCTGCTAAACTATCAAAACTGCGAAGCAACCGAGGGGAATCTCCGTAAAGTCAGTGCGTCTGGCCGAACGCAACCTGTGTTCCTGTTACTGAAAGGAAAGTATGCAGAAAACTGTCAGAAAAACACCGATTCAGCGCTTTATTATTACAACCTCTACTTACAGAAAATGCCGTCTGATCAGCAGATACAAGCTGCATACAATGCCCTGATTCAAAAAAAGAACGATGAAGCAAAAAAGAGAGACTGCGACTTGTGTAAGGGCACCGGATTTAACGATTGGCCCGAAACCTGTAACGCATGCAATGGCAAAAGATATACCGGCACAGAAACATGCAGCAAATGCGAGGGAAGCGGCAAACGGGATTGTACGTTCTGTGAAGAAGGCATCAACAAATGCCGACCATGTTCCGGATCCGGCTATAACAGCAATAATTATCCTTGCAGCAACTGTTCCGGCCAAGGAGGCTTTAACTGTTCCGTTTGTAAAGGTATTGGCACTCGCGGTCAGTGTCATTACTGCTGGGGTAAAGGGAAAAAAGATGTCCGATGCAGTCGTTGTGAAGGAATGGGCAGCTTCAATGTTCGCAAAAAATGCACCTTCCATCCCTGAGTAGAAAAGCGGGCGTTTAAAAAAACTCATTTCTCCGTTACACCAATAATCACACTGAAAGGACCTCCGGTTTGCTCCCAATCCAATGATGGACAATAAGACTGTGAAATCGCTCCATCCAGATAAAGGGCGTTTACACATCCTAATGCCTTGAAATGATTCGCGAAATCATAAAAATTGACCGGACGCTTCGACATACTGAACACCACCGTGTTATCAAGTCTAACGCCTACCCCATTACGAATATTGATATTGGATGACCCGTTTACAAACTGAGTATTAATCTGCCTATCAATCAACAGCATGGGCCCTGACTGAATCGCGTATGTCATAGAAGCGGTTTGCTTAAAGGATCCGGTTTTGACAATACCGGCCTTGTTATCTTTTGTAATGTAAAAAACACCATTCGGTTGTACATAAAAGTTGCCGTATCCATTTCGTTTATTCAATGGTGTTTGTACGTTATGATCCTGTATGAATAATCCTAGCGGCGTTAGATCTTCCTGAAAAATACCACCAGACTGCATACAACAGGTTGATTTGTTGCTTGGCAAGCTCCTCTTTGACCGTTCCGATCCGTTTGTAATGGTCGCCACGACTGTTTTTCCAAAAGAACCGAACAAGGTGTTGTTGAAGATCGACCTTGTAGGTAATATAATCAGGATCTGCCGATTGAATAGTGGATGCATCCTCACTATTCGGTGACCCAAATGATAGACGTGATGACTTTTCCGACTGATCACAAGCCATCAGCGATAGAATCGTCATAACATAAATAAACGGGTATCGCATGGTCTTGGCTTTAAGGCTGAATGACCACTTGTGTACCGACATTAATATACTGATAAAGATCCTGCATTTCAGTGTACTTGAGTGAAATACAACCATCGGTCCAATTGTAGTTGTAGTCAACCGCCCACTCCTCGGTAGGTCGGGTTCCGTGAATGGCGATGCCGTTGCCGATTTTAGCTTTTTTGGGTATCACCCCGGCTGCCTTGCGTTGTTCAAATAAAGTATAGTTGGTTGCATTGGGATAATCAAGCAGCAATTGCGGGCCCCACTTTTTACTGACCGTTTTGAGGATAATCGTGTAGGATCCGTTGGGGGTTCGTTTGTCACCCTCAAATAATTTGTCTCCCATATCCTTGCTGCCAAAAACAACCGGATAGGTAGCAAACCAGCCCAGGCTGTCATATACTTTCAGTTCCATATCACTTTTATCTATGACAATCCGATATCCGGAACGAACCGAATCGTTCATTAATCGCTTTTCAGAAGCGAAGGACGGTGGATTGCTGATGGCCAGACACATGATCAACAAACAACAACCACCTACGGTGAAAAGGGTATTTTTCAAGTATTTTTTTTGGGAGAGCTTGGTGCGCATAAAAAAAGAAAAGGGGCCATGGGTTTTCCAAAAATAAAAATCAAACCGTTAAGAAAAAAGTAAATACCCGAACGAGACGATCGCCGGGTGGTATCATAGTAGCCGGATTCTATGCAAAGTTGCCAACCCTGTTTTTCAAAAAGCTGTTGATAATATTGCAATGGTAACAATCGTTCTGTCCAGCTCCCGGTAACGGGGTCACAGGTGTTATACGGATCCTCGGGTGGCGTCAGTAGAGAGCCATTATACAAATAACAATCCACCGCTTTTTGTACATCTACCAGCGTTAAACCACGTGTGCGTCCAACCCAGTCGCTCAATGCCGGTTCTTCAAACCACTGTTTTAAAAACGAGGCCCGTGTACTTCGATATCCGGGATGGGAAGGTTCCCCCTTGGTGGGATCGCCCGAAAAGCCTTCCCATTCATCGCGGTGCTGTTGCCGGCGAATAGACCGACACTTGACTCTATTGACAGGATTAGCTGCTGTTGTAAAACAACATACCACCGCAGGATGTAATTGCTTCACGGATGCCAGAAAAAAATCAAGATCATAGATATGCTCGATCACATCCGCGCCCACCACGGCTTGCACTGGAAACGGCCGATCAACCGGGAGAACAGATAGATTGGTGCCTTCGACAAAAACACATTGATCGAGATCAAGTGCATTGGCGAGGTTACAGGCCGCCTCCACAAAATCAGCCTGCGCATCCAGCAAGGTAATATGTCCAAAACCACAATACCGGGCAAATAACCCCAGGAGCCCGTTTCCGCAACCAACATCCAGTAAGCCGAGCTGTTCTTTGGGAGCGTCCGTGCGGGCCAAAACCCGTTCCAGCATATCAGCATAAATAGTCAGGTAATAGCGGGCGTGTTGTTGCAGGTAGGTAAAATAACCCGAGGCATGTTTGTGCGCACTGACCCTGGTCGGATCCAACTGTTGGATTCGCTGTTGAAAAGCCGGTATATATGCCGATAATGGCCGCGCTGACATGGTGCTGCAATATTACGGAATCCGGAGCGCCAAGGCATTGGTTCAGGATAATCCATCCACTAAACAATCTGTACCTTTACGAAAAAACGGATATGAACACTGCGTTTGTAGCACGCATACAACAAGAACTTACTGAAATTGAAGCAGCCGGGCTCATGAAGCGCGAGCGGATCATTGCCAGTGAACAAGGACCGGAGATCCTGGTGAATGGTCAAACGGTGCTTAATTTTTGTGCTAATAATTACCTCGGACTGTCATCACACCCCAACGTCGTGGAGGCCGCCAAGCGCTATGTTGATCAGCGGGGATTTGGAATGAGCAGTGTACGTTTCATTTGTGGTACGCAGGACATCCACAAAACATTGGAGAAGAAGCTGGCCGATTTTCTGGAAACCGAGGATACCATTCTTTATGCGGCAGCCTTTGATGCCAACGGTGGCGTTTTTGAACCCTTATTCAATGAAGAAGATGCCATCATCAGTGATTCACTGAATCATGCGTCTATCATCGACGGCATCCGCTTATGTAAGGCACAGCGTTACCGCTATGCTCATAACGACATGCAAGACCTGGAAGAGAAACTCAAAGAGACACAATCCCTGCGAAGCCGCATCATTGTAACCGATGGTTCATTCAGTATGGACGGCACGATTGCCCAACTAGATAAAATATGTGATTTAGCAGACCGCTATGATGCTATTGTGATGATTGACGAGTGCCATTCGTCGGGGTTTTTAGGAAAAACAGGACGAGGCACACATGAATACCGCAACGTCATGGGGCGGGTAGATATCATTACCGGCACCCTAGGAAAAGCGCTGGGAGGTGCCAGCGGCGGTTTCACCTCTGGCAAAAAAGAAATCATTGAAATGCTCCGGCAACGCAGTCGCCCATACCTGTTCAGTAATACGTTGGCACCAAGTATTGTGGGGGCGTCTATAGCCGTTTTGGATATGCTCTCCGAAACCACTGAACTCCGCGATAAACTGGAGTACAATACGCGGTACTTCCGTGAAAAAATGACTGCGCATGGCTTTGACATCAAACCGGGTGACCATCCGATTGTTCCGATCATGCTATATGATGCGGTACTCGCTCAATCATTTGCCACACGTTTACTTGAGGAAGGCATTTACGTGATTGGCTTCTTTTATCCGGTAGTAGCCAAAGGACAGGCCCGTATCCGGGTTCAGCTCAGCGCTGCCCATACACAAGAACACTTAGATCGTGCCATTGAGGCCTTTGCGCGGGTGGGTGCCGAACTGGGTGTCATCTCTCCAATTAAATAATAACAATATGATCAAACCATTCATTTGCCTGGCTGTATTGCTCTCGTCAATAGTCGTTCCCGGATCCGCCCAAAGCAACCGTGATCTTCCGGTTGTATATGCAGAAGGTGGTCAAGGTACACGAGTGGATTATCGAAAAAAAGGAAGCCGCCATGATGAAGAAGGGCCTTACGCTGACTCCTACTTTACAAATGGCTGTGATCACGGAAACATTGCCTTACGGGCAACAAAAGCCAGCTCCACCCTATCGCCCCAAGGCAAAAATTCATACACAATCAAAAACCTCACCGATTACAGTCCGCTTACCGCTTGGGTTGAGGGCGTTGAAGGCTATGGCATTGGTTCCTTTTTTGAAGTGGTTTGTAACAATGTGAATACTATTTTCAACGGCTACCAGTCTTCCCCGCAAAACTGGCTAAAAAACTCGCGGGTCAAAACATTTAAAATCTACATGGATAATCGTCCGCTCTGTCTTTTACAACTTACCGATGAGATGGGCGAGCAGCGATTTGAGCTTCCCATCGAAAACGACTGGGACGCATCTCATTTATTCCGGTTTGAAATCCTGGATGTATACCCGGGATCAACATGGGATGATGTATGTATATCTGAAATCGGAAACCAGGGTTGCTGTATTTTAGCGAGCACGTTTGATCAATATGCCACTGACAATACCGTAATGGGCTATGATCAAACAACCAATGCCTTTGAGACGGCCACTATCGATCAATTGACTACCCGTATTCATTTCACTTTGCTAGACATTCAGGCTGGTGATAATCGTATTCAAATAACAGAAGATCATCCGTTGTTCATACAGGGATTTGGCCCCATGTCTCTGCTTCAATTGAAAAGTATCTGCCAAACCAGTTCCTATGATGCGTTAGCGGCGGATGGCGTTTATGTGTTGTGCGGAGACGCTAAAAACAAGCCGATTTATACGCGCATTGAAACGATCCGTATCATAAAAGGCCGTTTTAACACCAAAACCATTCGCGCATTAAATCGGGGGGAGTCCTACCTGATGAGCGGTTTTTTACACCCGGTCCGAAACATTCAAAAATCCAACTGATATGCACAGAATACTGATAGGCCTGCTGATAACCATCGTCTTCGCAAGCTGTGGCGAGAATCCCAACGACAAAATGATTGTCGGACGATGGAAAAGTGTATCCTGGCTGGCGGATGGAAGGCCAAAGAACATCAAGATTGATGGTGTGTTCTTTGCGTTCGACTCGCTCGGACAATATACGTTTTGGCAACCAGGCAACACGGAGGAAGGAACATATAAAATTGAAAAAAACATGTTGTTTACCAAGGCCAAGGGACAACAGGAAATGATGGTGAAAATTGAACTGCTCACCCTGGACAGCTTGGTGCTTGGCATGAATAATGGCGGAACTCCCGAAAAGTTAACCCTGATCAGACATGCCGAACAGCCAGGCAAAATATCCGGTGAAAACAACACATACCTCCAGCTCGCTGATAATGGAACCTATCGGCTCAAACCCGGACAACGGGCACAAATCAAGGTGTACGAAAACACATCAACCGGCGCATACTGGCAAGTATTGAAACCAACCGACTCCGCCATCATCCGAATGCATAGTGATGATTACATACCGGAAAGTAATGATCCCGGAATCGTCGGCGCCGGAGGAACACGCATTTATACCATTGAGGCTATGCGCAGTGGAAAAGACAGCCTGGTATTATTTCATGGACGCGAATGGGAACCCGACTCCTGGTCGTTCAGTCGCTACCTGATTGTGGTTGAATGAGCTGTTTCATCCTACGACGGGCGCTTATATACAAATACCACTCCGCGACAGCAACATTGAAAATCCACCCCCACCACGCCACAAACCGGTAAACATCCATGGGTGGCCAATCGGCCATATTCATGATGCCAAATTTCCAGGCACGCAACGTGAGGGCTGAAAGTGTAAGCGCAAAACTGCGAATCATCCACTGACGGTGTTGTTTGAATTGTTTCTTAACAGCCGTTTGCCACGCTTTCATTGTTGTGATCAACCAAAGAACAGCCAGCAGAACGAAGGCGGTTTGAGAGGAAAGTCCACCATTGGCATATAAACCCATAACCAACCCCGAAGGCGCCGCAACGAAAAGAATTGTACAGATATAAACATAACCGATGAACCGATGCACCCGCGGATAGGTACGGAGCAGGGTGTTTGAAAATTGGGTGAACCCAGCCAACAACGTGAACATACTGGTATAAACATGAATAAAAAAAGCGAAGCGCCAATGCGCGATCCCAATAAAATCTTGCTTGATACGAAGAAAGGCTACATCCGTTTGATATGGAATATATTGCCAGGTAATGCGAAGCATCAGAAAACAGAAAAACAGGTATGTGACAATCAATAAATAATCGATATATTTGAAAGACTTCATTGTTAATGGCCACTAAACAACATGTATATGCGCAACACACTCATCAGCTCACTGGCTCTTTTTTTATTATGTGCCTGTGGCGGGAAAGATACTAATAAAGATGATGTAAACGGTTCCTCCGACAATACAGGTCAACCCAATCAGTTGGATGCAGAGACCATCGCGGCACAGCAAAACGCAGTCATTGGTTCTTATGTGGGTTATTTTGGCGAAGCGATGATTGATAACAAGATCACGCTATTGATCAACAAATGTGAAAACGGCACCGTTAGCGGCCGATCGATTGTTGGCGGCAATGACCGGCCATTCGAAGGTGTTTTTAAAAACGAAAACGGGTTGATCAAAATAGAGGCCGATGAACCCGGAGATAATCGCTATGATGGTCACTTCTCGATTATTGCCGACCCTGCAACGCCTCATACCATCATGGGTAACTGGAAACCCTTTCAAAACACAACAAACCCCAAGAGCTATCGACTTGAACGCAAATCCTTCGTGTATGATCAATCGGTTGGTACGTACCCCGAAGCATCCCAACGATTGTTGAACACCGCCGATGTGGAAAATATGACCAAGAGTGAGCTGTCTTATATGCGTAACGAGATTTTTGCCAGACATGGCTATTGTTTTCAAAAAAAAGAATGGCGAAGCATGTTTGAAATTGACGACTGGTATGTACCCAACACCGCATCCATTAAAAACCTGCTAACCCCGATTGAAAAGAAAAATATTGCATTGATCCTACGGTATGAAGAATACGCTACAGAATATGGTGATGAGTATGGCCGCTAATGTCAGACGATTCCCCTTTCTGGGCTTTTTCTTAATAGCTGCCCTATCACCGAATGCATCGTTCGGACAAACAACGAATGCCAATCCGCCGGCGGCTGTCCAAAAAATCTTACGATATTACAGCGACTATGTTCATTATGAAAACAATCGGTTTCTTTCCAAAAGCGGATCGACAGTAGTGTATGATGACGGCAAAAATGACAAGACATACATTGACATGATTGAACGCCCGGATGTAGAAGATCAATTCACATTTGCCTATCCGATTCCTTCTAAAAAAGCCATACGATATGATGATCCCGGTCGGATCCGGAATGACACCTTCTTCCGCATGATCTACGGACAAACCAAAGAAGCCATAGAAGAGAACCTGACAACGATTGAGTGGTGCCCGCGCTTCAACGGAGGTGCCATACGTGTGACACGCATATTGGGGATCGATCAAAAGCTTCAAGCCATCTCGGCCGAGCTCGAAAGCCATCCGGAATGGACCGACTGGCTAAAAGGCGGCGCCATCGCGTATGATGCAACACCCAAAAAAAGCTGGAACAGAGCACCTCACAATCTTGGCTACGCGATCGATCTCTTAATACCCGGTAAACATCATTGGCAGACTGAATGCGGATGTACACTTGAAAATGCTGTCTTAAAAGGGGGCAATCGGCTTCCTGACGAATTGATTGCTATCTTTGAAAAAAACGGATTTATATGGGGCGGGAACTGGTATCATTATGAATCCCTGCATTTCGAATACCGGCCGGAACTGCTCCCCGACCAACCGGTACGTTAACCGGAAACACCATGCCGCCATTTCAGTTATATACGATCGGTCTGTTTTTATATTGTTTGCTTACTGTATTACCGGCCGATGCCCAGCAAAAAGTTGTTCTTCCGTTCAAATCACTGAAAAAATCAGGCATTACGATAAGTCATACCCCCGGCAAATACGAGCAGGATCTTCTATTACAGATTCAGATGCCGGATAACATCCGTTTGTCATATACAACCAACGGGTATTATTCAGATAGCATCACTCAATACCTCGCTTCACCAATCAACATCCGGCAAACAACCGCATACACGTGGCGGCTGCATCGCAACGGCCGAGCCACTGATACTTTTTTTTGCGGGACCTATTTGATTCGTGAAAAAACCACACTGCCGATCACAACACTGATCATACCCCCCACTTATCTCTTCGATCCGGTTCAAGGCATTTATGTAGGTGGCGGAAAGGTCAATGATGAAAAACCTTGGGGTAATTGTTGGAAAGACATGGAAGTCCCTGCATTCTTCGAATTTTTTCGGGAAAACGGAGATAACCCGATACATCAACACTGCGGATTGAAAATATTTGGTGGATATACCCGCGGCAATCCGGAGAAATCCATGAAAGTAACCGCCAAAAAAAAATACGGCCCCGGGAAATTTAAAGGCCGGATTTTTCCGCTTAAAGACATTCGAACATTCAACGCGCTTGTTTTACGTGTTTCCGGCAGCGATTTCATGAAAACCCGTTTTCAAGACATGCTTTGTGCATCCCTTGCCGCCGAGATGCGCATCGACCATATGACCTATCAGCCATCGATCCTGTTTGTCAATGGCGAATATTGGGGTATTCACAATGTTCGTGAAAAAATTGACCTGACCTACCTCGAGAAAAATCATGGCGCAGACAGCGCCTCCACTGACCTTCTCCATTTTGATGGCGATCGGCTGTTCGGCAGTTCCGTTGCCTATGCGAATATGATTCAGGACTTTAAAAATCTGGAACCGAACAACCCGCGGTTCATCGAGGAAATAGAGCGTAGGATGGATGTGACGAATTATTTCAACTACATGGTTTTACAAATTTACCTGGCCAATGTAGACATGCGCGGTAACGTCAAATTCTGGCGAGCCGGAAACCTGGATGGCCGGTTTCGCTGGATATTTTATGACGCCGACTTGGGCTTTCAGGCGGAAAATCTCAACTTCCTGGCAAAACGAATCAGTCCGGTAGCCACCGACTGGTACAACCCCACCCAAAACACCTTTCTCCTCCGAAAACTCCTGTCTCACCCAACGTTGCGTGACCGTTTTATCCGACAATATTGTCTTTTCTCGGCAACCCTACTGAGTGACTCATCCATTCAACAACGAATCAATACCTTTCACAACTGGCTAGCCCCGGAAATGCCCAGGCACTTGAACCGCCGAACGTTCAAACAATCCGTCGCAGAATGGGAAAAGCACGTAGAAAATCTTCGCGCCTTTTCAAGAGTGAGAAATAAAACCAGTATGGCACATCTGGCCGAATGCTTTCAGCTCAAAAAACCCTATCAGCTTCAATTGACCGGCACATCAACCGATAGCCTCAATCGAATCTGCATCAATGGGTATCCTTTACCCAGCCGGCAACTCAACGGCACCTTTTTTGGCGAAATACCATTGGATCTGTCTATTCAGCTTAAAAGTCCATTTGAACGATTCGTGGGGTGGAGTGATGGAGAGAAGAATCCTCATCGCTCAGTTATTGAACCTAAAAACAGCGTCGTACAGCTCACGGCTAAGTTCGCAGCGCTTGAGAAATCAACCCACTATCAACAAACGTTCATCAACTGCGTACATGCACAAGTCAATGATACTTCGAAGCCATGGGTTTCCATCCGGTTAGGAAGCGGTTTGGCATATCCTATCAAGGTTTGGGAAACGGTTTCTGGTTTTCAAGCTCAGATCCAGCAAACAAAATACAGACAGGTGGTCATTGCCGCCGATACAAGCCAGTGGCGAAAACAGTTTCCCGACCAGTCAGTCTTCCTTATTCAGGATAGCGGACTTTCCTTCGCTTCCGAAAAAATGCGATTTGGTATAGCTGACCGGAATCACTACTTACTGGATAGCGTAGGCGTTCTGTCATCCGGATCAGACACGACGGACTATTCGTACTATGTTCGATCCGAAGCGCAACTGATACCGGCTGCAAAACCAAACTGGTATTCATCGGAATGGGGTGACGGGCTTTCTTCGGAGGTATTGATGGCTTGGCTGTTTTTAGCGGGCGGTACCAGCTTGGGTGTCCTGATCGCCCTGTGGCTGATTCGTCGGAAGCGCGTTTAGCCTGGCCAACCCATTCCCTGTATTTCTGTACCTTGCATTTGGATTGCTGGCGAGCAGACTGACAGACTGACCCCAGCATCAGAACCCATAAAAATTGAGATATCATTATGTACAAGTGCTTATTACCCTTCGTGTTGTTAATTGTATTGAGTGCCTGCTCCAACTCCGATCAACAAGATGTTGGGAATATCTTCCCCTATTTGAAAGCCAATGGCAAATATACCTATGTGGACGCCTCCCGCAAACAGGTGATCACGGGCGAATATGACGATGCCATGCCGTTTCGCAATGGGGTGGCGGGCGTAACACAAAACGGACAGTCGTTTTACATCAATAAAGAAGGAATAAATATTTTTGGAACTTCTTTTCAAAAAGTACGGGCTTTTAAAGATGGTGTAGGTCGGGTGAAAATCAATGATCATTGGGGCGGAATCAATAAAGATGGAAATCTCATTCTCAAAACCGAATGGGACGATCTGGAAAACTTTAGCGAAGGCATGGCCGCTGTATTGCGAAACGGGAAATGGGGTTATATAGGCAAAGACGGCAAGATCTTGATTGAACCGCAATTTGACAAAGCAGATGATTTTAAAAATGGTTTGGCCAAAGTAGAATCAGGCTCATCCTATTTTTTCATTAGCAAAGACGGTAAGATCTGGAAGGAGTAATAATAATTTTCTGTTAAGCTGAGCAAGATGCTGTTGTGAGCCGGAATGGATCGCTAGATTTATGGCTTATTCGGTGTGAACATGCGTTTCAATCATTTCATTGTTTATTTACTCGCAATCAAACTAATCGCCTGCCAACAAACCGAGACAATAGCGCCAGTCTTTTCGATACCGACTCGTTCAAATCTGGCAGCTAACATCACCAAACAAGATTCATCGAAAATCTGTGGCCAAAAAGAGCTGTCAGTTGATCGCACCCATTATGTCTACCTGACTTTTGACGATGGACCCCATGCATCGACACCGGATATTGTCAACCTGCTCACTTCCAGAAACGTCAAGAGTAGTTTTTTCATCATCGGCGACCACATAACCCGCTCCGAAAAAAATCGTTTGATTTATGAATTCCTTAAAAACACACCGAATTGTAAAATGTATAACCATACCCACACCCATGCCATAACCAACGGACAGTATAGTAATTACTACCAATATCCAGAAGCTGTGTGGCAGGATATCCATAACAACAAAGTGTTCATGCCTGCCGATGCGCGGATTACGAGGCTACCGGGCACCAATGCATTTCGCATGAAAAATTATCGTTTCCCATCCAAGGGAGTGGGTGGAAACATGATCCGGTACCTGGATTCCATAAAATCAACCGAAGCGCTGTTGGGTTGGCATTTTGAGTGGACCAGCCGTGAGAGTACAGATACTGCTGCCGTTTCAGCCATGATAGCAGCCGTAGCTACAGATACTACCCGCCAACATCCCTTTCAACGGCACACTATTATACTCTTCCACGATTTCCATTTTAAATCGACCGCCTCACTGAACCTGCTGGCACGTTTCATCGACGAACTTCAAGTCAAATACCATTGTACGTTTAGATGGGCTGAGGAGTTTCCTGACATCCACGTGCCGATGTAAGAAAATGCGTACAATTTTCATACCTTAGAAGCCAAGGTTGTTCATACAAATGAGCGCCGATCTGCCCATGCAACAGCGCTACTATTCACTCGATGTATTCAGAGGTGCCACTGTAGCGCTCATGATCCTGGTGAATAATCCCGGATCCTGGACAAATGTATTTCCGCCACTCCGTCATGCCGAATGGCATGGATGTACTCCCACCGATCTCGTTTTTCCGTTTTTTCTTTTCGCGGTTGGGAACGCCCTGGCCTTTACCATCGACCGCTATCGGCTGATGCCAGCCGGTGCTTTTTTGCGGACAATCAGCCAACGAGCGCTCTGGTTAATCTTAATCGGTGTTTTTTTAAGCTGGTGTCCTTTTTTTGTGTGGTCGCAAGATCATTGGACATTCAAAGCGTGGGAAGACATACGCTTGTTCGGTGTACTGCAACGCATTGGAATCACCTTCTTCGTGGCGTCGTTATTTCTCTACTTTTTCAAGCCTGCCTGGGTTTTGGTTATCGCCGGCCTGCTGTTGATGGCTTATTGGGGTCTATGCATTGGATGGGGCCATCCGCCAGACCCTTATTCTCCAAGCGGTTATTTCGGACATCCGATTGACCTGGCTCTTTTGGGGAAGAACCACTTGTACAAACAGGGGGCCGTTGTGGACCCGGAGGGACTCATGAGTACCCTTCCGGCCATTGTGCAGGTATGGTTGGGCTACTTTGTTGGAGATTGGATCCGGACAAAGGGGAAAACCTATGAAATGCTTGCCCGTTTGTTCGTTATCGGATGCCTGTTGACCCTGATCGGTTTATGCTGGAATCAGGTATTCCCGATCAATAAAACGATGTGGACCAGTTCGTACACGGTTTACACGACCGGATTGGCCATATTGGCTTTATCCTGTTTGATTTATTTCCTTGAATTCAGATCGGCAAAAGGAAGCTGGAGTGCTTGCTTCAACGTATTTGGTAAAAATCCCCTGTTTATTTTTGTCCTTAGCGGATTCCTGCCACGCATAAGCACCCTTATTCAAATCAACACCGGGCGATTTAATGACCAGGGCGAAGCCATTTTACTCAATCCGTTTTCATGGCTCTATGAGCATATTTTTAAAAATATAGCGACCGATTTACGAATTGGCTCACTCAGTTATGCTGTTTTTCTGATATTTGTCTATTGGATGATCGTATTTTGGATGGACAAACGAAAGATTTACATTCGCGTCTGATTTCCGACATCCGAATTGCACCCCATGAATGGAACGTCCTCCGATATTGCCACCATTTTGAACTCCATGGAAATACTACCCTTGGAGAAGGCAATCACCATCGACCTGATGGAGCGGTTTGATGAAAAATTTGTGGGCTCAGTCCAGCATCTGCCCGGAATATTGCGTGGAATCGAAGACCGTTTCATGGTACAGGCCACCGGCACCAAACGATACAGCGAATACAGAACGCTCTATTGGGATACACCTACCCTTGATTTTTTTAAAGACCACAGCCGTGGCAAATCAAAACGGGCAAAAATTCGAAAACGAATCTATACCGAAACCAACACCTCTTTTCTTGAAATCAAACGAAGCGTATCTGGTAAAACCTTTAAAACCAGGGTTCGTTCCGAATTCAATGAACAATTCACCGAAAGCGACCTCTCCTTCCTCTCGTTGAACGGGTTTGATGGAAACAGCCTTGTGCCTATTCTCTACATCGAATATCAACGCATCATCTTATGGGATAAGGCCATGGAAGGACGAATGACCATCGACCTGGTATTTACGCCCTATCGCCACGAAAAAACCGATATATTTGACAATATTTTTATTTTTGAAATAAAAGGTTCCAGAGCGTATATCAACAAAACCATTCGCTCCATCGACTTTCCTATTGACCGAAACAGGACATCATTCACGAAATACGGCATCGGATTGATACACAGTATGGACATGGACACCCAAAACGCAAAAGGCCTCTTTACCATATATAAGAATTTACTGAAACTAAACCAACCGTTCGATGAATAACACCGTGATGTTAAGCCACCTGGGAATTGTTTTTTTATTGTTGATCGCCTATGGCATACTCTACCTGTTGCTGAGGAAAAACACCTTGTATTTCGTTTCTTCCACAATGATTGGCTTGGGAACATTTGCACTCATGTACGTTACCAATAAAAATGAAGTGGGCGTGGGTACGGGCCTTGGACTCTTTGCCATTTTTGGCATCCTTCGTTACCGGACGGAACAAGTTCCCATCATTGAAATGACGTACCTGTTTCTGTCAATAACCATGGCCGTCATCATTGCCATGGCTGACAACTTGATTTTTAGTTTCTCTGAAGCGATCATCACCGACATCATCATCATGGTCTTGTCGTTGATCTTATTTTTTGTCCATCAACGGAATGAAACAAACGAAGTCGAGGTTCTTGTAGATTCCTTGGATTGGATGCAGTCTACAGAAGCAGAGAAAATTAAGTTCCTTCAAGGAAAAACGATGGGTAAAATTACCGGTTACCGAGTCATGTATATTGACTGGCTGAAAGAAACATGCCGTGTGATGGTTACCCAAAAAGTGCATTGATTATTCATCTCAGTTGTTCGTTTTTTCGTTCGAACAACGTTCGCACATGCATACTTCAGCCCGATACCATACTGTTTTCAATATCGCCGTTTTAGCGGCCGGTTTGGGATTTTTCATCGATGCGTTTGACTTATTCCTGTTCAATGTATACCGAATCCCTTCATTGAAAGACCTGCACATTGAGGCAGCGGATATCCAATCGAAAGGTGAATTTTTATTGGCTGTTCAGATGGCGGGCATGATGGTTGGAGGTATTCTTTCGGGCATGCTGGCCGACCGAAACGGCCGCGCAACGGTGCTAATGGGTTCAATTGTCCTCTATTCGCTGGCCAATATCGCCAATGGTTTTGTTCAGGATGTTAACACATACGCGATCATCCGCTTTCTGGCTGGCGTGGGTCTTGCCGGTGAGTTGGGAGCGGGGATTGCGTTGGTAGGCGAAAACATGTCTGCTGAAAAAAGAGGGTATGGAACCATACTGGTTGCTACCATGGGTGGTTTAGGCGCCGTATCAGCCGGATTGGCCGCTACGTTTATTCCCTGGCGTTATGCCTTCATCGGTGCCGGCTTCACCGGATTTTTACTTTTATTTCTTCGGATGCGTTCGATGGAAACCGGTTTGTTTCAAAAAGTAAAGGCACAACAAATGCCCCGCGGCAGTTTTTGGCTTTTATTCGCATCAAAAAAACGCAGTTTACTTTATTTATCATGCATTCTAGTGGGTATTCCCATCTGGTACAGTGTGGGCTTGCTTATAACCCTTTCACCCGAATTAGCCCGGCTGCATCAATTGAGCGGTCTGGAACTTGGATTTTGTTTCATGCTATTCCAGACAGGTATTACGCTGGGCGATCTGAGCAGCGGCCTCTTTAGTCAATTCATTCGCTCGAGAAAGAAAGCCATCCTGTTGTTTATGGGCATGGCCATCACCGGTACTATCCTGCATTTTTTTCAGCTATATCAACAGCACGCCATTGAGTGGACTTCTTTTCTGATGGGATTGGGCTGTGGCTATCTGTCTGTGTTTGTGACATTAACCGCCGAACAGTTCGGCACCAATTTGCGCGTAACGGCAACGGCAACCGTCACCAATTTCATGCGTGGGGCTGTGGTTATTCTGGTCCCGTTTCATCAATGGCTCGAATCGCGCTGGCAGATTACGCTAACTGAATCCCTGATGATAACCGGTGGATTGGTTTGGCTGTTGGCTTTACTCGGTTTGGCCTACCTGCATGAAACCTACGGCCGAGACCTGGATTTCATTGAATCCTAATGCACGTTGATCCATTCAACAGAACGGTCGGTGCATGGAAAATTGCCCTACTTTTGTACTTGATATGCACCCTGCTACCACTTCCTTCCTGGAAAAAAGTGCCCGTAAAGCCGCCGATCTCGATCATCGTCGTAAAATCTTGTTCAATATCGGCAAATACGATGCCTCTGTAAAAAAAGGCAAGCAACAATTCAGTGATTTGGAAACTGCCCGGAAGCGTGCGAAAAACATCAAATGGCGTGCGATTGAAACGCTGGATCAGCAACTGGAATCCTTCGAGCTGGCTTTTACCCGTCGCGGAGGTAAAGTAATCTGGGCAGAAAACGCGCAGCAAGCCATGGATGAAATTTTGCGTATCTGCCAGGCCAAGCAGTGTAAAACACTGGTAAAAAGTAAAAGCATGGTCACCGAGGAAATCCACCTCAACCAGCACCTGGAAGCAGCCGGTATCGACAGTGTGGAAACCGATCTGGGTGAATATATTCAGCAACTCGATGGCGAGCCTCCCTATCACATTGTTACGCCGGCCATGCATAAAAGTAAAGAAGACGTAGCTGATCTCTTTTCCCGCAAGCTGGGTACCGATCCAAATCTAACCCCTGAACAGCTAACTCAAGTCGCCAGAAAAATCCTTAGAAAAAAATATGTGCAGGCGCAAGTCGGTGTAACTGGCGCCAATTTCATCCTTAGTGATATTGGTGGCGTGGCAATTACAGAGAATGAGGGAAACGCACGACTCTCCTGCGCTTTTCCGGAAACCCATATCGTGATCGCAGGCATCGAGAAAGTGATTCCGTCAATAAATGACCTGGCTTTATTTTGGCCGCTGCTAAGTACGTTTGGCACCGGTCAACAGCTCACTGTTTACAACACCATCTTGACCGGTCCGCGACAGCGCGGCGAAACCGATGGGCCCACCGAAATGATCGTTATTTTACTGGATAACGGACGAACCAATATTCTCAAAGACCCCATTCAGCGTGAAAGTTTATACTGTATTCGCTGTGGTGCTTGTTTGAATGCCTGTCCCGTGTATAAAAATATTGGCGGCCACAGTTACGAAACAACGTACAGTGGTCCGATCGGCAGTGTGATCACCCCCAATATGGCGGGCATGGAATCGTTTAAGCATCTCAGTTATGCTTCTTCACTTTGTGGCAACTGTACTGAAGTCTGCGCCGTTAAGATCAACCTTCACGAACTGTTACTCCATAATCGGGCCAATTCTGTAAAAGAGGGCTTGGGACCTTTGTCTGAAAAAATGGCCTGGAAAGCTTGGCGAATCGCCAATCTTTACCGTGGGCTGATGAACAGTGCGCCCGGACAGGTCAAATCGGCTGTTGTTAATAGACTGTTCACGCAATGGACCAAGCACCGATCCGATTTGTCGTTCAGTTCAAAAACGTTCAATCAGCGTTGGCAAGAAAAACAAAAAAAAGGCAAGTCCTCCTGACAGGACAGTGGCTCCTTTGATACAGGTATTTTGTCATACACGCAGCGCCAGGTTACACTATATCTGTGACTGGATCTTTACGGAGCAGTTTCAAATCGATTATGTACTTATTAATTCGATGGAGGCACTCGATCCGAATAATCCGATCATCAATTACACGGATTCGCCCATTTCTTATACAGCTATTCATATTTCACCCATTGGACTCCTTGAACAAAACGGTATCCGTTCACAGCCCATAAACAGTTTTCACTATCCATCTTTTTCAAACCCTGAGAAAAGCACCCCCGCTTTTTTTCAAACCGAAACAGCGGAGTGGTCTTTTGATCTTTTTTCGAGTGTCTTTTATTTGATCAGCCGGTATGAGGAGTACACCGAAACAGTCCGGGACGAGCATGGCCGTTTCCCGCATACGCAGTCGTTGGCATACCGGATGAACGTTCTGCACATACCGCTTATTCAGCATTGGTTATTGGATTTACGATGGCTGATTCAAAACAAATGGGCTGCTGTATCAATGACTATAGCAACCCAGTCGCCGATGATTACCTATGATATCGACATGGCTTGGTCGTATTTACACAAAGGCTGGTTGCGTAATCTTTTCGGCTGGCTGAAACAACCTTCACTCAACCGTATTCAGGTTTTAGTTGGAAACAAGCCGGATCCATTTGATATTTTCGACGACCTGATAGCGCGTCATCAAGAAACAAACACACCGGCGTTATTTTTCTTTCCGGCCGGAAAAAGCCACAACCGATACGACAAACATATTTCACCAAATAACCCCGCCCTTCAAAAACGGATCCGTCAAATCGCAAACTATTTTGACATTGGTCTGCATCCTTCCTATTACAGCATGCAACAGCCTGAGCGCTTGATTGAAGAAAAAACCCGATTGGAACAATCGCTCGAAAAACAAATAATCCGCAGTCGACAACATTATATTCGATTTGCCTTGCCCGAAACATATCGCTACCTGATTGATGCCGGTATCCGGGAAGAGTATAGTATGGGCTATGGTAGCATCAATGGCTTCAGAGCTTCGACCTCAAGCTCCTTTCTTTGGTATGACCTGTCAACAGAACGTGTTACGGATTTACGGGTATTCCCTTTTTCGTTCATGGATGCCAATTGTATTTTTGAAGAAAAAATAGATGCCTCAGCGGCCTGGGACTATTATTGCGCACAGTTGCATCAATGTCAACGAGTGGGCGGAATGCCCGTGTCGATCTTTCATAATCACCTGCTTGCCAATGTATCCTCATATGTCGAATGGATTGATCTGCATGCGCGTATACTCCGCACTACAGCTCCGGCTCAGCCATAGGGGATTCCTTCGGTGTGCTACTTCTTTTTACCAGATAGACGCCCCCTAACGTAATCAGCGCACCCATCAGGGTTGTCCATGAAATCGTATCCCCGATAAAAAAATAAGCGGTTATCATGGCTACGATGGGATTGATGTATGCGTACATCGACGAGAGCGCCACGGGCAGGGTTTTCAAGGTGTAAATAAACGCGATGAAACTGAGCACCGAACCGGCCACAACCAGATAGAACACATACGCCCATCCCTCCCAGGTAATCGATGAAATGGGCATCTGTTTCTGAACCAACTGCGAGAGCAGAAAAACCATGGCGGAACCCATCAGCATCTGCCATCCCATGGCATAATAGGGATTCATAGGCCGTTTGTTCCTTGATAAAAAAACAGTCCCGAAACTCCAGGACAACAAGGCAGCAACGGAAAGCGTTAATCCCAGCGCCACCGGCTCTTTGGTATTAAAATTCAGTTGATTGGAAAAAACGAGCGTCACTCCAGCAAGTCCAATAAAAATTCCCAGCATGGTTCCTTTATTCAGCTTTCGTTGATTGAAAAAAATCCATTCAATCAATACCACACAGAGTGGGTACGTTGCGCCCAGCAAGGAGGCCATACCGGCCGGAATATGATCTAGGCCCATGGTACTGAGGCCATTGGCCATGACCATCATCAAAACGGACATACCCAATAGCCAGCCGATATCTTTCCATCGGGGAAGGGGTGTTCGCTTCATAATCAGAAAGTACCCTAAAAAACAAAGCGCCGCCAGGCATTGACGAATATATGCCAGTTGTAATGCGGGGATACCGGCTTTATCCATAGCCAGTTTACTGACAGTCCAGGTAGTGCCCCATAATATACAGGTTGCGGCCAGCGCCAGGAGTGAAAGGTGATTTGGTTTATGGGGCGAAGAAAGCAAAAAGCGTGTATTCGTTTACGTGACTAATGTTTGAAATGACGCATGCCGGTGAGAACCATGGCCAGCTTATGGTCGGTGCAATACCGGATACTGTCTTCATCACGAACCGATCCGCCCGGCTGGATGAATGCTGATATTCCGGCGGCATGAGCCATACGGACACAATCATCGAAGGGGAAAAACGCATCACTTGCCAGTACGGCATCAGTAAGGTCGAATCCAAATTGACGTGCTTTTTCCAGTGCCTGTCGGAGCGCGTCGATACGGCTCGTTTGTCCGCAGCCTTTTCCAATTAATTGTTTATTTTTTACCAATGCGATCGCATTACTTTTAAGATGTTTGCACACCAGATTAGCAAACTGCAAATCGCCTGTTTCATCTTGGGAACATGAACGGCCACCAACTTCTTTCCATTCGTTGTAATTACCCTGATCCACTTCTTGCACCAACACGCCATTTAAGATAGATCGGTACATTTGAGTAGACGGGGCCGACTCTTTCAGTTCGAGTAGGATGCGGTTTTTTTTGACAGATAGTAGTTGAAAGGCCTCCTCTTCAAAAGCCGGCGCTATCAGCACTTCAAAAAATAAATCGCTGATCATCGAGGCAGTTGCTACATCCAGCGGAGCATTACAAATCAGGACACCACCAAATGCGCTTTCCGGGTCGCCGGCCAGGGCTTTTGTCCAAGCTTGCTGAAGTGTTTCGCCCTGAGCGATGCCACACACATTGGTGTGCTTAATGATTGCAAATACGGTTTGGTCAAATTCGCGTATCAGTTGAATAGCCGCATCGACGTCTACGAGATTATTGTATGAAAGTGGTTTGCCATAACGTTGTACAAAAAGGTCTGTCAGGTCACCGTGGAACTCAGCAGCCTGATGGGGGTTTTCGCCGTAGCGCAATGATTGAGATATTGTTCCATATGGCGAGGTAAAGGACTGCTTATGAAAATAGTTGGAAATGGCCATATCATAGGCGGTACATACATCAAAAGCCCGAATGGCGAGTTCCCGGCGTTGTTCCAGCGTGGTTGCTGCTTGTTGAGACTGCAGCAGATTTAGCAAATATGGATACTCATTGCGGGATGCCACGACGGTTACATCGCGATGATTTTTTGCCGCGGCTCGAATCATGGATGGTCCGCCGATATCGATTTTTTCGATAATGGGAGATTCATCTATAATAGCCTGCGCGGCCATATCACGAACGGTTTCTTCAAACGGATACAGGTCGACCATGACCAGATCGAACTGTGGGATTCCGTACTGCTGCATGTCTTGCTGATGTGCAGTATCATCCCGTTTGCCAAGGATCGCGCCAAAAACAAGCGGATGCAGGGTTTTAACCCGACCGCCCAGGATCGAAGGAAACCCTGTAATCGACTCAACCGAGTGGCAGGGTATGCCCAATCCGTTTACAAAATCGAACGTGCCGCCGGTACTATATATCTGTACGCCATGTTCCTGTAAGGCATGCACAATGGGAGCCAACTCATCCTTATAAAAAACAGAAATCAGGGCGGTGCGGATTTTATTCATAAAACGGCATTCGTTTAAATCGATTATTCAAAAAGTTCCAGAGCGCCGGTGTTGGCCGGGAAATAATGCGGCAAAGCTACGGTCTGACAACGGCTTCGCCACCGGTCAATTTTCCACAAGGGCAAGTTGATAAATATTACAAGCGAAGGGTTTGCTTGTGCGATGCGGGTTAGCCATTGAGTCGGCGGTTCGCCCAACAGCATGATCCAGTGATAGCCGGTGAGTGTGTCGGGTAATTGTTTTCGTTGGGTATTCAATAAAAGCATAGGTCGTCCATTCATCGTCATGCGGATATGTTGTGAAGGGAGATGGATCCGTTTTAACGGATTCTCCGAAAATCCATAATGATGACGGGGGCCTTTGAATGGATCGGACGTCGTTGTCGCGAATGAGCTGGTATCCGAACACAGATGGACAAACGAGGAGCCGGACAAGACATCCATGGAAAAGCCCCGCTTGCTTTGATGTAAAACGAGTCCTCGTTGCTGCGCGATGACCCATTGGTCGTGCAAACGAAAAACGCCAAAAACAACAGCCAACCAGATAATCCAAAAAGGACGTTGTCGTTCAATAAACCAATCCATGGCAATCAGCATTAGGATTGCAAGGCCTACACTCCAGTCGGGGAAATGAATGTTTGTAATTAAACCACCGGGTAGATCGGCAAACCATGTAACAATGGCATTCATCCATTGCAAACCTGTTTTAACCAACCATGTTATCCAGCTATTTATTGGAGCAATGTCCGTCGTAATAAGCATTAGAATCTCTCCGAATAACAAAGCGGTAGAGAAGGGCACCACGATCAGGTTTACCGGTAAAAAATACACCGGAAACTGATGAAAATAATAAAGACATAATGGCCATGTTGTGATTTGTGCCGCGATTGTAACGGATGCCATCTCGCCTGCCTTATTCAACAGAAAATAATTGGATTTCAAATAGCCGGCCAATCGTTTTTGTAACCAACCGATGCCCACCAGCGCTGCGTAACTCAGTTGAAAACCTACATCCCACAGCAGATATGGATTATACCAGAGTAATAAAAAAGCCGAAGCGGCCAGCATATTGGGCAATGATGATTTCTTTTGAACCATTGAACCGACTACGATACAGGTAAACATGACCGCTGAACGAAGCACGGATGCTGATGCGCCTGTAAGCAATGAAAAAATCCACAGACAAAATAAAACTAGCAGTCCGCGCCATACCAATGCATTCCGAACAAACGGCAGTTGGGAAAAAAGCCAGGTGAGGGCTACATAAATCAACCCCAGATGTAATCCGGAAATAGCAATGATATGGATAACGCCTGTTTGGCTGTAGGCTTGCAATATTGCGGGATCCAGATCGACACGATAACCAATAAGCAAAGCCTCGGCAACTCCCAGGGTGCCATCATCGGTTGGGAGTCGGTTTTTAAGTTGCCTCAATATCCAGTCGCGCCAGGCAAATAGATAGGTTTTACAATCCGTTGGGGGCGTTTCATTGATCCATGAAATATCGGAAGCATTGAGAAAAAGCTGATGATATTGCTGATGAAAGGCCCGGTAGCGAACCAAATCGAAATCACCGGGATTACCCGCAGGCTGAATGGGCTGCGGTGACTTATGGATGACGAATTGGCTACCATAGACTGGTTGTTTTTGGTGATCTTCCTTTCGAAAATAAACCGGCAATGTTCCGGACACCTTGATTCGATGATGACCCCGTATCAAGTATTCAACCTGACAGTCGGCTTTATAGGTTTTCTTTTTTTCTTCCAGCGGCTCCAGCAATCGCAGGCAAAGAGAATCACCGGGCTGAAATTGATTTCCGTACCAATCGGCATGATGACGAAGGTCTGCGCGATAGGTCACCCATTGTCCTAATGAAAAAAACAGTACCCAGTAGGCAACACCTGCAAGCATCAGCCAGTGGCTTCGAATAGCCCATTGGCAGCGATTGACAAAGAAAAGCAACACAAAAAGGGAAACTGTTGTGATCAACAAGAAAAAAACTGGCAATGGATAATACCAACCGGTGAAAATACCCGCTCCGAAGCCCAACAATGGGCGAAGCAGCGGTATGGGTTTTTTAAAATAAGGCCGCGACACGGACATCAACCGAAAATACAGCCGTCATCTAGAGCGAAAAAAGGAAAATCAACGGATTGAATCAGGTAAATAACGTCTTCCAATTGGTATGATACGCAACGAGTCAGGTTCGAACCATGTACGAACCAGGCACGAACCAGGCACGAACCAGGTTCGAACCATACACGAACCATGTTCGAACCAACAGCACCTTACATGAATGAAAAACTATTTCGACAAATGCATACTCCGCTCCTTATACAACTGCCTGAAATAAGGATCCCGCAGATCTTTGATGAAACGAATCGCTTCGCCGGTACTTTTCATCTCAGGGCCCAGTTCTTTGTTCACGCCCGGAAACTTATTGAAGGAAAATACAGGCTCTTTAATAGCAAATCCCTGGAGATTCTTGTTGAAAGCAAAATCGTTGAGTTTGGCTTCTCCC
>CAZZJF010000002.1:0-43618 GCA_964654325.1 uncultured Ferruginibacter sp.
GCAATCTAATCCCCAGCTGGCCTTTGAGCGGTACCAGATTTCCAGTTCGGCCTTGTATGAAAATATGTTTTGATAGGTTGCCCGGGGATCTGAGGCGGCCGAAACAAGTTTCTCCTCATCCCGGAATACGATGGAACCGATGCCAGTGATACCGGGTTTACTTTCATATATGCGTGTCTGTTGTTCGGGGGTGTAGAGGTTGTAACTCACCTCCATCAATGGTCGGGGCCCAACCATGCTCATCTCCCCGCGAACTACATTTAGCAGCTGTGGCAGTTCATTGAGTTTTGTTTTACGAAGAAACCGGCCAACCGGTGTTACCCGCGGATCGTTCCGCAATGTAATTTCTTTGGTTCCCATTTCGGCGCTGTTCCGAAGCATGGTGGCAAATTTTAAAATCCAGAAAGGCTTACCGTTTTGTCCAATGCGCCGTTGTCGGTAAAATACATCCCGCTCTCCGGTACACAATAACAACAAAACGATCGGTACAAAAATCGGCAACAAGACTACAATGGCCGTCAGCGACAAAAACAAATCGGTTGTGCGTTTCAGGAGAGTATACATAAATTAGGACTGCAAAAATAGATTAAGTATGTACAGTTTTTATTTTTTGTTTTGACAACGATTAATAATCAGGAAAGATTGGATAAATGATGAATGGCTTATAAAGATACGTGCACGAAGCATGAGCGTTTCAGAGCGAAGTGATTGTAAATGCGAAGAATGCATTGCCGAATTTTATCTTTTTTTAGCGTGATTTTTTGCTGCGCATTTCCGTTTGATTTGTATTGTAATCGACATTGTTCTCGCCCCATTCTGCATGTTTACTACTTTTCTTTTTTTCAATGAACACGACATTCTGTTTCGTGAACAGCAAAAACACCATTCGTATCAACGGCAACAAAAAATCGGCTGTCGCACACACCAGAGAGCCGAGTGGTGTATGGCGTGCATTACCTTGGTGTATTACTGGATGAGCCCTCTTTAAAAGAAGCCGATATTATGGATCTTTCAATGGCTACCCCCTGTCTGCCTGTAATCAAGATAGCCTCGTCGTTAATGAAGATGGTTCGTATTTATGCGTCTTTTTTATGGAATTTTTAGCATGGTCATTGATGAAGTGTGTGGTTATGTTAGTTAGATTGAAAATCATTCATCTCTCGAAAAACAGATTGTATACCTTTTAAAATCTTCCATGTATGAAAACAATCCTCTCGTTATTATTTGCACTATTTATAACCATTCAATCGTTCGCACAGCATCGGCCATTCGCACTATCCTATATCGCCTCCATGGAATCGGACTACAACAAAGGTGTTCAGCCGGTAAAAATCGAAAATGTAGACAGCCTAATCCAGGTGTTACGAAAGAAAAAACTCGCTTACAGTATTAACAGCTATAATTTTAAAGGAGAGTACGCGATCCAGGAAGACAATGCCGGATTTGGCGGCGGACAAACGATCATCAATGATCGAAGAAAGCGCTTTATCTATTATAAAGAGACTTTACAGCACGGTACACTGAGTCTGGTTGTTATTTCCGGGACCAATGCGCTATGATTTTGTTTCCCGACGACTACAAACAAGCCCGAATTTCGTCAACAACCCGTTGCATGTCTGCATCAGTGATGTATGTGCTGCAAGGAATGCTCAAACAATGATTGTATAAAAATGCCGACCGATCATGTTGTTGTACAAAGATGCAATCGCGGAACATGGGGAGCTGATTCATGGGCACCCAGAAAGGACGGCTTTGTAATTTGGCTTCGTTCAAGCGCTGTAGTAATAGCCGTTGTTTACCGGAAAAAAGCGTTGGCATCCACCAGTTGGGTTCAACACCATCGGGTATCTCCTGAAACCGGATATCATCATGACCGGATAGGGTTTGTTTGTAAAACGAACTGATTTCCCGTTTGCGGGTCAGAAATCCGGGAAGCTGTTCCATCTGGGCAACGCCCATTGCTGCCGATACATTGACCAGCCGATAATTATATCCAATTTCATCATGCAGATACTCAAACGGATCTGCCTTAGCCTGTGTGGTTAGATGCTTGGCCCGTTTGGCCAGTGCTTCGTCGTCGGTTACAATCATACCGCCGCCGCCTGTCGTAATAATTTTATTGCCGTTATAGCTGAATGTCCCCATTTTCCCGAAGCTGCCGGCATGTTTGCCTTTGTAAAAACTACCCAGGGCTTCTGTACTGTCTTCAATAACGGTTATGTTATGGTGATTGGCAAGATCGAGCAGTCGATCCATATCGGTCATGTTGCCCAATACATGCACGGGCATTAAAACCGGAATCCGTTTACCTGTTTTTTTATGATAGCATACACCCTCCCGCTGTTCGGTTTCATGCTGTAAAAAATGGTCGAGCAGATCGAGGTCCATCTGCCATGTTTTTTCATCAGCATCAATGAGCACGGGATGAGCGCCTGTATATCGAATGGCGTTACAGGTAGCCACAAACGTTATGTTTTGTGTGATCACCAGGTCGTTATCACCAACACCTTCCATCAGCAAACAAATATGCAGGGCCGTTGTTCCGCTGCTGGTGGCTACGGCGTGCCGGGTGCCGGCAAAGGCTGCAGTCATTTTTTCGAACTGGTCGACATAAGCGCCTACGCTGCTCACCCAGCCGGTGTCTAGACAGTCTTTGACATATTTCCATTCATTCCCGGCCATATTTGGCCCGCTTAATAAAACCATATGTGTTGTTTCAAGTCGTAATAAATGATAGGTGGGTCTATTACCCGTATGCAAATTGCAGCATGTTAGTGACAATCCCAATAATAAAAGCTGGTGGGGTAAATTTCAACGGAAGCAATGAGTGGGGGAAAGAGAGAATAGGGAATGCTGTCTTTGCCTCGTTTTATGTAGTGTGGTACCGTTTAAACGGTCCCCGGCGGTTTGTTTCAGCATTTTCTCCCTATTTGACCGGAAAAAAACATAGACAATGTTTTGTGAATTACATTTTGTGGGAGGTGGTACCATTTAAACGGTACCCATCGATTTATTTCAATATTTTCTCCTTGTTTGACGTGAAAAAACCAATTAAAAACGAAAAATAACCTCGTAAATGAAAGGCCCCTCGCCCTGTATCAATTCAGCAACAAAATCCTAGATGTTTTTGAATTTTCCGGAGAAAGCATCGGTCACAACGCCTGTTTTCAATAAGGTGTAGATCTCTTTTACACCATCCGGCACCGTTTTGGTAATGGTAAAGCCGAGTTCGTGTTTGATTTTATCAAAGTTGACCCGATAGTCTCTCGGATCTTCATTCATCTCTACATAATGCACGTGCACGTTCGGGACCACCTTGCAAACAGCCTCAATGATCATTCCTTTATTATAGTTTTCTTCCGTAGAGCCAACGTTGTAGACGTTAGATCGAACTTTTTCCTCCGGCGACTCCAGCACCAGAACCACCGAACGAGCCAGATCAACCACATGACAATACGGACGCCAGAACTGAGCACCCCAGATTTCCTGCTCCCCATTCAATGCAGCATTGCGGGTAAACTCATTCACCGTCAGATCAAACCGAATGCGGGGCGAAAAACCATAAACAGTACTAAAACGTAAGGCGGTTGCACAAATGTTGGCATCCTTGCGCGTATCCAGTAAATAAGTTTCAAACTGAACTTTTAGTTCGGCATACAAAGAAACAGGTCTGAGTTCCGACGTTTCGGTTACAAACGAATCAGGATCGGCCATCTTGCCGTAGTTGCTGCAGGTACTGGCAAAAACAAATCGCTTGACACCTGCTTTCTCGGCCGCATCAAACAAGGCCACACTGGCAGTCCAGTTAGTGGTTGTTGCTTCCTCAGAAAATTTCTTACAGGCCGGATCGCCCACAATGGCGGCTAGGTGCGCCACCGCATCTATACCTTCCAGCGCTGTTGTAACTGCATCCGCATCGCGAATGTCGCCGCGCATGAATTCAAAATGAGGGTGCATCATCACGTCATACAAGGCCTCTCCGCCAAATTTCAGGCTATCTAACACTCGCACATGAAAGCCTTTTTGAAGTAACTGTCGAACCAAGACCGATCCGATATATCCCGCACCGCCCGTTACCAATACCTTCATATCCTGTTGTTTTTTGAATGGTGGCAAAGGTATGAAAGACGATGAAGAGTAGACAATATCCTGTAGTAAATCAAGCACGCTGAAATACTTTTTTGTGCCACACCTCCATGCAAAAGAGCATCCAGATCATTTTAGCTCTTTTCTCCGACGGAACCAGCTCTTTCCCATTGAGCATTCGCTGCACAAACGCCTTGTCCAAAAAGGCGGGATAAAGGGCATCGGACGCGTCGAGATAACCACGGATGAGTTCATTGAGATCATTGTTGACCATGTCTTTGAGCGGCACTTCAAACCCCCGTTTAGGTTGGGTTACCAGCTCCGAGGGTAGGTATTTTTCACCCAACCGACGAAGCAGGTATTTGGTAGTGGCTCCATTGATTTTCAACTTGTCGGGTAAGGTGGGTGCATACTCCAACAGCTCTTTACACAAAAACGGACTCCGTCCCTCCAGCGAATGCGCCATCGTAGCTATGTCCATCTTCACCAGCAAATCGCTGAATAGGTTCGTGTCGAAATCCATGTTCATCAGTTTTTTCAATCCGCTCACCGGGTGGTTGGTGATGCGGCGAAAATGGTCCCGAATCGGATTCAGATAAGACTGATCATGACTGCGTATATGCTTTTCAAAACCCTCGATGATGTCAATCGTTGCCGAAAAATAAATTTCCAGGTCGGAGCGCGAAGCCATGGAGAAAAGCCGGGTGATATGCGAATACGTTGATTTTTTTTCATGAGAAGCCGGCAGAATTCCCGAAATCAATCCGGCCATCGAACGAATGATGGTTCCACTTTTGAAAAAATCGTATTTCGAAAACGGTACATACCGACGGTAGCCGCCAAACAGCTCGTCGGCGCCGTCGCCATTCAGTACAACAGTTACAATTTGTTTTGCTGCCTTGCTCACATAGTACGAAGGGATCTGTGAGCTATCGAAAAACGGTTCGCCATATCCGGCAATAATCTGTTCAACCTCGTTTTTCAGGTTATCATATGAAATGGTAATTTCCTGATGATCGGTTCCATATTTTGTTGCCACCAACTGAGCGAGGGGCGCCTCATCATATTTACCGCCCATGGAAACGGTGATGGTCTTCAGATTCGATGTGCAGGCCGATGCCATGGCAACCACCAGACCGCTGTCAATCCCGCCACTCAAAAAACAACCAACCGGCAAATCACTGGATTCAACGCGGCGGCGAACACCTTGCTGAAGATACATCTCGGTTTTTTGCAGTGCCTCTTCGACACTATCGTTGCATGGCCGGTGATAAAAATCAGCAATCGACCACCAGGTATGTCTTTCCTGTTGTAGGGTTTTTGTATCAATGATCCAATATGTACCGGCCGTTAGTTCGGTGGTGTTTTTATACGGAGTCTGACTCCGAAAGAAAACCCCTAGTCGCAAATAGAGTAAGAAATGACTATCTTCTATCTCCAACGAAACCTGAGAACGAAGCGCATTGAGTTCGCTGGCAAATACAAGGGTATCCTGATGTTGATAAACATGAAGCGGTTTCTTACCGGCGCGATCTCTGGCTAGAAACAATTGTTTTTTCTCGGCATCATAAATGGCGATGGCAAACATTCCATCGAGCTCGTTTAAAAAGGCCGGACCGAGCTTTTCGTACAACAATAAAATAGTCTCGGTATCCGAGCGCGTATTGGCCTGCAACGCAAACCGTGAGCGCAATTCCATGTGGTTGTATATCTCTCCGTTAAACACAATCGTGTAGCGATCGCGGAGTTGCATCGGCTGTGCACCGGCATCGGTCAGATCCTGAATGGAAAGGCGGGCATGAAAAAAATCAAGGTTATCTTTTTGTAGGCTTCGCTGCTGATCAGGTCCGCGGTGCCCGAGCGTCTGGACAAGTTTTTGGGTGTTCAGCGGAAAATTGATAGACCCGGCGATGCCACACATGTAACGGCTTTTTTAGTTGATCAAAGGTACTTTGTTTACATGATATACCTATAAAAAGCCCCGCGTTGGCGAGGCACTTTTTAATCATCATTTTCACGAAGAGGGTGCTTCCGGAAGGCGAACCGGTATGAAAAAATCTAATATCAATTTTCTAAATGGATGTAGTAGCACGGTAAAAGCACTCTGTTTATTTTTTTTCTGCAGATTTTCCCGGATAATAGCAGGCGTAGCATGGTATCTCGATAAAAACGCATCACGCATCGGCCAGAAAACAAAAAGGATTTTCTTAACCAGATTCTGTTTCTGATACATCAATACCGACAGACAAAATGCGGCAATGAAATATACATAATGGTAAAGGGCAATTAGCCGATTACTGTATTTGGATTGTAAAACGCGATAGCGATTTCGAATGTAGAAATACATTTTCCATGAAGTGGCATAATCCCACTCTTCTTTATGGCAATAATGAAACGGCGGATGATACAACACGCTATCGCCAATGGTTTTCACCGGAATATCAAATTGATGCATGATCCGATACAAATACTCACGCTCAACGCCCCAATAAAAAAGATGGGTTAGCGGGTAGCCTACCTTCTCGATTATTCGGCGATGAAGCAGCGTGCCATTGAACGGATGGGCTTCACCCGACAGGATTTGCTGATGGCAATCGGTCAGGGTTTTATGGGTTTTACTCGGCCAAACCAAGCTGGATTTATCTTCTTCATTAATCACCACACAACTCAACAGACTGTTTCCGCCATCAGCATGCTGCATCAGCTGTTCAAGGGCATTTGCGGTGGGTAAGCCATCATCATCCATGCACCAGACCCAGTCATACCCATTTTGCATGGCCCAAAGCAATCCGGCATGATACCCACCGGCGGTGCCGCTGTTGTCTTGATAATGATGAATGATATCCGGTTGTTGGTCGAGCCAAACAGACGTGTAGTCAGAGCTTCCGTTATTAACTACTAAAATGGCATCGGGTTGTTTGGTTTGTTTTCGGAGGGCGTTGATGCATTGCTTCAATTGGGGCAGCCGGTTGTATGACACCACGAGGGCGATCGTCTTTTTCATAGGTTTCGGGTTAGATAAGCTTTCTCCTTAAACGGAGGCTAGTCATTCAAATTGCCTAATTCACCTGTAATGAGAAAGATTGCGTAATAATGATTCGGATGGCTCGTAATTATACGATGTGTTCTTTCGTAAAAGCCGCAGATTGTATTGGTTTGGATTATTCCATCCATTGGCGGTGCCACATCTGAAACATGAGTAAATACCAGAATAGGCTGTTATAGTTGCGGTCGCCAGCCTGAAACCGACTCATGATGTGGTTAACCCCTTCTTGTTTGAACAAGCCGTGCTTGTTGAAATCGGCGGGCTTCATGTATTCGTTTACGTAATGGGCCAGATCATATCGAAGCCAGCGGAACACCGGTACCCCAAATCCCATTTTAGGACGGTCCATGATTTCTTTCGGCACATACTCATGAACGATATTTTTCAGGATCTGTTTGGTGGTTGTTCCTTGCAGCTTATAAGACTCGGGTAGCCGGGCCGCGAATTCAATCAGCCGATGATCAAGCAGTGGTTCCCGTCCTTCCAGTGAAACCGACATACCGGCACGGTCTACTTTTACCAAAATATCATCACAGAGATAGGTTTTATAATCCATGGCGAGCATCTTGTTCAGCGAACCAATACGGTCATTCAGCAGGTAGCTTAATGAAAAATAACTGGGTGGCTGGCGAACGGTATCGGTTAAAAGACCGGCAAGCTGTTCATTGGTATACACCTGTGACATCAGCAAATCAAGTATGTCGGCCGCATTGAGTTCTTTTTTTCGTAGCAAGGATTCGATGCGCTTTTTTTTGATAGACACGGCGGTGTTTCGGGTGATTGCTTTCAGCAGCCAGTCGGGTGTGGCGCCAACCATATATGAGGCCGTTTTTCGGAGTGGATATGGTACACCGGTCAGGTTTTTCAGCAAGCGAAGCGCCTGCGGATATTTGGCGTAACCGGCAAAGGTTTCATCGCCGGCATCGGCACTTAAGGCAACGGTTACACGCTCGCGGGCCAGGCGACTGACTAGCGTGGTAGGAATAATCGAAGAATCGCCGAACGGCTCATCACAGTAGTACGGTATGTCCGGTATGATGTCCTGGGCCTCCTGGGTAGTGCAGATATATTCCGTGTGGTCGGTTTGCAGATGCGTGGCTACGGCGGCGGCGAAAGGCGCTTCGTTGTGATCATCTTCCCGAAAGCCAATCGAAAATGTTTTTATTTTTTCTGTACGGTCGGTTTGCAGCAATGCGGTTACGGCCGTGCTGTCGTATCCGCCACTAAGAAATACGCCAACCGGCACATCCGATACCATCCGGTATTGACAGGCAGACAATAGCAGTCGTTTGAGTTCGACCTCCGCTTCTGGCAGGGTGATATCGAGGGTTGGCTGCTGATATACATCAAACACGTCCCAGTATTTCAGCACCTTGAAGATTCGGTTGGGTAGGTGCAAGTGCAAGTAGTGTCCGGGAATTAGTTTGTGGGTATGTTTAAAAATCGACAATGGTCCCATGATATAGCCATACTGCATAAACTGATGCAGCGCCTGCGGATTGATTTCTTTTTGAAAGCCCGGATGCTGATGAAAACTTTTCAGTTCTGATGCAAACAAAAACAGATTATTGTGCCAGTAATAGTACAGTGGTTTTACACCGGCCCGGTCACGAAAACAATAGAGCGCCTGTTTGTCGGCTTCATAGAGCACGATGGCAAACATGCCGATAAACCGATCGACCATTTTTTCGCGCCAGGCATACCAGGCATGCAAGATGACTTCCGTGTCAGATTGTGACTCAAAGGTGTGACCCTCGGCCTCCAGCGTGTTTCTGATTTCCCGAAAGTTATAAATCTCGCCATTATAGACTACAGTCGTTTGACGGTATTGCATCGGTTGCGAGGCGGCGTTACTAAGATCGATGATGGAAAGACGGCGATGGCCAAGCCCGACCTGACCAAGGTCTGTTTGAAAAAACGAGTATCCGCTACCATCGGGTCCTCGGTGAATGAGTTCATCCGTTACCGCTTTTAAAATCGGCTCAGAGGACTGGTTATTAAAATCGATGAATCCGGCAATGCCGCACATGCACAATAATTAAAGCGCGAATTTAGGCAGGAATGTTGAGGATTAGATTTCCATATCAAGATCCGCCAATTAAAGATTGACAAAAAAATAGATATCTTAGATTCTCATCAAAATTTAACTCTTTTATGTTTTACCCTTCTCTAATTAGACTGTGCTTTGTCGGTTTGCTACTTCTCTCGTTATTGGCTTGCGGAGACGCGAGCGAAACGCCTGCCGGAAAGACAGATTCAGGGGTGTCCGCAGATAATACGGAGAAAGATAGCGTGAACAAAACGCCCATCGGACCTGTAGTTCCAACAACCAAAATCGGAGAACAGGAGTGGATGGTTGCTGACATCAATAGCACGACATATAATAATGGGGACGCTGTTCAAGAAGCGACATCCGATAAACAATGGATCGACTTTGCAAAATCAAAAACCGGGTGTTTTCGCCGAACAAAAAATGGTTCGATGCTTTATAATGGGTTTGCTTTAACAGATCCGAGAGGCCTTATTCCGGTTGGCTTTACTATACCTTCGTATGCTGATTTTAAAGCCTTGTTCAAACAGTTGGGCGGAGGTTCGTCTACCTGTGGAAAAGCCGCTGTAGCCATGGCCACCTACCCCCTGGGAGAAGAAACATTTATTGACGAGGAAGGGTTAACCTGGGTAGAGGTTAAATCAGATAACCGATCCGGATTTACCGCCAAGCCCGGTGGATATGTCTATGACTGGGGCACTATTTCTGAGGGCGATTGTTCCTACTGGTGGACCTCATCAAAAGAAGGTAAGAATCAGGTGGTGGTGGATATCGGTTATTGTTCACAAGATGGTGGTGGCGGTCGATCGGTGACCCCGTTAACCTTTGGCCATGCTATCCGCGCTATAAAAAAATAGGCTTAATCAAGTTAGTTTAGTACATCGTTCATTTTCTAACTGATAGCTTACCCCTGTCTCCGGGCACATAGCTTTATTTTGTTCATTGAATACGAGGCGATTTCCGGCTTCGCTCATCCAGCCGACTTGTTTGCCGGGGTTTCCGATGATTAGTGCATAGGGTTTCACCGGACGGGTAACGACAGTGCCGGCGCCGATAAAAGCATAAGTGCCGATTTCATTACCACATACAATCGTTGCATTAGCGCCAATGGTCGCCCCTTTTCGGATGATGGTTTGTTTGAATTCGTGTTTGCGGGAGATGGCGCTTCGCGGATTGATTACGTTGGTCAGCACCGCGCTGGGTCCGATGAACACATCGTCTTCACAGACTACTCCTTCATAAACGCTGACGTTGTTTTGTATGCGCACATTGTTTCCCAGTATAACCCGATTGCCCACAAGCACGTTTTGTCCGAGCACACACTGATTACCAATAACCGCACCGGCCATTACGTGGGTAAAATGCCAGATATGCGTGTCGGCGCCAATGACGGCGCCATCATCAATTATGGCTGTATGGTGTGCGAAAAAAGACAGAGCGGTATAATTTGAGTTATTACAAAGAATGGTTGTGGTTATTAAATCGATGGGCGGTTATGGGGGAGGGGCGGCAAAACAACGAAAAGGGAGCGTGAAAAAAACAAAAAACGCCTCGACCACCGTTTAAATGGTTTAAATCGTTTAAACCGTCAAATAATTCGCCGCAGGTACTCCCCATACCCACTTTTCTGCAACCCATCCGCCAATCGAACCAATTGCGTTTTATCAATGAACCCCATACGAAAAGCAATCTCCTCCGGACAACCAATTTTGAGCCCCTGCCGCTTCTCAATCACACGCACATACTCACTGGCATCATGCAACGAATCAAACGTTCCGGTATCTAGCCACGCAAAACCACGATTAAGCTCCACCACCTTTAGCTTTTTCTGCTCAAGATAAACACGATTCACATCCGTGATCTCATATTCGCCGCGTGGACTAGGCGCAATAGATGCCGCTATCTTCACGACGTCGTTATTGTAAAAATATAAACCCGGTACCGCAAAGTTACTTTTAGGACTGGTCGGCTTTTCCTCAATGCTGATCGCCGTTTTATGCTCATCAAATGCCACCACACCATATCGCTCCGGATCGCTCACCGGATACGCAAATATGACCGCCCCCTCCGGGTTGGCCGCACTCTGCAAAAGATGACTGAAGCCACTACCGTAAAAAATATTATCCCCCAACACCAACGCCGCACTGTCGTTGCCAATAAAATCAGCCCCAATCACAAACGCCTGTGCGAGCCCATTCGGTTTCTCCTGCACCGCATACTGCAACGAAAGACCCCACTGCCCACCATCACCCAATAACCGCTGAAACCCAGGCTGATCCTCCGGCGTCGTAATGATCATAATCTCCCGTATGCCCGCCAGCATCAACGTAGTAAGCGGATAATAAATCATCGGCTTATCATAAATCGGCATCAGCTGTTTACTGATCGCCATGGTAATCGGATAAAGCCGCGTGCCGGAACCGCCGGCCAGAATAATCCCTTTCATAATTATCAAATAGGTTCAAAAACGAAGGTAGGTATTTGGTGCTAATGCCGAAACGGTTGGAGGCGACAAGAAAAAGGCCGTCATGGGACGGCCAAAATAAAATGAACATAGTCGCGGTACCGGCTACTTACATCGCAGCTTGCATACGCGCTTCTACTACCTGCCAGTCTACCACATTCCAAAACGCATTTATATAGTCGGCGCGCCTGTTTTGATATTTAAGATAATACGCATGCTCCCAAACGTCAGCACCTAAAATAGGGGTTCCTTTGGTTTCTGCGACGTCCATCAATGGATTGTCTTGATTCGGGGTTGAACAAATGTCAAGCTTGCCCTCTTTCACGATCAACCAAGCCCATCCACTACCAAATCGGGTCAATCCGGCCTGGCTGAACTTTTCTTTGAACGCATCAAACGAACCGAACGCGCTGTTGATCGCCTCGGCAAGCTGCCCGGTAGGCAGTCCGCCACCTTGCGCCGACATGCTGTTCCAGAAAAAAGTATGATTCCAGTGCCCGCCACCATTATTTCGTACAGCCGTGTTGATACTGCCCGCCTGACCAACCAGCTGTTCCAGCGACTTGCTCTCATGCTCGGTTCCGGCAATGGCTTTATTTAAATTGTCAACATAGGCCTGATGGTGTTTCCCATGATGTATTTGCATGGTTTGTTCATCGATGTGCGGCTCAAGCGCATTGTGCGCATAGGGTAAAGGGTCTAGTGTGAATGCCATATTGTGGTTTTTTTATAGAACGACAAAGGTATGCGTTTTGTTGACGACCAGAAACAGGATGACCGAAATCAGACCGACCGAAGTGTACGGAAAAAATCGGTCATCAGCTGACCGCATTCTTCAGCAAGAACCCCGCCCGTCAGGCGCGTTTTGGGATGAAACGGATTGGTCGCCCCCGTATATTTCCGATAACTGTTTTTCTCGTCGGACGCACCAAAAACCACCGCACCAATTTTGCTCCAATACAAAGCGCCACTGCACATCAAACAAGGCTCTAACGTAACGTAAAGGACGGCTTCCGGTAAATATTTGACCTGTAACGCATTGAATGCACTCGTAATGGCCAGTATTTCCGCGTGGGCCGTGGTGTCGCGCAACAGCTCAACCTGATTATGCGCACGGGCAACAATTTTGTTCTCCAACACAAGCACCGCCCCAACGGGCACTTCACCCAAATCATACGCTTTTCGCGCCTCTTGTAATGCCTGCCGCATGTATTTTTCCTGCTCAGGCATTTCAGGAAGTTGAATGATGTTCATTGGTAAAGGGTATTTCTTTTTTCGAAGACTCAACGTGGTAAGGCAAGACTGTAAATCTGACGACGAACCGAAATGAGAAAAAGCCCGTACAAAACCACCATTAACACAATCCCCGTTAGCCATGAAAAGCCATCGATGGATGACGAAACCGTAAAGCCCATGGTATCGAGAAATTGTTGCATCTCTCGTTGTATGTAGATCAACGCAGCAAAAGCGGTTCCCCCAACCAGGGCCAAGATACCTCCAATACCGTTGGCATACCATCTGGTTAGCGAACGATGCCGATATCCTAATCGCAACAACGTCTCCAACTCATACTTCGAGCGGGCGATGGTCAGTTGCAGGTAGAGAATAAAACCAACGAATGCATTCACAATCATCACGGCACCCAATAAAAATACGATGGAGAGTATGGCTTGGAGCAAGCCCGAAAATTTGCCGCTTCGCAAAAGCTCCTCGTTGGTTTCGTATCCTTTTTCTTTCAAAAAATCCTGAAACGCCGCCATCTGTTTGGGCCGCACTTCAGCAATGAGCCTGTACGTGGCTGAGCCAGACCCCTGAGGGGCAGCAAACCGAGTATTGGCGTATTGCATGAACGATGAGGGGACAATCATGGAGGTTATCCGGTTGCTGAATCCAGCAATCTTACCCGTATAGGTAACCGGACCGGACGCATCGCTTAGTATGATCTTGAAACTGAACAACTCGGCAGTAGCCCTGGATATTTGCGGCAAACCACGCGCAGGTGCATACGTGAAATTATACAGATTAATAAAATCCGTTGGTAAGATAACCGGAACCGTAGTTGCGGAAGGCGACCACCCCCAATCATTGGTTTGTACATCAATAAAGCCGTCTTCTACACTCTCCATAAACAGATCCGTTTTTAAAGAAGCAACCGACCCGTCTCCGGTTTTCAATTCCAAAAAAGCAATCGCCTCAAATTGATTAGGTGTAAATGTTGAAACGCGAACCACCGATGGATGCGTACGCACATCATCAATTTGCTTGGACGAAAATGCGCTTTTGGACATATCCAGCGTATTACTGATGGAAACCGACTTATTTAAAACAAGGTACTGTGAACCGATGGTTTGCGTTTTGTCGTTTAATAGTTGCTGAAAATTCAAATACGTCTGAACAGATACAACAACCAATAAAAACCCAACCAAACAACCCAACATCGCCGCCAACAATTGGGTGGGACGATGTGTTTTAAATATAATACGGGTTATTACAGACCTTTTCATCGCATTGCAGATTATAAAATAAATTGACGGTCTGGGTGTATGAATGTATATGGATCAAGACTTGTTATCAGAACCCCCGCTTTTTTCTCTCGGACATCATTCATGATTAGCGCCCACGCTGTTTCCGCATTTTTTTGATCAAGATGACTGAACGGCTCGTCAAGGATTAGCCAGCGATACGGTCTGTTCAACGCTCGAATAATTGCCATCCGCTGCATCTGACCAAAGGATAAAAAGCGCATCGTTGTCTCCAGCTTATGGGCTACGCCCAACTGCTCCGCCATGTTCGTTATGTGTACGCGGTCAGCCGCTGTTTCGGATAACTTGGCCGACAATTCAATATTATCGATAGCGGTTAGTTCAGGAAACAAACGCAAGTCCTGAAAGACAATGCTCATGTCCTTACTGCGCCACCGACTCCAATCGTCCGGACGGAAGGCAGCTGCTGGCTTTTGGTCAATGAACAGGGTGCCGATGTAATCACCACGCAATCCGGCCAAAATTGAAACCAGGGTGGTTTTTCCTGAACCACTGGAAGCCAATACCTGGTAAACACCTTCCGGATCGATCGTCACATCGTTTTTCCAAAGCGATTCGTTCGTTGCTATACACTCAAAGGCTCGTGGCTCAATATGTTGAAAATGCAGAGTCAGTGATGTTGATTTAAAAGGCGTTCATTTGAGCAGCCTTGAAGGCGTCATCAACCATCAGCATCATCCGCCAGAGACTGTTTTGTTTTTTTTCTGTCATGGTTAATTCAACCTCGGCCTTGTCTCCGGATACGTGAGCCGTCAACTGTTTGAGATTAGACACGACCGCTCTGATGGCCACTTTTTCTTGCTCATTGCCGGACCCTTTCATGTATTTTTCAAAAGCCGTTGTATTGAGGCTGACGAACATCGCCATTGGGTTTTTTTGAGCCAATTCGGGCAAGTATTGCTTCTGAAGGGGCTTCCAGCTAATTCCGTCACGAAGACTGGACAGATTGGAAGACACATTCGATATAAAAAGTTCTTTTCCTTTCACATACAGAAACACAGAATCGTTGTTGTATGGATTAAGTTCCAGGCCAATCAGACCCCCTTCGTTTACGAGATTTGTACCGCCCATGGCCAGTATTTTATCATATGCTTTTGTATTGTCCATGGTAGCGTGGATAGTGAACAGCGGTTTATCCTTCATGTATAACTCCGTTCCGTCAAACTCTGAAAAAACAGGTGTATACTGTATATCATTCAGGGCGATGCTGATGTTGCCCGCCAAAAAGCTTTCGAGATCTTGTTGTGTCAATCCAAGTGGCATCAGTTCTTCTTCTATGCCGGCTTTCAAAAAGCTGTTTTTCATCACCTCAGTGATGATATTTTTCACCTGTACATTGGCCGTCATATACATCAGCGGCGTGCCATTCGGATCTAAGCATGTCAGGTCTTTTTCGGAAAGGCCCGTTTCTTTGAAATAAGAGGCCGATTTACTGGCAGCCGGGTCAGGAATGGTTTTTCCTAAAATACGATCCTCCTCAAAGGAGATGCTATAGCCGACTGGGTATGCGTCGATCATATCGTTGAAAAGACCACCGCCCAAAAACAACATTGCCTGAGGGCTTTGATTGAACATTTTTTTATACGCGCTCTTATTCATGTACATACTGATGTCGCCCGCGTTTTTCAAAAAGGTTGAGAACCCGTCATTTCCGGCCAGTGATTTGTCTTTGGACAAATCAAGCATCGACTTGGCGGTTTCCAAAAGGCTTGCTCTGGAATTCGGATTTTTATAAAGGAAAAAAGCCACTTCATCACTGACAAGCAGTTTGGCCATGTCGTCATCTGAAAATACCGTAAAGCCTCCCTCCTCTTTACTGGATAGTTCACCCTTGGTCATTGCCTTGAAGGTTTCTACAAAGGAGGCCTTGTCAGCGATACCAACGACCACACCCATCGTCACATCCTCAAAATCGATGGACCCGGGTGTAAGGAAAAAATACGGCGACTGTAAAAAGTTGATGCCGGACGCCTTAGGGTCTTTCATGATTTTTTCAAACTGCTCCCTCGCTTTGGCGGGCATATCCTTTTTTATAAACTGAAAAAAGCTGAGGTCTTTCATTTGGTCTAAGGGCATTTTCTGACCCATAGACGCCATATCAACCCGAACAGCCATAACGGCATCGTTTGGAATATGCCGGGCGAGGTCTTTGGGCGTCATCATTGAGTAGATAATAAACCCAATAATACCAAGGAGCAGAACCCCTCCGCCAATGAACCAGAATTTTTTTGTCATAACAATCTGTTTTGCTTTGATATGAAGGTACTTTATATAACGGAACTGGAAAATTATTGGGCTTTAAATTCCTGCTTGCCGCGAATAAATGTTCGTATCAATTTGGTTCCGAGAATTTCATTTTCAGTAGCTCGCATTAGATCGGTATCGAGAATGATATAATCAGCCCATTTACCAGGTTCCAGACTGCCTTTCTCCCGCTCTTCAAAGGCCGCTTTGGCTGCCCAAATCGTCATGCCCCGGATTGCCTGTTCCCGGGTCAGCGCCTCATCAACCTGAAAACCGCCGGACGGATATCCTTTTTTGTCTTTTCGAAACACGGCCGCATAAAATGTGTTGATCGGGTTGATTTCTTCCACCGGAAAATCAGTACCTAATGGCATCCAACCGTTTTCATTCAATAATGCCTTGTACGAATACGCAGACCGCACACGCTGAGCACCCAGACGGTCTTCTGCCCAATACATGTCGCTGGTGGCGTGTGTAGGTTGAACAGAAGGAATGATGCCGGTCTGTCCGAACAACCGAATATCTTTCCGATCCACAACCTGCGCATGTTCGATGCGCCACCGACGATCGTTTTTACCAGATAGCGCAGACCCATAAACACGTAGTATTTCACGGTTCCCGCTGTCACCAATGGCATGTGTACACATTTGCAAGGATGAAGCCGATAGTTTGCGGGCCGTCGATTCGATGGTTCGGATGTCTTTGAGTAAAAACCCTTTCCAGTTGAGCTGATCGTGATAATCATGCAACAAACAAGCGCCCCGTGAACCCAAGGCCCCATCAGCATAGATTTTAAACCCGGCTACCCGTACGCGATCTCCAACGATCGGGCCGGATGCAATCCAACGATCATAATAACTCGAATCATCGGTTAAATAAACAACCACACCCATCTTTAGATTACCCGACCGTTCTTCCTGCTGCAACAACGACAATTGTTGCTCAGTGATACCACAATCGTGTACCCCGGTCAGGCCGTACGAAAAACAACGATATTGAAACGAACGAATATATTGTTTGGCCAGCGAATCCGGAATAGCCGGAATAACCCGTTCGACCCCCTCCATGGCATTGTCGATCAACACACCGGTCAAACGTCCGTTTTTTCGTTCAAAACGCCCGCCATCAACCTGTGGCACAATATGGGGATTCGTTCCGGAGAAGATGCCGGCAAGCTCCAGCGCCTTCCGATTGGCAAGCGCCGCATGTCCGTCAATCCGTTTTAAATAAACTGGTCGGTCGGGAAATAAACTATCTAGCAAAGCCCGGTCCGGAAATACTTTCTGAGGCCAGTCATTCTGGTCCCAGCCCCGTCCGTATAACCAAACCGCCGGAGCCCGTTTGCTGTAGTCACGCAGCCGCTGAACGACCTCGTCGAACGAACGGGTGCCCGTCAGATCACAGGTCCACTGATCGGTAGCAAAACCAGTAAAATGACAATGCGCATCAATAAATCCGGGAAAGATGGCTCGCCCGCCGGCATCGAGCAGACTGTCGCTTCGGTATTTTCGTCGGATCACTTTGCTATCTCCGGTTTCCAGAATTCGTCCATTTCTGATAGCCATGGCTGATTGAACCGAAAACGAAGAATCAACGGTGTAAATAACTGCATTATATACAATCTGATCAGCTGGCCGGGTTGTGGTACACGAATAGAAGAACAACAAAACGACAAACACTCTCGACCACGTGCTTAAAAACATGCTTTCTTTTTTTCAAAAGTACGGGACGAAGGTGTTCGATGTGCTACATTTGAAGGAACAGAAAGAACATGTACTCGAAAGACGCTGTGAACACCTATTTGACCGAAACGAAGCAATGGATGGATGCCTCTGTGACAAGCCAAAACCTGTCGGCGCTTCGAAATCTGCTGCGATTTCATGAACACCGATATTATGTCGAAAACAATCCGCTGATCAGCGACTATGAGTATGACATGCTTTACAAAAAACTGGAGGCCTACGAAAAGGCCCATCCGGATTGTATCGTACCCGACTCCCCGACCCAACGTGTTGGGCCCGCTCTTATCAAAGATTTTCCCAAGACCGCGCACCTTGTACCCATGCTGTCATTGGAAAATTCATATACCGCCGAAGACTTGCTCGACTGGGACCGCAAAGCACGAGAGGCCGCCGGTCTGGATGAAATAACCTATACGGTTGAGCCCAAGTTTGACGGTGCCAGCATCTCTCTATTTTATGAAAATGACTTGCTGGTTCGGGGTGTTACCCGTGGTGATGGTGTGGTGGGTGATGACATTACACCGAATATCCGGCAGATCCGATCTATTCCGCTGTCAGCACCTTTCAGCAAATACGGGATCCATCAAATCGAAATCCGCGGAGAAGTGCTGATGAACAAATCGCACTTCAAAACATATAACGAAACGCTGATGGAGGAGGGGCTGCCTCCATTAGCCAATCCACGCAATGCGGCAGCCGGCACCCTGCGCATGAAAGACCCAACGGTTGTGCGTAAACGAAACCTGGAAGGCTTCCTGTACCATATCAGCTATGTCGCATACGATCCCAACGGACAAGAGCTCAAAACGCACGAGGCGTCGCTGAACCTCTTGTGGGATCTGGGTTTTAGAAGTCCAAAAAAAGAAATGAACTGCTTACGCGGCATCGCAGCTGTTATCACCGAGGTACAATCTTTCGAAAACAAACGCGATAGCTTGGATTATGAAATCGACGGCATGGTGATTAAAGTGAATGCCCTGGATATCCAGGAAAAACTGGGTATGACGTCGCATCATCCGCGATGGGCTATCGCTTATAAATTCAAAGCACGACAGGCCACCAGCCGGCTGTTATCTGTCGAGTTTCAGGTTGGTCGGACTGGTGCGGTTACACCTGTGGCTAAAATTGAACCGGTAGCCGTGGGCGGTGTCACCATCAGTAGCATTTCCATCCACAACCAGGATTATATTCAGGAAAAAAACCTGCTGCTGGGCGATCAGGTATTGATTGAACGAAGCGGCGATGTTATTCCGCAAATTGTAAAATCAATCCCCGAAGCACGAACAGGCAACGAACAGCCAATTCGGTTTCCTGAAAATTGTCCGGTTTGTCATCAGGCGCTACACAAAACAACCGGAGAGGCGGTTTGGCGTTGCGTAAACAGTCATTGCCGGGCCCAGAGCCTGGAGCGCCTGTTGCATTTTGTGAGTAAAGACGCCATGGATATTCGGTACCTGGGCGAAGCCAATCTGCAGCGGTTCTTTGAGAACGGAATCCTGACGGATATTCCCGGTATTTATTCGATCGACTTTTCGATGATTGAAACGATGGACGGTTTCGGCGCCAAGTCGATTACCAACCTGAGGGAGGCCATTGAAAAAAGCAAAACGCAGCCCCTGCACCGGCTAATTTATGCACTGGGCATCCGGTATGTGGGCGAAACCACGGCCAAGGCGCTGGCACAGCAGATTACGTCGATCTACGATCTGGAGGCGATGGACGAAGAACAGCTGATGCAAATTGAAGACGTGGGCACTAAGGTGGCCAAAAGCATTGTAGACTATTTCCACAATCCCATCAATCAACAAACCATTCGGGCGCTTGAAAGGCACGGTGTTTGCATTCGGGCGGCGGAACGCAAAAACACCGACGGGGCGCTCACCGGACAAACCTATCTCTTCACCGGCACCCTGACCAAAATGAAGCGTAGCGAAGCCGAGGCCCTGGTCGAATCGCGGGGCGGAAAAATCCTCGGCGGCGTAAGCAGCAAACTGCAGTTTTTGGTCGTTGGAGAGGATGCCGGCAGCAAGGTTGAGAAAGCAAAAAAGATTCCTGGAATCAAGTTATTAACAGAGGACGATTTTTTAAACAAATTATCGAATTAGCTATTTTTTTTGGTATATTTAACCGAATTCGCTTTTCTCTTGAAAGCCATTCAATTTTTTATCCCAATCTAACTGCTTAAAACGAAAACCGATGATCAAGAAAAATCCAGGAGAGGTTTGGAAACAAATGCAGTTTCCAGGCTACAAAACACTGCAAAAAAAATATGCAGTGTCTAATCAGGGGCGCGCCGCCAGCTACACCGAGTCGGTGGATAAAGACGGCAAGCTACTGAACGGATCCATCACATCCGGCTATCGTACCCTCAACCTTCATCTTGAAAACGGAAACGGAACCATTTATTTTCACCGGGAAGTGGCGCGTATTTTTTGCACAAAAAAATCGCCCAAAGCAAAGTATGTGATTCACCTGAATCACAAGAAAAGCGACAATAACGCCAAAAACCTGAAATGGGCCACGCAAGAAGAAGTGGCTTCCCATCAGCAAAAGAGTCCGCTGAAAATTGCCTATAAGAAAAAACAGGCCAGCAAAACGGTAGGACTCAAACTGACGGCCACTCAGGTTAAGGCCATTAAAGACACACTCAATAACCCCAAGCGAAAGCTAACCTATAAACAACTCGCTACAAAGTATAAAGTCAGCGAGATGACGTTATACCGTATACGAAGCGGTGAGAACTGGGGAAAGGTTAAATGATTTAAGGGCGGGCCCACCATTTAACTGGTGGGTTTTTTATTTCGACGCGGAGAAGCGCCCAGCAGCCTGACTGTAAACGTGGTTCCCTGGTTTTCAGTGCTCTCTACATCGATAACACCGTTCAACAGCTCCACATAATGCTTCACAATGTGTAGTCCTAGTCCCGTTCCTTGAATATGACTTGTTTTCTGTGCACGAAATTACTTTTCAAAAATATGATGCTGGTCGTCAGCCGATATTCCAACGCCCTCGTCTTTTACAACAAATACCGGATGGCTTCCATTGGTTACGGAGAAAATCAGGGTGCTTCCCTCGGCAGAATATTTGCTGGCGTTCGTTAGTAAATTAAGCAAGATGTGATGGATGGATTTTTTGCAGCTATGCGTCTTTTTGGATCCTTCATACGAGAAAACCAGCTGCTGTCCCGATTTTAATACTCCCTTCATCTCTTCAACAAGCTGGGTAGAAAAGGCCAACAAATCAAATGTTTCCGGCGCGGTTGTTACACTGCCCTGCTCCAGTTTTTCCAGTTAGAGAAAATCATCTAACAAGCGAACAAGGTGTTTCGCGGAGGCTGTCATTCGGTCTACTTGTTTTTTTTGACGGGGTGGCAGTTCGGGGTCGGCTTGTTTTTCAAGTAAGTATAAACTCGAAAGGATGGCGGTTAGGGGCGTTCTGAATTCGTGGGATGCCATCGAAACAAACCTTGACTTTTGTTCGTTCGTTTGCTTTTCCTTGTTCAGAAGGGTAATCAACTCGGCCGTTCGTTCTTTTATTTTTTCGTCGAGCTGGATATTTTGACTTTCAATTTCCTGAAAAGCAAGTGTCCGTTCTATAAATTTTTCCGCAAGACGGACATATAATTCAAGGCTCGTCAAAATAAATAGATCCGGCTCTCCTTTACGAGAAGAGAATATGGAAATCAGGCCCAATAGCTCACCGTTTGTTCTGAAAAAAGGGGTTGTTTGTGCCGATTTCAGTTCGTTAGCGGAGGCTAACGCTAACAAATCACCGCTACAGGTGGTTGTGATGTCTTTGAAGATGATTTGTTTTTTTTGATCAATTGCCCGTTGGAGTTGGCTTCCGCTGAGAATCAGATGCTCACTGAAGCATGATAACAACTTGTCGTCTACGCCGATGGATAGACGCGTAGATGGCTTGCCCGTTTCGGGATCACAAAGGCTTATGTACCCTTTTTTCGAATCGGTTAACGTAAGAACTGTCTGTAAGATTTCCCTCAGCCCTTCTTCTAGGTTTTCGGTTTGAAACAATCGCCGACTGGTTTCATTGAGCCACGACAGTCTTTCATGTTCCTAATGAAGCTTCTGTCGTGATGCGGCCAGTTGTTTGTTGGTTGTCCGCTCGCGCGAAATATCGATGTAACTTGATATAAGATACTTTTTATCGTCAATGACAAACAGCTGTGCGTTGTTTAAGATCGTTTTTCTTTTTTTTGTTTGGTTTTGAACCGAAGTTCAAAGTTTACTACCGATTGGTTTTGATTCGTTTCCTTATACCACTCCCTTCGCGCCTTCGCTGTAATTGAATTGAACCCGGATGCCTTATACCCAACTAGTTCGCTTTTGGTGTATCCGCTCAGTACAGTAAATTGTTCGTTTATATCCAGAATGATGCCCGTGTTTAAATCGACCAAAATCGTGGGTAAGGGACTCTTATAAAACACGTGGAAGAATTCCGGGTTTTGTACTTGTTGAAAAGCGGTCTTTGTCAATGGTTATCCGGTTTTTGGTTAATGCCTGGAATTGATTGAGCACGAGAAAATAGGGCTTCTGTCATCAGTCAATCGCCAGTCGCACCGTCTAATGTACACATAAGATAAACCCTGCGTTGTCAAAAAAGACTGGTTGTTTGCTGTTGTTAGAAAAATGTTGGTTTCGCAATTGGTGTTGCCGTAAAAAACAAAGACCGCCGCACAGGTGTGAATCCCTATCTGCAAAAAATCAATGTTGTAATAAAAAATTGTAGTAGTATTGTTACGATTGTCTTAGCCGGGCTCGTTGATTCAGCAAAACCGACATCCGGTGTTTTTATATTTTTACAACAACCTAAAATACAACGATGCGACCAATCTTTGTTTCAATCTTTTTTTTGTTCGTCTGTTCCGTGTTCGTTCTGAGTACTAATGCGCAGGACGGCGTTAAGTCATTTCCAATGCAAGTAACCGCTACCGAAGTCGCAAATGGCGTGCTGGGTGGCATGTCTCTTTCGTCTGATGAATATATTCAGTGGACTTCTTCAGAAGGAACAACATATCACTGCAAGCCAGATTCTGTATTTCGTTTTATACGGGGTGGCAAAAAAATCATGTTGATTGTATTGGTTTCAAAGATCAAAGAGGCTTGGGGCGGTTTCGAAGAATGCCACGCCTGCAAACCAACAATCGGAATGATTGAATTGGTTTTTGATGATGCGGCCCGTATCTGGAATATCAAACGCACCAACAAAAAAATGGGAGAACACGGCGCATGGGGAGAGCCTCCGACATATAGTCTTGTTTTTCTTTGGGACGACCAGTATTGTTTGCTGATTGACGAAAACTATGTGATGCAAGGCGTAAGCACAAACACACATACGCTTTACCTGAATGGTATAGAAGCACTGGCTTATACGAGGGCCGAAGATAACGGAGGCGAAGAGGAGGAAGGATCTCGAAAATATTATTCCTTTGAATCCTTGCCAACTGTCATTGCCAACGAAAAAAAACTATTGTTATCGGTTTTCGGAAAAATACCAAAAAACGGAAAAGTTGTTCCGGTCAACGCCAAGAAGATCTATGTTTTGAGTGGCGCCGGACGATTCCAGCAAACGACAGAATAAGACCACCTGTTTCATAACCGTCCACAGCACTCGACCTGGCTTGATTAAATAAAAATGGCCCGTGATAGACATCACCGGCCTTGCTTACCTCTGAAACCACAAGAAATCGGTCAAAGGCAGCGCTCAAAATATATAGTGCTGTCAGCTACATGCGCACATGTACTCAACAAGCGAATGGTAAAATCATGTATTCCGTTGGTGGAAACGGTGTTTTAGGCAGGATATCGAACAGAGGTTAGCGTTAGGTCTCGTAAAAATAGAATCCCGATATAAGAATTCATAGCTTTTGACAACAATTTTTTGGAGGGAATGCGCCAATAAGCAACTAACCGATTGATTGTCATTGCGTAAATCAATACACGATCAGCTCATAAAAATCAGTCGGCTTGAAAAAACGTCGCGCTACCGCCTGTAATTCATCAGCGCTGACCTGCTTGACCGTATCAATGGTGTCATAAAAATAACGCTCGTCCAGTCCTTTCAAAATGATATTTTTCCATTTGGCCATAATGGAAAACGGACCGTCCATTTCCGATAAGGTGGTTCCTATCATGTAATTCCGAACCAGCGATAACTCGTCGTCAGCAATGCGTTCTTCACAGAGCAGCTTCATCTCATGATAAACCTCCTTGACCGTGTCTTCACAAACATCTTTGCCGGCTTCCGTACTAATGATCCAGGCCGTATCCCGTAACTGGTTTTGGATGTAGCTGTAAATCCCATAGGTATATCCCTTGTCCTCCCGGATGTTGCTCATCAACCGCGAACCAAAATACCCGCCGAATAAAATATTGAGCACCTGGGCTTTTTTGAAGTCGGGATCGGTTCGGTCAGGAAATGGAATAGCCATCCGAATTGCTCCCTGCACCGACGAAGGATCATTGATGATCCGGTGTTTTTTTTCTGTTGTCATTTGGCGAACAATTGCTGGATAAACCGGCGCTTCCCGTCGAAATGGCAAATCACCAAACAAGGCATTCAGGGTTTTCTCCAGGTCGGCCGGCAGATAACCGCTCACAAAAATGCGACAATGTCCCTGCTGGTAAAACGACTGATAAAAAGCCAGAATGTCTTCTCGCTGAAGCGCTTCAATATCTTCCAGTGTTGTATAACGCCCAGACGGATGCGCCGATCCATACACATACTGATCAATCAACCGACCCGCAACAAAATCACATTTCTGCAAGTTGACTTTCAGGCGCTGAGCCGCGTTTTGTTTGTAGATACTCAATTCGCTCTCCGGAATAGTCGACTCGGAAATCATTTCCCGAACCAGCGGCAAAAGCCGATCCACGTGTCTTGTCAATGTATGCAAACTGATCAGCGAGGTGTCGGTGAAACACGAGCGATTACAATAGCCTCCGTAAAACTCAAAGGCCTCGTCTAACTGAAACGCCGACTTGGATTTTGTGCCGTTTTTCAACATGTAATTAGCCGTGGCCGCAACCGCTTGCTTCGACTCATAACAACTTCCGGCAGAAAAAACCCATTCAATTTGAATAACCTCCTGTGCGCCGGCATGAACAGCGTATACCTCCACGCCATTGTCTAATCGAAAAAAGCGGTATGGTTTCAGATGAAGTGTATAATCAACCGCATCGGTGATGGCGGGGGCTTGTTTTCGGTTCATATCAGCAAACATTAAAGGATGCGCTCATTAGGAGCGACTGTGATAATAAAGGGTACTGCTATTTTCGGCACGGAATATCCGCTTCGATTCTGCCAGCACCTGCGCGGCGGTTACCTGCTGGTATTGTCCCAGTTCGGTGTTGATCATATTCGGGTCGCCCAACAATGCATACATGGCCAGGTTTGATGCGCGATTCATCAAGCTCATGTCTTCAAAAGCCATGGCGCTCTCCGCCTTGTTTTTTATTTTTTGCAACTCGGTTTCAGGAACGGCTTCCGTACAGATTTTTTCGAGTTCTTCCTGTAATACCGCTTCAGCTGTTTTCATATCAACACCTTTGACCAGTTTTCCGGAAATCGTTAGCAACCCGGGATCGGTGCTGCCAAAATGATAGCAGTCTATGTTACTGAACAACTTTTCCTCTTTGACCAGACGCTGATACAACCGGGATGAACCGCCGCCACTCAATAAGTCGGTTATGATGTCGGTGGTGTAATAACGGGAATCCGTACGCGAACACATATGCCAGCATTTATACAGGGCATCGAGCGGCACATCGGCATGCACTTCTTTGCTGCGCGCCTCCGTCTGCGCAGGCTCTACCGGAAGATGGCGAACATATTTTTCACCGGCCGGTATCGGCCCAAACCATTTTTCAGCCAACGCCATTACGCGTTCAAACGACACGTTGCCGGCCACAACCAGTATGGCATTGGAGGGGTTATAGTGTTTTTGAAAAAACGCTTTTACATCAGGCAGCGTAGCCTCTTCAATGTGTTTAAGTTCGGCCCCGATGGTCATCCAGCGATACGGGTGTACTTGATAAGCCATCGGGCGCATCGTATGCCAAACATCCCCGTAGGGCTTATTGATATAGTGCTCCTTGAATTCTTCACAAACGACCTTTCGCTGCACATCCAGGCTTTTCTTACTGAAGGCCAGACTGAGCATCCGGTCGCTTTCCAGCCAAAAAGCCGTTTCAATATTATCGGCGGGCAACTGACAATAATAATTCGTGAGGTCATTGGTGGTAAACGCATTGTTCTCACCGCCTGCCAGCTGCAAGGGTTCGTCATACGAAGGAATGTTGATGCTGCCCCCAAACATCAGGTGTTCAAAAAGATGGGCAAAGCCGGTTTTCGACGGGTCTTCGTCCCGGGCACCGACATCATAGAGCACATTGACAACCGCCATCGGGCTGCTGGTGTCCTCGTGAACCAAAAGCCGGAGGCCGTTTTGGAGTGTGTCCTGTCGAAATTGAATCATGAAACAAAGGTACTGGCTTACTTCTTTTAAACGTATGCTCAAAATAAATAATTGGTTTTCGTACCTTCATGCCCATGCGAATGTCATTTATTCGGCGTAATGCCGGTCTTGTTTTTTTAGCCTGTAGCTGGCTGTTTCACACGCCATTAATGGCGCAAAAAGTGGTGATGGCGCCATTGTCATCAATCAGCAACAACGGTATCACCATAAGCCACGAGCCGGGGTTTTATGAAAAAGAAATTACGCTCAGCTTGACCGCGCGTGCACAAGACCGCCTGTATTATACCTTGGATGGAAATACACCTACCGATACAACGCTACTGTATGCCAGTCCCATTCTATTGAGCCGGGTAACGGCCGTCAGTGTGCGATTAAAACGAGACGGACGAATGACTGACACGGTTTATGTTGGAACCTATGTCGTTGCGTTCTCTACAACCTTACCCGTAACCACCCTCATCCTCCCTCCGGCGGATCTGACAGACCCGGAAAGGGGAATCTATTGGGGACATCTGACCAGCAGCGGCGATCAGGTCGGCAATTGTTGGAAAGACATTGAAAAACCGGCCTTTTTTGAATTCTTCAACGATGCCCGCAAGCAAGAGGTCGGTCAGTTTTGCGGATTGAAAATCTTTGGGGGCATGACCCGACAAAACCCCGAAAAATCGATGCGGGTGATCGCTCGGAAACAAGAATATGGCAAAGGAAAATTCAAGGCCTCTTTTTTTAAAGTAAAAGATATACGGTCATTCAATTCGGTGGTGTTGCGCGTATCCGGCAACGAATTCAATGGCACTCGTTTTTTAGACATGATGTGCTCTTCGATTGCCAAAGACCTTGATTTAGATTACCTGGCCTATCAGCCCTCTGTGTTGTTTGTAAACGGGGAATATTGGGGCATACACAACATCCGCGAAAAAATTAACGAAGATTATCTCGAATCAAATCATGATGTGAAACAGGCCGACCTGCTCACCGGAACCGGAAATCCCAAGATGGGCAGCGGCGACGGATACAAAGAACTATTGCAGTTTTTGGAAACAACCGACCCCAACAGCGCGCACTATATCGATTCCGTTGAAAAAAGAATGAGCATCCGCAACTATTTCAACTACGTAATCCTGCAAATCCATATCAACAACAAAGATTCGCGGGGAAACATCCGCTATTGGCGTTCACCCGAAAAAGACAACAAGTTCCGATGGATTTTCTATGATGCCGATCTCTCATTCGGCTCGCTTCCATTCAGTTTCCTGGCTAAACGATTGAGTCCGGTCGAGACCGACTGGTTCAATCCACCTTGGGCAACCATCATCCTGCGCAAGTTGACAGAAAACAAAACCCTGCGACAACAGTTTATCAACCAGTACTGTTACCTGATGTCAACACACCTCAGCAAAGACAGCATCCAAAACCGCATTCGTTATTTCAGAAACTGGTTGTTGCCCGAAATCCCCCGACACCTGGTTCGAAAAGATTTTAATACGTCGATGGGCTCCTGGGAAGGTCGTATCAACAAGCTGTTGAAATTTGCCGAAAGTCGTTCCGTTTCAGGCATGCAGGATCTGGCTAACCAATTCGGACTATCATCAATGTATAACCTGAAAATACAGGCGGATGAACAACGGGGCGCCGACATTAAAATAGAAGGAAATACAATCCCGGGCTACCCCTATTCCGGCTTGTTTTTTCGCGGTATCCCGCTGCCTGTATCCGTTTCGTATGTTCATCCACGTTATGTTTTTGACGAATGGGAAAACGGAAAGAAAGAACCATCATTTATTCTTGACAATCCAACCGATTCAATCGTTAATCTCCGGGCAAGACTGAAAGAGCGGAAACCATCCGGACGCGCGGGCGAACTCCGAATCATGGCAACCGGCTTGTCACGGAAGAAAAAAATGTGGGTATACATCCGACACCAGCCCGCAGCTGGCGCCAATGCGATTTGCTGGCTTAAAAATCCACTGAGCCGAAGCGATGAAAAAATGGAATTTCCATCGGGAAATAAGGATGTTGTGATCACGGCAGACACCATGAAATGGCGGAAAAAATTTCCTCAATTCAGCGGCGCGCTAATCCAGCGCGAAATCCCTTTTAACCACAAGTCGGTTTGTTTATACCTGACTGATGAAAAAGAAAATATCGCCGACTCATTTGTGTATTCAGTCGCCGGCTCGCTTCCTGATTCAGGCTATATGATTGTCGGACACACTCGATCATCATACTCCATTATCGGAAACACACCTGAAGCGTTTTATGAATTTGTTAAAACAAGCGACAGCTTTTGGAAAGACAATGCAATCACCTTGGTTATTGTTTCGGTTGGTTTACTTTTGCTTGTCGCCGGATGGATCGTGTTACAGCGAAATAGAAAAAAGAAAGCCGTTATTGACGCGCCGGTGGAAACCCTAGAAGAATAACATGCGAATAGTTGGAATCATCTTGTTGCTGCTCTGCATTTCACAGGCCTACTCTCAAGACACGCTAACCAGGCGGGCAACGTATAGAGGACGCAGCATCATTCTTTTTTCAGACGGAAGCTGGCAGTATGCCGAGTCGATTCCGTCCCTTTGGTCGATCGACAGTTCCCTGTTTGAAAAACGTTCCCCTGGTTCTGCCTGCGCGGAGCTGTTTTGTCCCCTCGATACCCCCAATAAACCCTATGTCTATTTATCACTGGAAGATGGATTTGAACCAAGTCGATGGGCGCCCGTTTTCTCCGGGAAAAAAGAATATTATAAAGAATGCGCCAAAGATGCCTTCCGACAGATCCGGTTCAAATACCAAGAAAAACAAGTCATAAATCTGTTTCCGGGCATTCGAACCGAGTATATACAGGTTGATGCGGTTAAAGATCGCTACCTGGCCCGTGTAATTCATCAAAACGGATTGGAGTCGTGGTACTACCCGGTCCGAAAACCCCAAAACCCGACAACCGAAGCCCCTGCTGGTTGTGTCCTGGGAGAATCCGATGGTGTTTTTTTTTGGCAAATGCGACTCGGTTTCCGAACCATCTCCTTGCTGGATTACCTGACAACTGATTTTCACTGGAAAATTCCCTATCTGATTATGGAGTCGGCTGATATCAAAAACGCGGGGCTTTTCTCACGGAAAAAGGACTTCATCGCCTCCATCCAAAAAATTAACCGAGAGCTCGATGCTGGTAATGTTGACTTCGACAAAGAGTTCAATAAAGAAACACAATAAGAAAAGCATGAAAAGACATATCCTGGTTCTTGCGCTTGTGCTGTTGGGATTCGTTTCTGGTCGCTGTGCGGATTCCCATGATCAGGATACCCTGATTGAAGTAGACGGCTGGGGAACAGTTCGCATTCACGAAGACCATACCTGGCAAAAAGCCATTGACACCGGCATGATTCTTCCTTGCGATTCCTTGCTGTTGCGAAAATATGTGGGCAGTAGCGGTTTCGGCGACGCCTCCCTGACCGGTGCACGTAATATCCGGACTGTATTGATCGGTGCGCTGTACCGGGGTGGCGCAAACAACGTATATAACAATTACTTGAGCCGAAACAACGACAACCCCATGAACCTACAGGGCGTCATTAATATGTCGTCGGCCGGATTTAAAAATATGGTTTACCTCTACGGCCGAAACTTCAAGTATTATTTCCCGGAGCAAACCCAAAGCCTGCTTAAAAGCCAGGGTATCTCCTACGAAAGCATCGTTCCCTCCAACGACTCCATCATGCACATCCTCCTATCTAAAGTCCGAAACGCGATCACCGACCCCCAACACGGACCCGTCTATGTGCACTGCTGGAATGGATGGCATATGTCAGGTATTGTATCGGCATTTGCCCTCATGCAGTTCTGTGATATCAGCAACCGGAAGGCACTTGCTTATTGGGAAAAAGGGACGGACGGCCATTTTAAAGGCTTCGAAAAAATCCGCCAGCGCATCCTGGGGTTCAAAAAGTTTGAAGACCTGGCCATCCCGATTCAAGATAAGCTCCGCATCTGCCCTTGTATGGGCGAATAATGCCCTAAATTTCCGGCCTTGAGTCGATCATGATTTTTTTGCATCAATTTTTTTATTGATAACCAATCACTTACGGAGGTGTCTGTAAAAATAATTGTGTTGTCGTGCTGTTTGTACGTTAGCAAACACCTACCTTTGCGGTCCAATTTTAAACCCCGCAGGGATAGCTGCGGACTAAATCAACAACATGAGCAAGTTACACTTCACTACGAAGCATGCGAACGAGGCTACCGTACAACGCAAATGGTACGTTGTAGACGGTACTAATCAAACCGTAGGCCGCATGTGTTCTAAGATTGCCGCCATTTTGCGCGGTAAAAACAAAGCCTACTACACGCCACACGTCGATTGCGGCGATTTTGTCATTGTGATCAACTGCGAAAAAGTGGTTTTCACCGGAAACAAAATGGATGAGAAAGAATACCTGACCTTCAGCGGTTATCCCGGTGGTCTGAAAGGCGAGATCGCCAAAGACCTCTTGAAGCGCCGTCCCGAAGTAGTCATCGAGCGCGCCATCAAGGGTATGCTTCCAAAAAACAGACTGGGCCGAAAAATGTATAAAAAGCTGTTCGTTTATGCTGGCGCCGAGCATCCACATGCTGCGCAAAAGCCCGCTGAACTCTCTTTCAACAAAATCAAATAACACTTTCAATCAATTGATACAATGGAAAAGCAAAAAAATGCTGTTGGTCGTAGAAAGGAAGCGGTAACCCGCGTCTTTCTCTCCAAAGGCGATGGTAAGATCACGGTAAACGGAAAAGACTATAAGGTCTATTTCCCGCTGGTATACCTGCAAAACCAGATCGAAGCGCCGCTGAAAATCACAGAAAGCATTGGTAAATTCGACATCCTGGTGAATGCAACCGGTGGTGGCGTAAAAGGTCAGGCCGAAGCCGCCAAGCTGGCGATCTCTCGCGCGCTGATCGAAACCAACGCTGAGTTGCGTCCGGCACTGAAAGCAGCCGGCATGTTGCGTCGTGACCCACGTTCGGTTGAACGTAAAAAGCCAGGTCGCAAGAAAGCAAGAAGAAGCTACCAGTTCAGCAAGCGTTAATATTTTTTCAGTTTGATGATTGGTGTTCTGTATGGTTGATTTGCCGAGCGGAACACCAACCACCAAACCACAACCAACTAAACAATTTATAAAAATGGAAAATACTTCCTTACAACAGCAACTCCTTGAAGCCGGCGTCCATTTCGGTCACCTGAAAAAGAAGTGGAATCCTAAAATGCTCCCTTACATCTTCGCGGAGAAAAAAGGAATCCATATCATCGACCTGAACAAAACCGTTGAAGGTCTTCAGGAAGCCGCCGCCGCCTTGAAATCAATCGCCCGGAGCGGAAAGAAAATCATGTTTGTGGCTACTAAGAAGCAAGCGAAAGAGCTTGTACAAGAGTGTGCCCAACGCGTGAACATGCCGTATGTAACCGAGCGCTGGCTGGGTGGTATGCTCACTAACTTCAACACCGTTCGGAAAAGCGTTAAGAAGATGCAGAGCATCGAAAAAATGCTGGCCGACGGTAGTGCCGAAAACCTGACAAAAAAAGAGCGCCTCACCCTCACACGCGATAAAGAAAAAATGGAAAAGGTGCTGGGTGGTATCGCACAAATCAGTCGTATCCCAGCCGCTTTGTTCATGGTAGATATCGGACACGAACACATCGCCCTCGCAGAAGCCCGCCGCCTGAATATAACTACATTTGGTATGGTTGACACCAACTGCGATCCAAACAAAGTCGATTTTGCCATTCCATCAAATGACGACGCCACCAAATCAATCGCCATCATTGTCAGTTATATCACAGCCGCCATCGCCGAAGGATTACAAGAGCGTCAGGCAGATAAGGATGATGATCAGGAAGGTGATGTAGAAGAAAGTCCGGAAGCACGCGCCGCCCGCTTTGAAGAAAAGCCCGAAGGTGGTGATGACAAAGGAAAACGCGGTCGTGGTGGTGTTTCTCCCAGCGGAAGACGTCGTTCACCCGCCCGCAAATAATCCCACTCCGATTAATCCCTAAAACAAAACAACATGAGCACTATTACTGCATCAGATATCAATAAATTGCGTCAGGCAACCGGCGCCGGTATGATGGATTGCCGCAAAGCCCTGACCGAAAGCAACGGCGACTTTGAAGCCGCTATCGACTGGCTGCGTAAGCAAGGTCAAAAAGTGGCCGCTAAACGCAGCGACCGCGAAGCCAAAGAAGGAGTGGTCATCGCTAAAACCACCAGCGACCATAAAGCTGGTATCGTGGTATGCATCAGCTGTGAAACCGATTTTGTGAGCAAAAACGCAGATTTTGTGTCGTTTGCTCAGAGCATCGCCGATGCCGCCGTAAGTCACAACGTAAAATCAGCCGAAGAACTCAATCAGGTTGAAATCAATGGCGCTAAAGTAGCCGACATGATCAACGATAAACTGGCTGCCATCGGTGAAAAAATCGAGATCTCTAAATTTGAGCGCGTTGAAGCACCATTTGTCGCAAGCTATATCCACGGGGCAAACCGCATGGGAGTACTCGTAGGTATGAACGCCCCTGCTGAGGAAGCCGGTAAAGACGTAGCCATGCAAATCGCTGCGATGAACCCGCTGGCCGTCGATGAATCGAATATCGCTCCCGACGTGATCGCCCGAGAAAAAGAAATTGCAATCGAATTGGTGAAAGCAGAAGGTAAACCCGCTGAGATGGCTGAAAAAATCGCCATGGGTAAACTGAATCGCTTTTTCAAAGACAATACATTAATGGCTCAGCCTTTCGTGAAAGACGGGAACAAATCAGTTGCCGACTACCTCAAAGGCGTACAGGCCGACCTGAAAGTAACCGAGTTCAAACGAGTTGCTTTAGGTTAACAACACATCAAGCCCGGTTATTGTAACCGGGTTTTTTTTATCTTTCTCTTTGTTCGGTACATTTGAATCCACATCATAAAGCCCCTCAACCCAATCAACCATGCTTCCAAAGTACAAACGCATCCTGCTCAAACTTTCCGGTGAATCCCTCATGGGTAAGAACAGTTTTGGTCTTGATCCAACTGTCATAGCCCAGTATGCAGCTGACATCAAAAAAGTAACCGAACTGGGTGTACAGGTTGCCCTGGTGGTCGGCGGAGGTAATATCTATCGGGGCATGAACGAAGCAGAAACCGGCATCGAGCGGGCACAAGGTGATTATATGGGTATGCTGGCCACGGTTATCAACGGGATGGCCCTGCAAAGCGGCCTCGAAAAAGCCGGCTTGTACACGCGCCTGCAAAGCGCGATCAATATGGATCAGATCGCCGAACCCTATATCCGCCGCCGCGCCATCCGACACCTCGAGAAAGGACGCGTCGTTATTTTTGGAGCCGGCACCGGTAACCCATACTTCACCACCGATACAGCCGGATCACTCCGAGCTATTGAAATAAAAGCCGACGTAATCCTCAAAGGAACGCGCGTAGACGGCATTTACACGGCTGATCCCGAAAAAGACCCTACGGCCACCAAATACGGCCATATTTCATTTGCCGACTGTATCGCGCAGAAGCTGAACGTAATGGACATGACCGCCTTCACCCTCTGTATGGAAAACAAACTGCCTATCATTGTTTTTGATATGAACCAACCGGAAAATTTACTCCGCGTAGTAGCCGGCGAAAAAGTAGGCACCCTCGTCCGATAATCTTTTTGATTAAATCGTTGTCTTAAAAACTAATAATCGTTAGTTTTGACATCGTTATGCCCCGTCTGCGCGTTGCCCGCCATGCCGATAAAAAAGGTCTTATCCTGGAAAATGCCGCCCGGCTTTTTCGGCGCAAAGGCTTTGCCGCAACCACCATGCGCGAGCTAGCTGAATCATTGAATATCGAAGCGGCCTCCCTTTATAATCATATCGGTTCCAAAGACGAACTGTTGCAGTCAATTTGCTTTGACGTGGCCAATGCATTTATACAGCATATCGAACAAGCGGAGGCTCAACGGAAGAGCGCCATCGAAAGCTTAACCGATATCGTTCGCTTTCATGTACACATGATGACCGATCGATATGATGCTGTATTTGTGGCCAACCACGAATGGAAACAACTGAAAGATCCGTTTCTCAGTAATTTTCTGCATCAGCGTAAACTATACGAAAACAGACTAATCGCACTGGTACAATCCGGCATCCGAAAAAAAGAAATTCGAAACCTGAACGCGAAGGTTGTTGTTTTCACATTGCTTTCGGCTGTACGCGGCCTTGAATTCTGGCAGCGAAATAAAAACGGGGTTTCCAAAAAAGAACTGGAATCCGTATTGATTGATCATCTCTTTAACGGCATCATTAAATAAGCACCTATGGCTACCCATTTTCACGCACTGACCATTCAGGATATCCGACAGGAAACACCGGATGCGATTTCTATCTGTTTTCATGTTCCGGATGAACTAAAAAGCAGCTTTCAATACCGGGAAGGCCAAAACGTAACGCTGCGCGCCATGATCAACGGAGAAGACATCCGCCGATCGTACTCCATCTGCAAAGCGCCCTATGAACAATCTATAACGGTAGCGATTAAACGAATTCAGGACGGCCTTTTCTCCACCTACGCAAACACACAGTTGAAAAAAGGAGATGTCCTCGATGTGATGCCACCAACCGGTCAGTTTAAGGCACATCTCAATTCGGATTCCGGCGGGCATTACCTCGCCGTGGCAGCCGGTAGTGGTATCACGCCCATTCTATCGATCATCAAACACACCCTACACGCCAAACCGGATAGTCGGTTTACCCTAATTTACGGGAGCAAAGACCGCGCCTCGATTCTCTTTTTTGAAGAACTGGAAAAAATAAAAAACCGTTACGTAGACCGCTTTACCCACATTCATGTATTGAGTCGGGAACGGATGGACGCCGACATTCTTTATGGTCGTATTGACAATGAAAAACTGGCCGCTTTCGGTAAACTGATCCGTTACCAAAACCTCGATGCGGTCTATGTATGCGGACCCGAAGCCATGATATTTGCCACACGTGATTACCTGATGGGCCAAGGTGTGTCGGAAACCCAAATCCATTTCGAATTATTCGCATCGCCCGGTCAACGACAGCAAAAACCAAAAGACAATGACAAGACACCGGAAGAAACAGGGCCTCTCAGCTCCATCCACATTAATCTGGATGGCCGGCAGTTTTCCTTTCGGTTGGCCCGCGACGGCAAAAACATTCTGGATGCCGCACTACAACAAGGTGCCGACCTCCCCTTTGCCTGTAAAGGAGGCGTCTGCTGTACCTGCCGCGCCAAACTCATTGAGGGTCAGGTGTCTATGGACGTCAATTATGCGCTGGAAGCCGAGGAAGTTGCCCAGGGCTTTATCCTTACCTGTCAGGCGCACCCACTGACCGAATCAGTTACCATCGATTTTGACACCCGATAATGCAAACAAATTATACTAACGGTTGTTAGTTTTATCCGATAACCGCGTATCTTTAACCCAGCTAAAACCGCTTCTATGAACTCATTCGACGTCGAAACCGTTTTCCAGCAAAAAATTGATCAGGAAATCAAAATCGAACCGCGCGACTGGATGCCGGACGCCTATCGCAAAACCAATCTGCGGCAGATCAGCCAGCATGCACACAGTGAAATCGTAGGCATGTTGCCCGAAGGGAACTGGATCACTCGCGCCCCATCGCTGAAACGCAAAGCTATTTTACTGGCCAAAGTGCAGGATGAGGCCGGCCACGGACTCTATTTGTATTCAGCTGCCGAAACCCTGGGTATGAGCCGCGATCAAATGATCGACGACCTGCATAGCGGAAAGGCAAAATATTCTTCCATCTTCAATTACCCAACCTTAAGCTGGGCCGATATCGGTGCCGTGGGCTGGTTGGTAGACGGTGCGGCCATCATGAACCAGGTGATGCTTTGCCGGACGTCGTATGGTCCCTATGCGCGCGCCATGGTTCGGATTTGTAAAGAAGAAAGTTTTCATCAGCGGCAAGGTTTTGAAATCCTGCTCGTACTGAGTCAAGGTACCGACGAACAAAAAGCCATGTGTCAGGATGCGATCAACCGATGGTGGTGGCCCAGCCTGATGATGTTCGGTCCGAAAGACAGCGAAAGCACACACAGCGATCAGAGCATGAAGTGGAAAATCAAACGTAAAACAAATGATGAACTGCGACAGCAGTTTGTGGATATGATCGTCGGACAAATCAAAATCCTGGGCATGACGTTGCCGGATCCCGACCTTCAATGGAATGAAGCCCGCGGCCATTACGATTTTGGTGAGATTGACTGGACCGAGTTCTGGAATGTGGTGAAAGGCAATGGTCCGTGCAATCAACAACGACTCGAAGCGCGACGAAAAGCACACGAAGACGGCGCCTGGGTGCGCGAAGCATCTATGGTACACGCGGCTAAGCGTTTCCGTAAACAGCAAGCCGCCTGATAGATATCATTACCCAAAAAACAGAAACAGCTTACTATGTCGTTTATGAATTTATTACGCAAACACTATTACGGTGATATTCCGGATGGCGGCGGAGACAATAGTCAACCAGCTTCCGCACTGTCGTCAAACACTTGGCCGCTGTGGGAAGTGTTTATCCGAAGCAAACAGGGCCTCGATCACAAACATGCCGGTAGTCTACATGCCGCCGACGCACAAATGGCTGTGGAAAACGCACGGGATGTGTATACGCGCCGGCAAGAAGGTGTAAGCATCTGGGTAGTCGAAAGCAAACACATTCACGCGAGTAACCCTGATGAAGCGGATATGTTTTTTACACCCGCTGAAGACAAGGTCTACCGTCATCCAACGTTTTACGACCTGCCGGATGAACTGAAACACATGTAACTGTTCTTTTTGTAAAACACCACTTACCCATGCTTGCAACATCCTTACCACCCGCCTTATTTTTAGCCGATACCTGTCTGGTGCTTTCACAGCGGAATGCCGAATGGTGCGGTCATGGTCCGGTACTTGAACAGGATATCGCCATTACGAACATCACATTGGATCTGGTTGGACAAGCCCGCTTATTTTACCAATATGCCGCTGACATCTTGAATGCGACCGAAGGAACCAATCACACCGAAGACAGCCTAGCTTTTCTTCGGGATGAACGCGCATTCAGAAACCTGCTGATCTGTGAATTACCAAAAGGCGATTGGGCACATACCATTCTTCGTCAATTTCTGTTTTCAAGTTATCAGGAATTGTTGTTTGAAAAAATGCAGACTGGTACTGACGAACGGTTGGCCGCCATCGCTGAAAAATCCCTGAAAGAAATCCGTTATCATATTAAATGGAGTAGCGAATGGGTTATTCGACTCGGAGACGGAACCGAAGAAAGCAAAACCCGAATGAATCATGCCATACAAGCTTTATGGCCTTATACCGGCGAGTTTTTTGAACCCACAGCCGGCGACCCTGTGGAGATGACCGCCTTGAAACAACCCTGGATAACACGCGTAGCAACGGTCTTCGAAGAAGCAACCCTGATATTCCCAGCCGACTGCTTCATGCAAACCGGTGGCAAGACCGGCAAACATACCGAACACCTGGGATTCATGTTAGCTGAAATGCAATACCTGCAACGCGCCTATCCCAACGCAACCTGGTAATCGATCTACCAACAATTATGCAGCAACCGATGCAAAATCTCAATCGTGAATTGATATACTCGTGGCTTGAACAAATAGCCGACCCCGAAATTCCGGTGTTGTCTATTCTCGATCTCGGTATTGTGCGGGATGTTCAAGTTACCAACGAGAGCGTCGACGTGGTGATCACACCCACCTACTCGGGTTGCCCCGCAATGGATGCTATCGCGTTTGAGATTCGCATGAAATTTTTAGAACACGGTGTTAAAAACCTGAATCTGAGTCAGTCGTTGAGCCCGGCCTGGACCACCGATTGGATGACAGCCGCCGGAAAAGAAAAACTCCGGTCTTATGGTATCGCTCCTCCCCAACGAATGACTTCCAACCAATCAATGCGCCTACAGGGATTGCTCGAGGAAGATCCGGTAGTCCCTTGTCCGCAATGTCAATCCGCCGACACGCGCGAGATTAGTCGTTTTGGTTCAACAGCCTGTAAAGCATTGTACCAGTGCAAGGACTGCAAAGAGCCCTTTGATTATTTCAAATGCCACTAAATTCGCGTTACCTTTATTGTCATGGATATTCATCTCTATATTGAAGAGGCTATTCAGGTTACGTTTGCTTTTATTATCGGCGCTATCCTGGGTATTGAACGAGAGTTCAGAAGTAAACCGGCCGGCTTCCGAACCATGATTCTGATTTGTGTGGGATCTTGTCTGTATACCATCTTATCCAAAGAATTAGGCAGCGGCATGAGCGCCGACCGAATTGCAAGCAATATCGTTACCGGCATTGGTTTCATTGGTGCCGGTGTAATTTTTAAAGAAGGTATTTCAGTAAACGGATTAACAACAGCGGCCCTGGTATGGACAACCGCGGCACTTGGAATGGCTATCGGTAATCATAACTATCCGGTTGCCCTCGTTGTAACAAGCATGGTGGTTGTGGTGTTGTTTATTCTGGAACCCGTACAACAATATATCCGACGCTTTCATAAGGTGAAAGACTACCGAATACGAGTAGACGAAGGAAAAGTCATGTTCCGGACACAGCTAGAAGACTTGTGCTTATCTAAGGGGCTTGGCTGTCGGTGTATGAAGTCCTCCAAGGAAAATCACAACGCCATTTATCTTTACCGCATCACATCACCTGATAAAAACTATGATGCGTTGAACGAGTTTTTGCTGCATCACCCAGATGTCTGCGGATTTGAAGTATAAGCTATATGGCCTGATGATTGAATGGTTGTAACACCATTTCACTGATTACGCCGGAATCAGGTTGCTGACACAAAAACCAAATGGCTTTGGCGGCCTCTTCGGACCGAATCATTTTATCGCGCTGAACACGCAAATCAATCGTATCCCAGAACGGCGAATCCACCCCCCCTAAAATCAAATTGGTGATTCGAATGTCCGTTCGTTTTATTTCCTCGCGGATACTTTGCAGCATGCCAACCAGTCCGTATTTAGCTGCCGCATACGCTGCCGCGCCGGCCATCGGCACTTTGCCAAGCACGCCGGGTATGTGTACGATCAGTCCTTTTTTTTGCTCTTTCATCTTGGGCAGAAAAGCCTTTATCAACCGAAACGGGGCAACCAGATTGATATTGATCGTTTGTAAAAAATCGGCTTCATCAAGCTGATCGATTGGTTTGATGATCCCGATGCCGGAGGCGTTGATTAAAACATCAATGCCGGTATTGTACGCAAAATAGTGTTCAGTGAGTTGTTTAACATCCGCCTCGTTGGTCAGGTCAGCAGCCCTGTAGGCGCCGTCTTCAAGCATCAGCTCCCGGGCAATGGCCTGTAGTTTTTCCTGATCCCGGCCGGTAATGAATAACCGCGCACCCGACTGTTTCAGTAACCGAGCTGTATGTAAGCCAATACCGCCGGTGGCGCCCGTGAGTATGATCTGCTTTCCTTTTATTTGTTCCATGCTGTTTCTGAATAAAACAAATGTTCCTCGTTTTTGTTGAATGAACATGTCGAATTCGGTCAGCCTTCTTTTTCCTCATCAATTATATAATCCGCACCCGTCAATCGATAAAAAGCGACCGGTTTATCTTGTTGAAGAGTGGTTATACTTTAACCAATACCCGTTCCATAAACAAAAGCTTTGGCTGCATCGGGCTTCGATGAAGGCTTTTGCCGATCGCCTCCGCGAACAGGGATACTCCGTAACGTATGTCGATTGTCAGCAGCCATTATCAGATGTACGAGCACTGATCGATTCTCTTTCAAAAAAGAATATCTCGGAAATAGTCATGGTCGACCCGAGCGATTTTTTGCTCCAAAAACGAATCATACGCGCCTGTGAAAATGCCGACATCCTGCCGGTCTTCACCGAAAATCCCAACTTCGTAACGCCGATAAAAACCGGTCTCGGTTTTTTAAAGCAAGAAAAAACACTTCGGCAAACATCGTTCTATATCTGGCAACGCAAACGATTGGCCATTTTACTTGAGAAGAATGAAAAGCCGGTAGGTGGTAAATGGACCTTTGATGATGAAAACAGAAAGCGGTTGACCAAAGACGTGAGGGTGCCCATCATCGCTTTTCCTAAATCAAACAAGTATACACAGGAAGCAAAAACGTACATTGAAGCTCTATTTCCAGATAATCCGGGCGAAATCAACGAAACCCTATACCCAATTCTGCCGCAAGATGTAGAAACCTGGTGGCTTGATTTTCTGAAAACCCGTTTTCGGTTTTTTGGTGATTATGAAGACGCCATAGCCATCAACGAATGGGCGCTTTATCATAGCGTGCTTACGCCCATGCTGAACATTGGCCTGCTGAATCCGCGTCGTTGTTTACAAGAGCTGATTCACTATGCTCAAGAACAGAACATACCCATCAATAATACCGAGGGGTTTGTGAGACAGCTCATCGGCTGGCGCGAATTCATACGGTTGGTTTATGAAGAGAAAGGAGTCGAGCAACGAACAAAAAACTATTGGGGGTTCTCCCGGAAAATACCGCGACGCTTCTGGGAAGGAACAACGGGCATCGATCCAATTGACCGGACCATTAAAAACCTGTTGAAAACCGGTTATTGCCATCATATTGAACGACTCATGGTGCTAGGGAATTTCATGTTGCTGTGTGAGTTTGATCCAAACGACGTGTATGAATGGTTTATGGTTTTTTTTATTGACGCATACGATTGGGTAATGGTTCCGAATATCTATGGCATGACACAGTTTGCCGATGGCGGACTAATGACCACCAAACCCTATATCAGTGGCAGTAACTACCTGATGAGAATGAGCGACTATCCAAAAGGATCTTGGCAGGAAATTTGGGATGCGTTGTTTTGGCGGTTCATGCATGTACACCGTTCTTTTTTTCTGCAAAATCCCCGCTTAGGTATGCTGGTTCGTACCTGGGATAAAATGCCGGAAGAGAAACGAAAAAAGCATCTCCGCGCAGCCGATGCGTATTTATTGTCTTTAAACAACTGATATCCGATGCGAACGGTGAAAAAAGAAAATCGACCACAAAAAACCTGCCTTGTATGCAATCGGCCTTTTACCTGGCGAAAGAAATGGAAACAGGTATGGGAGGATGTCAAATATTGCAGCGACCGTTGCCGAAAAAAAAAACATGCATCCTGATTTTTTTTCGCTGCGTAAAAGCGATGTGCTGGAACAAGCCAAGCAGTTTAATCCGAAACGCTATGCGGCTACGCGTAACTTTTTAACGGGATCGGTTACCCGATGGTCTCCTTTTATTTCCAGGGGCGTGGTCAGCATCCGCACATTGGCACAAATCGTTTTGTCATCCTTCCGGCTGGCGGACTGTGAAAAATTTATCCAAGAGCTTGCCTGGCGGGAGTATTTTCAACGGGTTTGGGAAGCCAAGGGTGATTTGATTTTTACCGATCTAAAATACCCTCAACAACCGGTAGCACATCACGATTTGCCCGAAGCGGTTTATACGGCCAATACCGGCATTGAAGCTATCGATGAAGGCATTCGACTTTTATTCGAATCCGGGTATATGCATAATCACCTGCGTATGTACCTGGCCTCCATTTGTTGCAACGTCGGCAAGGCTCACTGGCTCACGCCCGCCCGTTGGATGTATTATCACTTACTCGATGGCGATCCAGCCAGTAATGCATTGAGCTGGCAATGGGTTTCGGGGTCGTTTGCGGCTAAAAAATATTATGCCAACCAGGAAAACATCAACCGTTATACCGGCTCGAATCAGCAATCGGGTTTTTTACACACCTCCTATGAAATCCTCGCGTCGATGGATTGTCCTCCCGAGCTCCAAAAAACCATACAGCCCGATCTGAAATCAGCATCGATTACAACCACGCTGCCGTCCGGCACACAGGCTAATCGGGTGCTGATATATACCAGCTTTAATCTCGATCCGGACTGGCACGCTAACGAAGACGGGTTACGCGTGTGGCTGGTGGAACCGGATCATTTTGACAAATATCCGGTGAGTCCGCGAGTGATGAGTTGGCTAACACACTTGGCTAATCAAATACCCGGCCTATTGATCTTCCGCAACTCGTTTGCTGAATTAGCCGCTCGGTTTCCTACAGCAGAATTTGTCTATAAAAAACACCCGACAACCACCCATTTTACCGGTCAGGCAGAAGAGCCGGATTGGTTATTCCCGGATGTTCGGGGCTATTACCCTTCGTTCAGTGCCTATTGGCGGATCTGCGAAAAGCGATTGAAGACCGGTGGCACCCGACCGGCGGCACAAGGTTCTCTCTTTTAATCGTTCCCTTTATTGATTGATCGTTTTTAAACGCTTCGCAAGCTGGTTGTGCTGTTACAAGCTTGTAGGTTTTTAATTGATCCGCTCCTTGCCTGCAATTTGCAGCCATGTTCTTAACCAAAAAAAATGAATATGGTACACACGAAACGATTTTACAAAGAGGACGGGCTCTGGTACATTGACTTACCCGACTTTTTAGAAAAAGGATTGGGCACCCGGGCTAACCTGTTGATGGTGGATGGATCAGACGCGTTGTTGGATTCGCTGTCAAATCAACGAGACGAAGTAACCCTTCGCTTTTCAGAAACAGCCTTCGATGGATTCACGCATCATGCCAAGCGGCTTCAAGAGGGACTGAATCAGGATCGCTTGCTTCTGGCCGGACACGCTCCGGTCTCCTACGGTATGTATTACCGGATGGAACAGCCGGTCGATCATGTGTTTTGGCTTTGTCCGGTAACCGAATATGTGTTCGGCGGACATTATCCCGATGCGCTTTATTTAACCATTGCCAACTGATTTTAAAAACCGAACTAAAACAAATCATGAACCAGTCAACTAAAAAAACACTTTATCATCTTATTGTCGATAAAAGCGGATCTATGGTCGATTGCATAGACCAAACCAT
>CAZZJF010000003.1:0-41228 GCA_964654325.1 uncultured Ferruginibacter sp.
AAGTAATATAATCAAACTAAAAAAATAGTATATTTGTATGTACACTATTAAACGGCCGATTATTGGAATCAACGGTTGTTCCAACATTTTCAATCGGTTATCAATGTAAATACGGTGCTATATGCTTGAAGGGCTGGATCCGGTTTGTTTATCCCCCCATCGGTTACTGATTTTGACCATTTTGAGGCGTCACGGGGAGGTGGCATTCGTTTTTTTGAAAAATACGCTCCGTATACCGGCCGGCAATCTCAGTCAGCATCTCAAAACCCTGGAAAAAGCGGGATATGTAACGCTGAAAAAAACCATCAAACACAAGTATCCGTTAACGACCTGTTCAATCACCGAGTCTGGATTACAGGCATTTGAAGGACTGGTGGCCGCTGTCAAAAGATTGGAGGAATGGTAAAACCATTCTGTTCGGCACGTGTTATGTCTTCATGCAATCCTTGCTTTTGGTTGAACATCTCCGGAAACGGCATGGACTGATTCAGGCAGTCGACGATCTTTCGTTTCAGGTACATCCTGGAGATGTTTATGGTTTTCTCGGACAAAACGGTGCCGGTAAATCAACCACCTTGCGTATGCTGGTGACGCTGATCTTCCCGGATGCGGGTTCAATCCAGATTTTTGGTAAAGCGCTATATCAGCATCGGGCTTATTGCCTCTCCCGGATGGGATGCATCATCGAGCGTCCCGATTTGTACCGGTATTTATCGGCACTGGACAATCTTCGCTTGTTTGCGGCGCTCAACGGCCTGCGCCCCACCCGCAACGAAATGATGCTTCAACTCGAGCAGGTCGGACTGGCTAATCGCGCCAACGACAAAGTGGGTACCTACAGTCAGGGCATGAAACAGCGTTTAGGCATCGCCGTGGCTCTTCAGCATAATCCGGAACTGGTGATCTTAGATGAACCAACGAACGGTCTGGACCCGCAAGGCATTGCCGATATGCGTCAGCTGATTCTCCGCATGCAACAGGAGTTTAAAAAAACAGTCATCGTTTCTTCACATTTACTTTCCGAAATGGAAGCCGTCTGCAACCGTATGCTGATTATTCATCAGGGAAAAGCGGTAGTAGAAGGCAACCTGCGTGATTTGCTGGCTCCGGAAAAAACACGAGTGGTGCTCACAACCGACAACGATTCACAGGTACGAAACCTGATGACACATACCCAATGGAAAGATCAGCTTTGTACAGGAGGAGAGGAGCTGGCCCTGACGATGCATCAAGCCGATGTGCCGGATCTGGTTCGTTGGCTTACTGAAAAACAGATTGCCGTATTTGGCGTGCGCCAGCAGCATGCCCTTGAAGATTATTTTATCCGTTTAACCCAAACGCCCGAACATGTGGATGCTCCTGCGCGCTGAGATATATAAAATTGCCAGTCGGCCACGAACCTATATTGCGTTTGCAGCCGTCGCGGGTATTGTATTTGTCTTTCAAGGCGCTTTCTGGGCCGATGGCGAGAGCTATATGAACCTCATGCTGCAAAACATTCAGGACGATTTTGAACTGGATCGGGGAAAGGCGATCAACGGGTACCTGATGTGTTATATCATCTTGAATACCTTGTTGGTACAGGTGCCCATCCTCGTTGCACTGATTGCCGGCGATGCAATTTCCGGGGAAGCCAACATGGGAACCCTCCGACTGATGCTGTCTCGTCCGGTATCCCGAACCCAATTGTTGCTGGTGAAATGGGTTGCCTCGTTTTTGTTTACACTGGTGCTATTGATCTGGATGGCCTTGCTTGCGCTGTTTCTGAGCATGGCAATTTTTGGTGTCGACGACATGCTTATTTTCAGGGTGCGGGGCGATGAGTCGCAAATCATGCAAATAACCGCCGATGACGTATTGTGGCGATATGTAGCCGCCTTTGGCTATGCGGCACTGGCACTAACTGTGATTGTATCACTGTCCATGTTGCTCTCGCTGTTTGCAGATAATTCCATCGGACCGATCGTAGCTACGGTTTGTATTGTGTTGTTTTTTACCATTGTCACCAATATCAGCGTACCGGTGATCGAACAATACGTGAAACCCTATCTCTTCACATCCTATATGGTGGGCTGGAAAGGGTTTTTCTATATCGATACCAATAGCGAGGGGATTCCAATCAAAGGCTCAGTGGAAAATGCATCAATGATTTATAAAAGCGTGGCCATCCTGGCCGCTCATATAATTGCGTTAACCGGATTGGCCATTTACCTGTTCCGTAAAAAAGATATTCTGTCATGATTAAAAAGTTATTTCGCTGCCTTGTATGTGGTCTCTTGCTGAGTTTACCGGCTTTTGTCAATGCACAGGATATCCAGCAGCTGGTTGCTCAAACGAAATCAAAGCTGGCTTTGGTGAAAGATTATGTGGCTACAGGTACGATGAAAACAAATGTTTCTTTTCTCAAAGTGCCGGTTTCGCCGGTCACACTGTACTATATGGCACCGGATCGTATCAAGCTCCAGTCGGAGAAAGGCGTGACGTTTGTGCCCAAGGGGGCCGTAAACCTGAATCTGGCCGGACTAATCAATCAACAGTCTTTTTTGGTCGTGGATGGCGGTTCAGACAATGTCAATGGGAAAGCAGTTCGTGTCGCCCGACTCTTACCCAACGACCCTAAAAGTGATATTGTGCTGCTGACGTTGAGCATAGATCCGGTTCATCAGGTGGTGTTGAAAGCCAGTACGACCACACGCGATAACGGTACCTACGAACTGCAGTTTACCTATGGACAGTATCGATCACAAGGATTGCCCGACCAGATTGTGTTCTCATTCAACGCCAATGAATATAAACTCCCCAAAGGCATCACGTTTGATTTTGATAACGGAGCACAGCCCGGAAAACCTAATGCGCAGGCTGCTAAAAACAAGGGGGAGGCAATCATTGATCTTCGTCAATATACGATCAACAAAGGCGCTGCGGCCGCCGGGTTTAAATAAGTGCGTGTAAACGGTAAGGCTAGTCCTCACTAATCACTTCATCTGCTTTGTTGCCCACAACGGAACGACTCATTTTTTTGAGTGGATTCTGACGTTGGGTATCATATTCGATTCGGTTGCGGATAATGTCGATACAGGCGTATAAGGCTTGTCGGGTGGATGTTTCGTCGGCGATGCCTTTGCCGGCAATGTCAAACGCGGTGCCGTGATCGGGTGAAGTGCGTACCCCTTTGAGTCCTGCCGTATAATTAACCCCTTCACCGGTGGAGAGCGACTTGAAGGGAATCAGTCCCTGGTCGTGATACAAAGCTAGTACGGCATCAAATTTCTCGTGGTTTCCTCTGGCAAAGAAGGCATCGGCGCTGTAAGGACCGGCACAGAGAATACCTTTCTGTTTGGCTTCTTTGATCGATGGTTTGATGATTTCAATTTCTTCTTTTCCAATCAAACCTTCATCGCCGGCATGTGGATTGAGTCCCAGTACGGCAATAGCCGGTCGTAGAATACCAAAGTCGCGGCGCAGGGATTGATGAATGATTTGCAGTTTACCAACTAGTTTCTCTTTGGTTATATAGGGGGCGATGTCTTTGACCGGAAGATGTTCGGTAAGGAGTCCGATACGCATGTTCTCGGCGACCATCAGCATCACCACGTTACCTCCGCCAAATACTTGTTTGAGGTAAGGGGTATGTCCGGTGAATGAAAAGCCCTGAGACTGTATATTTTTTTTGTGGATGGGTGCCGTCACTAATCCGTGGATTTGTCCACTCTTCAATGCCTCGGTGGCTGTTTTCAGACTGATCACGGCATATTTACCGCCATCATCATTCAGCACCCCTGGCGTTACGGCCACATCGCCTTCCCAGCAAGTAAACAGATTGACCTGTTTGTGATTCACTCGCTCAAGCTCCTTGATGGCAAAAAAATTGATATTGATATCGGGAAGTGTTTTCCGGTAAAAATTGATGACCTTGTTATTCGCGAAAACAACTGGCGTACACAGGTCGAGGATGCGCGAGTCATTGAGGGTTTTCAGGATAATTTCGATCCCGATCCCGTTGATGTCTCCGCAACTGAATCCGATAATAGGTTTTTGGTCTGTGTGCACGTGCATGTATTCGCCGATAAAGGAGGACAAAAGTACGGATTAATGCCCGATTCTCGGGAAAGGAAGCCGGATCGTTGAAATGATTGTTCGGGCGGGCAATCAAGTACCTTTGTTTACTATGTATACGCTGAAAAAGGCCCTTGGTCAACATTTTCTCAAAGACCAGTCTGTTGTCAACCGGATTCTGGACGCCTTGACAGCTGATTCGTTTGATCGGCTTTTGGAGGTTGGTCCGGGTGGTGGAGCCCTCACAGCCGCGCTGCTTCAGTTGCCGTCAGTGGATTTCAAAGCCGTAGAGGTGGATGCCGAAAAAGTAAACTACCTGCAAGCAACGTATCCATCGATTAGTTCTAAACTGATCCAGGGTAGTATGTTGGATATGGATTGTCCGTTTGCAGAACCGTTCACGGTCATTGGCAATTTTCCGTACAATATCTCTACACAGATTCTGTTCAAAATACTCGATTGGAAAGAGCGCGTTCCGGTTGTTATTGGGATGTTTCAGAAAGAGGTGGCCGAGCGAGCTGCTTCCAAAGAAGGTTCAAAAGTATATGGGGTGCTGAGTGCGCTGGTACAGGCCGATTATGACGTGACGCTGTTGTTTGATGTGCCGCCCGAGGCGTTCAGGCCGCCCCCAAAAGTGATGAGTTCGGTCATTCGGTTATCACGACGGCAGACCGAACTGCCTTACCGCTCCCGCAAAACCTATCATCTGCTTGTCAAACAGGCATTTGGTCAACGACGTAAAACCCTGCGAAATGCGGTCCGTGGTTTGTTTGATGCCGAGGTGCTTCAGGATCCATTGTTTGATCGTCGTGCCGAAACCTTGAGTATTGGTGAATTCGCTGCACTGACGCACCGGATGAAGGCCTGATCCGACTTGCCGATGCGGTGTTTCGTTGTACCTTTGCGGCGGACCAAAAAACGGCCGGTTTATTGACTTTTTTTCGCTAAAAACGCCTTTTCGGCCACTACAAAAATAACATGGTATGAGCTTTACAACTACCCACAAAGTACGCATCGTTACGGCGGCTTCGCTGTTTGACGGACATGACGCCGCGATCAATATCATGCGGCGTATCCTCCAAAGCAAGGGCGCTGAAATCATTCACCTGGGACACAATCGCAGTGTGGCAGATATCGTTGAGTGTGCCATCGAAGAAGATGCCCAGGGTATCGCCATCACCTCGTACCAGGGTGGTCATGTGGAGTATTTCAAATACATGAAGGATTTGCTGGATCAGAATGGTTGTGGTCACATCAAAATTTTTGGTGGCGGTGGCGGCACCATTCTCCCCGACGAAATCAACGAACTTCATCAATATGGTATCACGCGGATTTATTCGCCGGATGACGGTCGTCAGATGGGTTTGGAGGGCATGATTGAAGATGTGATTCGTCAATGTGATTTTTCGCCAATCGGAACCGGTGCGTTTGACAAACCCTTGCAGCTCCAAGAAGCAGTTGATATCCGAAAAGTGGCACGCGCCATCACACAAGCCGAAAATGAACAGTTCTCCGGCGCGGCGGCACCTGCCAAAAAAATTCCAGTTTTAGGAATCACCGGTACGGGCGGAGCCGGGAAGTCCTCGGTGACCGATGAAATCGTTCGCCGCTATCTGCACATGTTTACCGATAAGACCATTGCAGTATTGTCGGTCGATCCCTCCAAGAAAAAAACCGGAGGTGCGTTGCTGGGCGATCGTATCCGCATGAATGCCATCTCGCATCCGCGTGCCTACATGCGCAGTCTGGCTACCCGCGAAAGCGACAAAGCCCTGAGTAAATATGTTCAAGATGCCATCGATATCTGTAAAGAGGCTGGCTTCGACCTCGTCATTCTGGAATCGGCCGGTGTAGGACAAAGCGATGCGTCCATTCTTGATTACTGTGATGTAAGCATGTATGTGATGACGCCCGAGTACGGCGCACCGTCTCAGCTCGAAAAAATCAACATGCTCGATTATGCGAACCTGATCTGTTTGAATAAGTTTGATAAGGCCGGCGCGTTAGATGCCTTGCATGATGTTCGTAAACAGTATAAGCGCAATCATGGTCTCTGGCAGGCCACGGATGATGAGCTTCCGATTATAGGAACCATCGCGGCTCAGTTCAACGATGCCGGTGTCAATCGGCTTTTTGAAAAGCTCGTGCATGTGCTCACCGAAAAAACCGGCGTTGATTTCGTAACCGGATTTGAACAGGCGTCGGTGAAATCCACGGTTCATGCATCAGCCATCATTCCGGCTGCACGTGTCCGTTACTTGGCTGAGATAGCCGAGTCGGTGCGACAATACAACCAACAGGCCAACGCACAGGCCGCACTGGCTCGTCAGTGGTATCAGCTCTCCGGTGCCCTGCAAGCCCTGCCGGAAGCAGAAACAGCAGCCCGGACAACCCTGCAGAAACTACTCGATCAAACGGTACAGCAACTCGATCCGGCTAATCGGGCCTTGATTGAAGAGTGGCCGTCTGTGCGTGACCGTTATAAAAACGATTTTTATGCGTTTCAGGTACGGGATAAAGTCATTCGTCAACCGCTGACCTATACCAGTCTTTCCGGCTCCCGGATTTCTAAAGTGTACTTGCCGCGCTATAATGATTGGGGTGACATTCTTCAATGGCAGTTACAGGAAAACGTGCCCGGTGCGTTTCCATACACCGCCGGCGTATTTCCGTTGAAACGCGAAGGCGAGGATCCAACCCGCATGTTTGCCGGCGAAGGGGGCCCCGAACGCACCAACAAGCGATTTCACTATGTGAGTCAGGGACAACCAGCCAAACGACTCAGTACCGCATTCGATAGTGTGACGTTGTATGGAGAAGACCCGGATTTTCGTCCGGATATCTATGGAAAGGTAGGAAACAGTGGTGTCAGTATCGCCACGGTGGACGATGCCAAAAAGCTGTACAGCGGCTTTGATCTCTGCGATCCCAAAACATCGGTGAGCATGACCATCAATGGTCCGGCGCCAATCATTCTGGCCTTTTTTATGAATGCAGCCATCGATCAGCAATGTGAGAAATACATTCTTGAAAACGGACTGCGGGAAACGGTTAATCAGATTATTGAATCAACCATCCGCCTCGAGGATCTGCCGGCCTACCGATCACCGTCCGGGAAGGCGGTTGTACCCTTGCATGGGTCGCTGCAAGGTGATTTACCGGAAGGGAATGATGGTCTGGGACTTCGGTTACTCGGACTAAGTGGGGCCGATGTGTTACCACCGGACGTATATGCCACCATCAAGGCTAAGGCGCTCTCAACTGTGCGTGGAACCGTTCAGGCCGATATTCTCAAAGAAGATCAGGCTCAAAACACTTGTATTTTCTCAACCGAGTTTGCCTTGAAACTTATGGGAGACGTGCAACAGTATTTTATCGACCATCAGGTGCAGAATTTCTACAGTGTGAGTATCAGTGGGTATCATATTGCCGAAGCGGGTGCCAATCCCATCACCCAGCTGGCCTTCACCCTGGCCAACGGGTTTACGTTTGTTGAATATTACCTCAGCCGGGGTATGCACATCGATGATTTTGCGCCTAATCTTTCCTTCTTCTTCAGCAACGGCATGGATCCCGAGTACAGCGTTATCGGACGGGTAGCCCGCCGGATCTGGGCCAAAGCCATGAAGAATAAATACAAAGGAAACAGCCGAAGTCAGAAACTGAAATACCATATTCAAACCAGTGGACGCAGTTTACATGCACAAGAAATCGATTTCAACGACATCCGAACGACCCTTCAGGCGTTGTATGCGATCTACGACAATTGCAATTCGCTGCACACGAATGCGTATGATGAAGCCATCACAACCCCAACGGAGGAGAGTGTACGAAGGGCTATGGCTATTCAGCTCATCATCAACCGCGAATTGGGTACAGCCAAAAACGAAAATCCAAATCAGGGCTCGTTCCTTATTGAAGAAATGACCGATCTCGTAGAAGAAGCGGTGATGACCGAGTTCAACCGGATTACCGATCGCGGCGGCGTGCTGGGAGCAATGGAACGAATGTATCAGCGCAACAAAATACAGGAAGAAAGTTTGCACTACGAAACACTCAAACATACCGGTGAGTATCCAATTGTAGGTGTAAATACCTTTCTAAGTAAAGAAGGATCGCCAACGATTCTGCCCACCGAGGTCATTCGCTCCACGACCGAAGAGAAAAATGCGCAAATTGATATGCTGCAAGCCTTCAAGAAACGACATGCAGCCCGTTCGGCCCAACAATTACAACGATTACAGGAAGTGGCGGTCAACAACGGCAACATCTTTGAGGAACTGATGGAAACAGTTCGGTATTGCTCACTTGGACAAATCACCAAAGCCCTGTACGAAGTAGGTGGACAGTACCGGAGAAATATGTAAACCGATGAAATAGACTTATCTGGGTCTTGACAGGTAGAGGTATGATTGCGTACCGTTGGTATTGTATATATAACCACTCCAAACGATTCTGCCCTTTTTCAGCGTTTTGAAAAGGGTACCGCTTCCGGTTCGGCGGCCATTAAAAAATTCATCGATGTTTACCTGTCCTTCGACATAATTGGTTCCCGAAATTCCGTAGATACGGGAAGGATTTGCCAAGAAATAATAATTCCCATAGATCGTCTCCTCGCGGGGCCAGGTCAAGGTAGCACGGAGTTGGTCTCCGTCGGAGGTGCCTGTATAAACATTGGTCTGAGCATTGGTTGAAACGGATAACATCAGACAAACCAACAACGTAAAAAGAGTTTTAGACATAACGGTATTATTTGGTTTTAAGATAAGTATAAACAGCTTGCATTAGTTGCATCTGCTCTTGCAGATGGCCATGCTGTGCTTCAATGTTGATATATGGAATTTGATTTCGTTGACAGTAAACAGACATCGATCCATCATCTTCGGCTTTTTCACTTTGCAATACGACGTTTATGTTTTGCGCTTTGAAATAATCAAAATCTTTTTTACTGGTCACAAGCAGAAAATCATCGATATCAGCTTTGTTGGATGCAAAAACAGCAGCCGCATCGCTAGATTGTTGGTAAGAGCTCACTGATAAATTGCCATTGGTGTTGTTGTGAATGGCAACGATATAACCCTTGAATCCAGCCGGTCGGATGGTTCGGAGCAAACTATCGGAGAACCGACTTACCCCTTGGATGACAGCTGGGGGAAACGTTCGGCCATTATATTTTTCAAGCGTTTTTTGAATACCGGTGTTGGTAAAGATTCGGTTGGGGTCAAATGAAAAATCTTTTTTGTTTAGTTTGAATCGCAGTAAACGATCGCCGGATTGGGAAATTTCATACAGCGTTATGTCCGGCATTTTTGCCTGTACAGATCGGAATGCCTCGACTGATGTGTTTTCATCATCATGCAGGGAGACAAAAGCCGCTATATTTTTAGTATTACCGATTGTAGCGAGTTTACATCTGTTTTCACCCAGCGAGAGGTAGAGTACCGCTTCAGCAACAAATGATGTATAAAGAAAAGAAATGCCAACGAAAAATAATAAAGCAATCGGTTTCATACAATCAGCGTGGAAAGTCAGTTATTCGTAATGTTTCGTACGGTTGTTTCTAGTTTCATGCCAATCTATTCAGCAAATAAATAGTCCGTTTCAAATATACAAGGAAGTTTTGATTTATCTGTCGTTCAGCCGGATTGGCAACCAGATAGCTTCTTCCGAGTCGGGGTGATTATGCTTGTACTTTTCACCCAAAACCTCCACATGAGGCCGGTGATCCAATGTATAACCCGATTTCGGAAGCCACTCGTTGATGATTCGGTACATGGTTCGGCCAAATTCGGCCAGGTCACCCCGATGCGTGAATAGGGCATATTGGCCGCCCGGAATGATCATCGACTCCATGCCTGCCGGAACCGGCGTTTCGGAATCAACCGCCATTGCGACCCATTTCTCAAAAACAGAAGAAGGCTGTAATGATAAAAAGGCCTCGGCAGCGGCATAATGATTGACAGAATACAAGGAATGCAAATCGGACGTTGGGATCTCTTTTTTTCGGGGCATGAAGGAAGCCCATAATGCCGGTATGGAGGCATCCGCCAAGCATACCTGCTTCCATATACCAATCAGTTTTTGGGGTGATAATTCAACAATTGTGGCATCCATTATGTAGTTATCTTGTAGTATGCAAGATAACCAAATGCCAACTGATGAGTTGCCGGATCAGATTCTGGGAGTAACAGATGCCGACCGTTTACTACAAGAAGATCTGCTGAATGCACTGGCCACTCAAATTCGATTATGGATCAATCATGATTTTGAACGGCTGGTTCGGTTTCTGTATCGGTTGGATGTACAGGAGGATAAATTACGACGCATCTTGAAAGATCATCCGGATGAAGATGCCGGCCGATTGATTGCCAAGCTGATTGTAGATCGACAACTTCAAAAAATTGCCTTCCGCAAATCCTGGACGGAGCAGCAAACAAGTATCGATCCGGCCGAGGCCTGGTAATTCAGATGCGAAGAATACATTAGAACATCAATTCCTTGACCTTGTCAGGATCTTCTTTTTCTTTTTTTAGATCGAACATAGTACCAAAAACGCGGTCCCATAATGTGCTGCTTACTCCGAATCCTTTGTCGCCGTCTTTGTAATGATGTAAATGATGATTGCGCCAAAGGGGCTTCATCCATTTAAAGGGAGGATTCCAGGCATGAATAGCGTAGTGCATACTTGCATAGAGCAGATATCCCAGCATGAAGCCCGGAAAAAAGATCAATGCATTGATTCCAAGGATGGCATAATACAATAAGAAAAAGCAGGACGCAATCAGGAGGCTGGGCAAGGGCGGCATAAAAAGCCGTTGTTTATCGCGTGGGTATTCATGGTGGTTTCCATGGATGAGATAATTCAACTTCTTACCCCATGTCGATGTAGGATGGTTATGAAAAGCGAATCGATGCAGGATATACTCGACCAGCGTCCAGCAAAAAATTCCAGACAGGTAAAGAAAACAGACGCGTGTTAGTGATAGGGCATAGGTTTCATAGGCATAGGCAGGTAGAATAACTAGAACCGGTAGGTACATCCCCCAGATGAACAACGGATGCCCCTTGGTGAAAAATTCCAGCCAATTATTTTTGAAAAGCCGAGCTTGTCCTTTGTTGTGTATTTTTTGAAACGCCATATTCCATTGGTTTCAAGGAACAAAAATAATCAATTCCTTTTTTTACAAAATCACCTTCCATACATTTGTACGAATACAAAACTATGAAGCTTGTAACATATCTCAAAGATGATCAGGATCAGTTGGCCATGGTGGTCAATGGACAATTATATGACCTGGATGCGCTGCACCCGAGTTTGCCGGTGAGCATGTCCATGTTTTTGAATTTTTGGGATGATTTTTATCCGATTGCCCTGGCTGCTGAACAACGGGTGAAAGAGGGTAAGGCCTTTGCCGCATCGGAAATTTCTTTTTCAGCGGCTTCATTGCTGGCTCCGGTACCTCATCCAACCAGTTGCCGCGATGGCTATGCGTTTCGGCAACATGTGGCGGCCGCCCGCAGAAACCGCAAGGTGGACATGATTCCGGAATTCGATCAGTATCCGATTTTTTATTTTACCAACCACAATAGTATCCAAGGGCCCGGTCCGATTCGCTGTATGCCGGATCATTTCGAGAAACTGGATTTTGAACTGGAGGCCGCCATCGTCATCTGCCGCCCCGGTCGAAATATTCGTGCCGTGGATGCAGATAATTACATCGGTGGTCTGATGATCATGAATGATATGAGTGCCCGCCGTTTGCAAATGGAAGAGATGCTCCTGAACCTCGGACCTGCCAAAGGAAAAGATTTTTCCACGGTTATCGGACCGATGCTCGTAACGCTCGATGAATTGACCGAGTTTGAAATCGCACCCAAACCGGGACATACCGGGAAAAACTGGAACCTGAACATGACATGCGCGGTGAATGGTGTGCAAGTCAGTGCCGGTAATCTGGGTGATATGGACTGGACCTTTGCCGAAATCATTGAGCGATGCAGTTATGGTGTCCAAATGTATCCAGGCGATGTGATTGGCAGCGGAACCGTGGGTACTGGCTGTTTTCTTGAATTGAATGGCACCGGAAAATTACATGATCCGGACTATAAAGAACAATGGCTGCAGTCCGGTGATGTGGTTGAGATGAATATCGATGCGCTGGGTACACTAACCAATATCATCGAACGGGATGAGGATGATTTTTCCATTCTCGCGCTGAAGAAATAACGTCGCCATTAAACCAGATTACAGATTTTCAAAGCACTTGCGAACGTAAGTGCTTTTTTAGTTCTATACCAAAAAAACAGCCAGCAACGATTGGTTCCTTGTTAATGCGGCTGTTAAAAAAAGTACGTTTCACTTTTATTTACGAAAAAGCAACCTGAATTAACAGATTGCTTTCATACGATTGTGGCATATTCGTTTTCGAATCCGCTACCCTACCTCCATTCTTCACCTAAAACAAATCGTATGAAAAACATCATGCTAGTGCTTTTTCTCTTGAGTACCCAACTCGGATTCACGCAGCGACAGGAACAGATTGATGCGAGGCGGCTTGATCGCTATCTCGATGTGGATTTTCAATTCTGGCGTTCATATGCCTCCCAACACTTAGAACAGACGCAAAAGCCCCTGATACAGATGGAATTATCGACCGATGACTGGGTTCAACTTCGTTGTTCAGCAAAGCAATTTCCTGATAAAGTCGCCTTTTACATTAATATGCTGGATTCAAACGGAAATGAAGCCGGTGCTAAAAAAGTAATGACCGATCCTGCCTTTATGGTGTTTGCTGATGATAAATCCGTTCATCGAAAAGTTGGTTTTGCCTATACCGATTCGTATGGAAATCAGGAATTCATAAAAAATATATTCTTTGCGGAAAAAACGGATTGGACTAAAATCAATGATCAGCGCAAAAATCTATTTCTCGATCTTCTTTTATCTGTGCCTAAAGAGCAGCTTGCTGATAGTATCCTTACCATTACCGTGCAAGGAAAAAACGAACGTTTTTTCCTGCTTAACTTGAGAAAATATCAGTTTTGTGTGGAGCCGGTTGACTCCAGTTGGACTCCTTCAAAACTAACCCGTTTTCTGCTGGCCCAGTATGATAAAGAAGCGGCCGCTTTGTATTACACGGCAAAAGAAAAAGAGTATACCGTTCAAATAGATCAATGGGGAAATAGTGCCATGCAATCAAATGGTGTACCCGAAAAAACGGTAACCGTCGTTGATGAGAATGGTGTTGCAACCATTCAAAAAATAGTTCCAAAGAGCATGCAAACAAAAGCGATTATGTTATATTATGATCGACAGTCCGATTTACAAAAAAACCGGCTTATTTACACGGGGGTAACAAAACCTATACAGACTGATTATGGTGCTATTTTGGGCGATGTGCCCGTATACGTTTCTACTCAGGCAAAATCACGATTTTCCGCAACCAGTCAGTTCTTACTGAACTATCTGATCCAGATCAATCAATAACTATCACCTCAAAATCGTTCCATATGAAATACTTATCAATGCTAATCATGGTGTTTTTTTCGACCGGACTTGTTTTCGCACAGTCGGGCGGTCGAACCGTTGTGGCTGTAGATAAAATGAATGTGCTCTATTACGGGATCGACAATCCGATCACCATCGGAGCGCCAAACGATCTGCAACATGCCGTTGTCACAATCACGAATGGAACCATCAGCGGATCAGGATCGCAACGTGTTGTTCGTCCTGCTTCCGTCGATCAAAAAACTACTATTACCATCGATATTCAAGGAAAAAAAACCAGTTATGATTTTCGGGTGAAAAACTTGCCGGATGCGGTATTTAAAATTGGTTCCGGAAAAACAAGAATGCCGGTAGCGGAATTCAAGAGTCAGTCTTTATGCCGGGCCGATCTGGATAACTTTGATTACGACGTAAAATTTGAAGTCATTTCTGCGACGGCTTATTTTTCCGGAGTGAATTTCGAGCAAGTTATGGTCTACAGTATTCGTGGAAACGATTTAACCTCGATGCAACAGCCAATGGAAAAATGTATGCCGGGTACCATGGTCACCTTTGATGATATAAAAGTGAAAGGCCCGGATGGCATCCGAACCATTCCCGGTCGTTCGTTTACGTTGTATTGATCTTTGTACTTTATGATAACAACGTTTATTAAATCCATAAAATCAATGCATATGAAAAGCATACTCTTTTGTACACAGCTTGTTCTTTGTTCTTTTTTGATCAAGGCGCAAACGGCTAATACTCCCGTAATTGCCGTAGATCGATTGAATGTGTTGTACTTTGGAATAGACAATCCTGTATCGATCTATTCGCCGGCTGATTTTAGTAATACCACGGTTGAAATGACCAACGGCACTGTCAGTGGCAGCGGCAAAAACCGTATCGCACGACCTACATCCGTAGGTCAGCCATCTGTAATGACGATTACGGCAAACGGACTTTCTACGTCTGTTTATTTTCGTGTCAAACGCATTCCCGATCCGGTCTTTAAAGTCGGCTCCGGAAATAGTATTTTGTCGGTAGATGAATTCATTGCTCAAAAAGTTTGTCGTGCCGAAATGGTTAATTTCGATTTTGATCTTCACTACAAGGTACAGTCGGCGACTATTCTGTTTTCGGGGACTAACTTTCCGACGCCGGTTACAATAAACATGAATGGGAATAGCCTCGCACGTCTTGGTGAATTGAGGGAGCAATGTCAGCCGGGAACGGTTGTTACGTTCAGCGACATCATGGTGACAGGTCCCGATGGCGTGCGGAAAATCGAGGATAGAACGTATACACTGTTTTGATAACAGTATCGTTTATCCTTGTTCTTTTTTCCCGTCCCTAGCTTACCTTTCCGCTCCTATGTGTTTTCACTTTTCGCTGACACAGCAAATGGCTGTTTTGGAAAAAACGCTTCAGGCCGTTTGGGACGGGCTCTCGTGGGAGCCGGTGTATCATGCTGATGGGTTCTCCTTTTTGTCGATGCCAGTCATTACCCAGGAGCAGCCATCCCGCATACAGCCGATTCAGTGGGGACTTATTCCCGAATGGATCAAAACAGCCACTGATGCCGAGGCGATTCGGTCGAAAACCCTCAATGCCCGTTCGGAAACGGTATTCGAGAAGCCCTCGTTTAGAAAGTCGGCGCAGCATTTTCGTTGCCTCGTGCCGGCTATCGGTTTTTTTGAGTGGATGTTGTTCAACAAAAAGAAGTATCCGCATTACATCTATCTCAAGGAGCATCCGCTTTTTTGTTTTGCGGGATTGTATGCCTATTGGACAGATCACCAAACAGGGGAGGTGGTTACCACGTTTTCCATCCTGACCACCGAAGCCAATTCCCTCCTGGCACGCATTCATAATCAGAAACAACGCATGCCGGTCATTATTCCTGCGGATCGTTGCAACGAGTGGTTGTCGGATTCGCTCTCCGTCGACCGGATCACCTCTTTTTTCACCCCATTTCCTTCTGAGCAGATGGCTGCCCACACGATTTCCCGGCGGATTACAGAACGGGGTGTCGATCAAAACGGTCAGGCACTCACCGAACCACACCATTATCCCGAATTATCCTTGCTTTTCTGAACAACCTTCCGGCCGCAGAGCCCCTGATAAAAATCATTTTGAAAACTAAAAATCTTAGTATAATATTGCTAATAAAATTAGTAAAAAATACATTTATGGATATTCAAACAGTGCAGGGATCTGGTTATCGGGGTAGTAAACGGTTTCGTCCCGACGAGGTGCCTCATTTGGATGCTACCGGTTTTGGAGCGCCAACAGATGATTATATGGACCGGGGCATCGACCTAAACGAACAACTGGTCCGCAACAAACCGGCGACATTTTTTATGCGGGTTGAGGGACACAGTATGGTCAATGCCTGTATCCATCATGGTGATATTGTGATTGTAGACCGGAGCCTGGATCCGCAAAGCGGCAAAATCATCATTGCGGTATTGGATGGCGAAATGCTGATCCGGCGCTACGAACGGAGTTTCAATAAGGTAAGGCTGATTCCTGAAACACCGAAACTGGCACCGATGGAAATCAGTGAGTATGCCGATTTCAGTATTTGGGGCGTGGTGACTTACGTGATCAAGGCGGTTTGATTTTGTCTTTTGCCTTTGTTTTATAGGGTCGTTTCCTCCATGTAGCCTGTTATTATACCATGATGTTGGGAGTAGTATTAATCATAAGTCTGGGTCTAACCTGATTCTTTTGTCAATTATATTTTTACAGTGAAAGCGATTGTCGACTGTAACAGTTTCTATGCATCCTGCGAGCGCCTGTTCAAGCCATCGCTGCGCAATAGGCCGGTTGTGGTCTTGAGTAATAATGATGGTTGCATTGTTTCCCGAACGGATGAGGCCAAGGCCTTGGGGATCCGGATGGCTGGTCCGTATTACCAAAACAAAAAAGAGATTATCGAGAATGAGGTGGCTGTTTTTTCAAGTAACTACCACCTGTATGGCGATATGAGCAATCGGGTGATGAATACCCTTCGGGTGTATTGCCCTTATGTGGAAGTGTATTCGGTGGATGAATGCTTTCTGGATCTTACGGAGATGCCTTCGGACCAGCTGTACGAGTATGCCTTGTTTGTAAAGGCGATCACTGAGCAGTGGACGGGCATTCCGGTATCAGTAGGCGTAGCGTCTACCAAAACCCTGTCAAAGGTTGCCAACCGTCTTGCCAAAAAAGACAAACAGGGTACACGCGGTGTGCTGGTGTTACAGAATCCGCAGCAAATCTATGATGCACTGATGCGTACCAAGGTAGAAGACATCTGGGGTGTGGGTATGGCCGGTGCACAAAAACTCCACTTGTTCAATATCCATAATGCCTGGGATTTGCGCAACATGCGTGAAGACTGGGCCCGAACGCATCTGGGTGGTGTCGTTGGTGTTCGGTTGATCAAGGAGCTCAACGGCACTCCCTGTATCGATATGAAAGATCAGCTGACCCGCAAAAAGATGATTGCCACGACCCGCATGTTTGGTAAGCCCGTTTATACAGGCGCTGAATTACGCGAAGCCGTATCAGCCTACGCGGCCCGGGCTGCTGAGAAACTTCGCCGACAACAATCGGCAGCCGCATCCATTCGCGTATTTGTCGTCTACAACGATCGTCAGTCGTATGAACGCTATCAGCCTGGTTCCCGATCGGCTTATGCACGACTTCCAACGGCAACCGCACTCACACACGTAATCGCAGCGGAGGCCGCCAAACTGGCCGAATGTCTTTTCACTGATGGGAAAAAATATATCAAGGCCGGCGTCATTCTCTCCGATATTGTTCCCTGCGAATCGGTCCAGTACAATCTCTTTGAAGAGCCGGAACCGCCAAACTGGCGCGAACTCATGCGCATCATGGATAATGTGAACAGCAGCATGCAGAGCGATATGCTGCGATTCGCGTCGGCAGGCATTAAAAAAAACTGGAAGATGCGACAGGAAATGCGCAGCAACCGATTTACCACCCGTTGGGATGAACTCTGTGTTGTTCGCTGAATAGGTAAAACAGTCTTCAACAAGCGATGCGATCAACGTCCAGCCAAGGTTGTTCAGGAGCCTAGCCCGATATGAACTTCATTTGTTCAACAAGAACAATAATTTTTTTAAAAGAGAGGGAGTTAAAAAAAACGGCTGACCATACAGCTTTACCTTTGCGCCCATAAAAAATCAGCGAGATGAATCCGTATCGGCACACACTCCAGTCCCAAATAGACCAATACCGCAAGCAGATTGTAGCGCATCCGGTGTATCATCAGATCGAGGATCTGGATGATTTGCATGTATTCATGAAATACCACGTGTATGCAGTCTGGGATTTTATGTCTTTGCTGAAATCATTGCAACAGCATCTCACCTGTACAACTACGCCGTGGATGCCTAAAGGAAATGCGGACACTCGTTTTTTGATCAATGAAATTGTGCTGGGCGAGGAGTCGGATGTGGATGCGCAGGGTAACCGCATCAGTCATTTTGAATTATACCTCAACGCCATGCATCAGGCCGGTGCATCGACCGAACCGATTCAAGCTTTATTACAGTTGCTTCAATCCGAGCATTCAATAGAGGAGGCATTGAAACTCGCCTGTGTACCTTCAGCGGCGGCTTCGTTCATAACCTTCACCTTTTCGTTGATTGACGCGGGTAAGCCTCATGAGCTCGCTGCAGCGTTCACCTTTGGCCGGGAAGACCTGATACCCGATATGTTTCATTCAATGGTGCTTGACCTCGATCAGCGCTTTCCTGATTCAATTTCGACCTTCCGGTATTACCTCGAACGACATATTGAAGTAGATGGCGATCATCATAGTCATCTCGCCATGGAAATGACCGAGCAATGTTGCGGCGATGACCCGCATAAATGGAAAGAGGCAACCGACGTGTCGATTGCCTCTTTGCAAAAGCGCATTGAATTATGGGATGCGGTGTTTGCTGAAATCCGGGAGAACAAATCTGTGATGGACTAACCCGTTCGCCATGGGTTAATCAGCCGGTTACTTTCTGTTCCCATCCACATCCAGCTCAATGATTTCATAACCGAATGACTGTAATTTGGGCAGGATCTTCTCCTTATCACCGACCAGCAAAATATTTATGCGATCGGTTTGCAACCATTTTTTAGCGAGCGCATTGATATCTTTTTTCGAAATCTTGCTCAATATCTTGGTTTGTTTGTCGATGTAGTTTCCTTCCAGATTGTATTCCAATAGCCGCGAAACAAACCCTGATTTCTGACCCGGCGTTTCGTATTGCAGGGCATCACTTTGACCGATGGCATTTTTCATGAATGCAATCTCATCATTGCGGATGCCATCGCGGTTATACTGATTGATTTCTTTCATTACCTCCGTGAGGGCCGAATCGGTGGCATCGGCGCGGATGCCGGAGCTGAACGTATAGCTAACACTGTATTTGTCGCCGCTGAAATTTGCGCGGGCGCCGTATGTCCAGCCTTTGTCTTCACGAAGATTGAGATTGAGTCTGGAATTGAAGTTGGCCCCCAGCACATAGTTCATCAACACGCACTGATAATATTCTCCGGTTGGATCGTATTTCAAATTCAGCAATCGTCCTACCCGGAATTCAGTTTGGGCGGCTTTTGGTACATCAACCAGATAAATCTTGGTTTTTTCGATGGTGGCCGTAACGGGTGGCACACTGATGCTCACTTGTTTATTGGGCAATTGATCCAGGAATTTCAGCTTTTGAATAGCCGTATTGGCACTCATGGTACCCACGATTACGATGCGTACATTTTGTGTCGTGAGCATCTCCTGATAACATTTCTCCACATCGGCCAACGTCATGTTCTTGATCGTGTATTCGGTGCCGTTATCACTCATGCCCAGGATATGATCGCTGCCATAATTCAGCTTTGCATATACGTTGCTGGCGATGGATGCCGGTTGTGATTTGGTTTGCTTAAACCCTTCGATAGCCTGTTTTTGCAAACGGCTGAATGCCGAAGCGGTAAAAGAAGGATTCATGATCCGCTCTTGCAACAAGGCCAGTGTTTGATCGAGGTTTTTGGTCAGACACTGCATTGAAAACCGGATACCATCGGTCGTGTTGAACACATTGACTGAGCTACCCAGTTTTTGTAGCGCAACAGCCATTTGCTCGGCCGTGTAATTCTTGGTATCCTCGTTCAGCATGGATGCCGTGAACCCGGCTAAACCAATTTTTGAGGTATCCGCACCCTGGGCCAGATGACCACCCGGAAACGTAATGGAGATATTCACCAACGGCAGTTCATCATAAGCCGCCCCAATCATCTGGATACCGTTCGGTAGCTTTTTCTTCCAATAAGCAGGAACTTTTACTGACGGGTTCGCGCCGGGCAGGGGCATGACACTCCGATCAAACGTATCCCTGCTTTTTTTATAAGTCAATCCGTCATAACCATAGTTAGGGGCTACATATCCGGTGGTATCTACGGTGTAATTGTCGGAACGAGCCGGACCGAATTTGTCATTTTTAGTCAGCACACTCAATGTAACCGAGCCTTTCCCTTTGATATAGGTTTCATAAACACGCAATACATCTTCTTTAGTCACAGAACGATATAATGTTAGCATGTTGCCAATCTGATTCGGGTTTCCGGTGAACGTTTGGAAAGCGGCCAATTGCGTCACTTTTCCGGATACACTCTGCAGGCCATTGATATACTGAGACTCGATACTTCCTTTGAATTTTTCGATGTCTTCATCGGTAACGCCCCGTTGTTCAAACTGAAGCATGGCTTCCTGAAACAGGGTATCCAATGATCCTAACGACTTTCCGGGCAAGGGCATCATTTGGAAACTGAATTCACCGGCCAGTTCCGACAGACGGCTGAATGAACTGGCTTGCAGCACTTTTTGTGTTTTCACCAGCTGCTGATACAATACGGATGTTTTTCCTTGTCCAAGAATTTGCGAGAGACAGGCCAGGGCAGCCATGTCTTTGTGGTAATTGGGAACCGTTGGGAATGTTTTGGACAACATCGGAATTTTGGCGTAGTTGTCGGTATATGAAACATAACGGTCTTGGGTAATAGAAACCGGTGCCAGAATGGTTTTTGATACGGCCGGTCCGCGTTTGATGCTTCCGAAATATTTCTCAACCCATTGCAAGGTTTTCACAGGATCCAAATCGCCGCCAATGGTGATGGTTGCATTGTTCGGCCCATACCAGCGAAGGAAAAAGTTTTTGAGATCCTGAACGTTTACCCGGTTCAAATCTTCCACGTATCCAATGGTGAGCCAGCTATATGGATGGCCATAAGGGTACAGGTTTTTGCTGGTGGTCTCACCGGCCAAACCGTAAGGACGGTTGTCGTAATTCTGACCGCGCTCATTTTTTACCGTACTGCGTTGTATCTCGAATTTTTTTTGTGTGACGGCATCGAGGAAAAAGCCCATACGATCGGCCTCCAGCCACAGCATTTTCTCCAGTTGATTGCTGGGAACGGTTTCGTAGTAGTTTGTACGATCGAGGTTTGTGCTTCCGTTGAGAGTACCACCGGCTTCGGTGATTATTTTAAAGTGTTGCTCATCACCCACATGATCACTTCCCTGAAATTGCATGTGTTCAAAGAAATGGGCGAAACCGCTTTTGCCGATTTCTTCGCGGGCGCTTCCTACATGATAGGTTACGTCTACATGCACAACCGGATCACTGTGATCCTCATGCAGAATTACCGTTAGTCCGTTAGACAGTACATGTTTTTCATACGGAATGACCAGCTCATTCCCTTTCCGTTTTACAGTTTCGATGCGCTTGGTTTGTGCAAAAACCAGGGAACCGGTAATCACCAGTAACGCCGAAAAAAAGATCTTATGCATAGTAATTGGTTTGAAGCAGCAAAAGTACGCAGAAACACTCCGTCGGATATAAAAAAAGCCGGAGATCTGATCTCCGGCCCTATCACTATGGGTATTTGTTTAATCTCTGCTGGCAAATTTGGAAAGTAGCCGAAGTATTTCCAGGTATAACCAGATAAACGTGACCATCAGACCAAAGGCGCCGTACCATTCCATATACTTAGGTGCGCCCATCTGACTGCCTTGCTCAATCATATCGAAATCCAAAATCAAGTTCAACGCGGCAATGGCCACTACGAAAAGAGAGAAGCCAATACCAAGCATACTGCCTTCATGTAAAAAAGCAGGTCCGCTTATGTTGAACATGGATAAAATCCACACAATAAAGTAAAAAAGGGCAATACCGGCAGTGGCTGTAAAAACAACGGCTTTAAATTTTTCGGTGGCTCTGATAATCCGCAAGCTGAATAAAAGATACATGGCGATTCCAACACCAAAGGTGAGGCCTACAGCATTCATCACCAGATTGGGGGCGATCTCTTCAAACGCATTGTTATACATGGCGGAAATGGCCCCGATAAACAAACCCTCCAGTAAAGCATAAACCGGAGCCAGAAATGGCGCCCAGTTTCTTTTGAACATGATGACGATGGCAACAACCAAACCGCCGATGGCGCCGCCCCATAAGAATAGATTGATGGAGTTGCCGTAATTCATGACTTCTTTCCAGGCGTAGAAAGCAGTTCCCATCAACAACACGAACAGAAAAGCGAATTTTTGTAAACTGCCGGCTACAGTCATCGTGTTGCCATCCTGCAAGGTGCCTATCGGGGTGCTATTTTTGAAACGATTCTCAGAGAGGGTGGGGTTACCGGAACGAAAGAAAGACATAGGTAATGTTATTTAGATTCTAAGTTATATAAATTCGCTCAAATTGTGAAATATAAGCAGACTTCCAACCGGATTAGCTTGTATTTTTGCAACCATGGATGCACTGAAGGAGAAATTAGACGGCTATCGGACTACCATTCTATCTGAAACCGTGGAAAATTCGGAACAGCTGGAATCATTTCGTATTAAATATTTGGGAACTAAAGGGTTACTCAAGTCCATTTTTGTTTAAATGAAATCAGTGCCACCCGACCAAAAAAAAGAGGCGGGACAGGTATTGAATGCCTTCAAGCTGTTTTTAGAAGACCATTTTCAAACCCTTTCTGATCAATTTGCGAATCAGACATCAACTAGTCAAGCAGACATTGATCTGAGCTTACCCGGCGAACCCGTTCCCATGGGCAGTCGTCATCCGGTCAGCCTCGTGCACGACCGCATTGTTTCCATTTTTCAACGGCTCGGTTTCAGTATTTCTGAAGGACCTGAAATTGAAGATGACTGGCATAATTTCTCCGCACTGAATCTGCCGGAAGACCATCCGGCCAGGGATATGCAGGATACGTTCTACATTCAAAAAAGTCCGGATTGGCTTTTGCGAACACATACCAGCAGCGTACAGATCCGTGAGATGAAAAAAGGCATCCTGCCGCTACGAATTATCTGTCCGGGTCGTGTATACAGGAACGAAACCGTGAGTGCCCGCGCCCATTGTTTTTTTCACCAAGTGGAGGGACTTTACATCGCCCCCAAGGTCTCATTTGCCGACCTGAAGCAAACCTTGTATTTCTTCGTCAAGGAAATGTTTGGGGAGCAGGTCAAGGTCCGTTTTCGTCCTTCGTATTTTCCATTCACCGAGCCCAGTGCTGAAATGGATATCAGCTGTCTGATCTGTGGCGGTAACGGCTGCTCGGTGTGCAAGAAAACAGGTTGGGTGGAAATTTTGGGTTGTGGAATGGTTCATCCCCAGGTATTGGAAAATTGCGGAATCGACAGCAATGCATACTCCGGCTTTGCATTTGGTATGGGCATCGAACGCATAACCATGTTATTGTACCAGGTGAAAGATCTTCGTCTTTTCAGTGAGAACGATATCCGGTTTCTCAAACAATTTGCCTGATGCTGCCTTGATGACCGATGTCAAGCGTGAACAATGACTACTTAACCCAATTATTATGATTCAAACAGTTTGTGTGGCCGGCTCAGGTACGATGGGATCTGGCATTGCACAATGTGCCGCACAATTTGGATTCCGGGTAATTCTCTTTGATCCATTTGAAGCAGCGATCCATAAAGCAAAGCAATCGATAGAGAAGAGCATCGGGCAGCTCGTAGTCAAACAAAAAATCAATGAAACGGAGGCAGCGGATTGGATGAGTCGCCTGCACTACACCACGGACATACAGGATGCGGTATGCGACCTGTTGATTGAGGCCATCATAGAAAAACCAGAACCTAAAATCGATTTGTTTCAACAAGTTGCTGCGATGAATGCACCCGAAACAATTCTCGCCAGCAATACCTCCTCGCTGTCTATTCGTGAGCTGCAACAAAATTGTCCTCATCCGGAGCGGGTAGCGGGTCTGCATTTTTTTAACCCGGCCACGCTAATGAAACTGGTGGAAGTGGTTTCTACTGAGAACACATCTCGTCACACAACCGACGCGCTGGTTGCATTTTGCAAACAACTCAAGAAGGTGCCTGTAACCTGTACCGATGCTCCCGGATTTATTGTAAACCGGGTTGCCAGACATTATTATCTTGAGGCGATGCGGCTGGTTGAGCAGGGTATTGCCGATTTTGAATCGATCGATCAGATCATGACCGCTACCGGATTTAAGATGGGTCCGTTTACATTGATGGACCTGATCGGCATGGATATCAATTTGGCGGTCTCCCAATCACTGTATGATGCGCTCGGACAACCGGCCCGCTTAAAACCATCGGCGCTGCAGGAACAAAAAGTGAGCAATGGGCTGCTGGGCCGAAAAACAGGAAAAGGCTTTTACACGTATGATAAAGCCTAAGGTTATACTTAAGCGCAATGCATACAATCACAGGCTACTTAAATGTTTAATCGTTCACTGCTTTGACTAACATATATCATTCCAATCAATCATCGATGCGTGTACTCGTTACCGGTGCATCGGGTTTGCTGGGCCAAGCGCTGGTCAGTCAATTGCTCGAGGCCGGGTATGTTGTTCGAGCTGTGCGAAATAAAACCCCGCTTTCGATCGCCAGCGATGATCGCTCATTGGAAGTGGTGGAGGCCGACTTGCTTGATATAGTGCGAGTGGAGGAGATCTTGGAGGAAGTGGATTATGTTTGTCATTGTGCCGGATTGGTCAGTTTCGCTCCGGCACGTCAACAGGAACTTTTTGCCATCAATGTAACAGCTACGGCCAATTTGGTCAATGCTTGTTTGGATAGTCCGGTAAAAAAGCTGGTGCATGTGAGTTCAGTCGCTGCACTTGGCCGGTCGGGCGCCTCCGACATCGTGGATGAAAAAACTCCCTGGAAAGAACATGTACGAAACAGTCAATACGGCAAAAGTAAATACCTGGGTGAACTTGAAGTGTGGAGAGGTATAGCGGAGGGACTTAATGCCGTTGTGGTCAATCCTTCGATCATCCTCGGTCCGGGCGACTGGACCAAAGGTTCGGCTTCCATTTTCAAGAAAATGTACGACGGGTTTGACTGGTACACCGAGGGGATGAATGGATTTGTGGATGTGCGGGACGTTGCCGGCGCAATGATTGCCCTCATGGAATCGGATATACAGGCAGAACGGTTCATCGTGTCGGGTGTCAATGCTATGTACCAAACAGTTTTTGAACAAATCGCCGTGGCCTTTGGGAAAAAGCCGCCAACCAAAAAAGTAACGCCCTTTCTTGGCGCATTGGCATGTCGTTTAGAAAAAATCCGGGCGTTTTTCACCAGACAAGAGCCGCTGATCACCCGCGAAACGATGAATACATCATTGGCCTGTTATCAGTACGACAATACTAAACTCAGACAAGCGATTCCGGGGTTTGCCTATCGATCACTGACTGATACGATCCGCTATTGCTGCGATCGATTCCAACAAAATATTAACAAGCCATCTTGATTCAAATGGCCATGTACATGTTAGTTTCACAACATTACTATTTCAGCGTATGAAGAAGGGTATTATTTTTTCAATCATTTTGCTCATCACGGTCACGGCTAGCGCCCAGTCTTACCGCATCAGCGGACGCGTGGTTCGGGCAGATGACCGCACGCCTCTTGCCGGCGCCTCCGTCTTTGCCGAAAATACAACGTTAGGAACTTACACGGATTCTGCCGGACAGTTCAGTTTGGTGTTACCGGCCGGCGGTTACGCCCTGTCCGTCAGTTATACCGGCTTTCAATCGATTTCTCAACGAATAACTTCATCAGATCCAACGCCTCTCGATTTTGCTTTGCAAGTTCGGGAGAAAACCATGCAGGAAGTAGCGGTTGTATCCACGGGAGAAGTTAAAAATGGCTGGGAGAAACACGGTCAGCAATTTCTGGATGGATTTATCGGCAAGTCGTCAAACAGCACCTTGTGTCAGATTCTCAATCCCGAACACGTGCGTTTTTTTTATTCTAAAAGAAAAAATCGCCTGAAAGTTATCGCTGATGAAACAGTACGAGTTGAAAACAGGGCTTTGGGTTATATTATCCGATGTGAATTGGATTCGTTTGTGTTAGATCTCCAATCCGGAGAGAGTATGTATTCCGGTACATTATTATTTGAAGAAATGACGGATTCTACCGGCAACCTCCGTGCCCAGTGGGATTCAACCCGCTTATATACCTACCGAGGCTCGGTACTTGAATTTATGCATGCACTCTATGACAGGCAATTGACAGCGCATGGTTTTGAGATTGGCGAGATTCAGACGAAAGGGGGCAAATCTGTTTTTGTGATGAACAAGAAACCATATGAATGGCTTAACCTCGAACGGGATAGCAGCAGTGAGGTTATGCATTTTTCGTCAACCCATCCGGAGTTGGCTATCCATTATTTTCTCGAAGGACCGGATGAAGCCTATCTCAAACAGGTGCCGGGAAAATCGCCGGACTATCAATTATCAAAAATACTGCTGAAACCCGGAGTCGTATACTCGATAGAAAAAAACGGATATTTTTACGAACAAAACGATCTTGTTTTTGATGATTACTGGTCGTGGTGCAAGTTGGCCGATTTGCTGCCCTATGGGTATAAGCCCTCGGCTGACTAATTTGGACACAGTCAGTCTTTAGATTGGGTTGATTTTCCCATGACTTTCTCCCATAGTTCCGGAATCCGTTTTACCCAAACAAGCTCACGTTGCTTAACCTTGGCCTCTTGGACTGGTGTGCCGAAATACGTTTTGCCACCTTTAATATCACTTCCTACGCCGCTTTGAGCAAATACAACCGCATTCGCACCAATGGTGAGGGTCTTGCTCACGCCTACTTGTCCCCACAGCACAACCCCATCTTCCAATGTGGTGGCGCCCGCGATACCCACCTGCGCGGCGATGAGACAGTTTTTGCCTAAGACCGTATCATGTCCGATGTGTACGCTGTTATCGAGTTTGCTGCCTTGTCCGATAACGGTATCATGACTAACACCTCGATCGATGGTGCAGTGCGCACCGATCTCAACATAATCTTCCAGAATCACCCGGCCGCAATCCGGCATTTTCTGATACCAGACTGCACGATCTTTTTTGGTATTATAATAGAATGCGTTGCTGCCAATGGTTGTTCCAGACTGAATGATCACGTGGTCTCCAATGATGCAATGATCCAAGATTGTAACATTGGGATAGATGATACAGTTTCGACCGATCTGTACATGGTTACCAATGAAGACGTTTGGAAAGATGGTGGTGTCTGAACCGATGACGGCTGTTTCACTGTGCATCCGGTCGCTCGGTTGAAAGGGCCTGAAGTGCCGAACGATGGTGCAGTATGCTTCAAAAGGGTTGGAAACGACCAACAGGGCCTTGCCCGCCGGAACGTCCATCGCCTGATTGATGATGATAAAACTGGCGGCACTTTGTAAACATTTGTCGTAGTATTTGGGATGATCGACAAAGACCAGATCGCCCGGCTCTACTTTATGAATTTCGTTGATGCCGGTGGCGAGGGCTTGTGGATCTCCCAGGATAGTTGCCTGGATCAGATCAGCAATGTGGGCTAGCGGAACAGGTTGTTCGAATTGCATAATGGCTATTTACGGGTTGTTGGGTGATGAATCCAAGCCGAATGAAACAGATGGAAAAGCCCATCAGGCGGATCACCGATTCGATTGTTTCGCTGATCGCCATCATTGGAACGGTGTACCAGAACGATCAATCGCGTGTCAAAAATCTGAATTCTTTGATGGATAATGACATTTCTTTTGTTTTTTTTGGTGTTTGAACAAAAAGAAGGGCTTATTGTTATCCTATACCAAAACCAACGTAGTCAAAAGACTTAATTTATCATTTTAAAATCAAGCATATGTCAACTACCAACTGGACCATTGATCCAACCCATTCCGAAATCGGATTCAAAGTACGTCACCTGATGATCAGCAATGTCAAAGGACATTTTGGCGCATTTACTTCCACGGTTACTACTGAGGGTGATGATCTGCAAACAGCGGCTATTTCATTCGAAGCCGATGTGCACTCCATTAACACCTCCAACGAACAACGGGATGCGCACCTGAAAGGGGCTGATTTTTTTGATGCCGATAATCATCCTAAAATCACATTCACGAGTACGCAGGTAACTAAAACCGGCGACCACACTTATCAGGTGGAAGGTCATCTCTCTGTCCGTGGAAAAACCAATCCGGTAACGTTGGAAGCGATAGCATCTGATTGGGCAAAGGATCCCTGGGGTCAAACAAAAATCGCATTCGAACTACGCGGAAAAATTAATCGAACTGCTTTTGATCTGGTATGGAATGCACCACTCGAAACAGGCGGCGTATTAGTTAGTGAAGATGTACAACTACATGCCGATGTTCAATACGTGAAAGGAGCTTGATCCTTTGAAACATTTATAAAATAAGGGCATCGCAAGGATGTCCTTTTTTTTTGAATGACCGGACCGGCGTTGTGTCAACAGCCACATTCTTAAATGCAATAATCAAGATTGATGTTGTGTTTTATTAATGATTATTTTTTTTGTGTTGGCATGATCATTTATTTTTATTGCAAGCGAGCGTTCATGCACTTGCCATTATCCACAGGACAAAAAAAAATGTTGATAAAATAAATCGTATTTTTTTTCCTGTTTGAAAAATTTATGTTTAACATTGTGAAGGGAATGCAAGTTCCCTGTTCTTACTAACCCAACCATATACCCCAAGCCTGATGTTTTCATCGGGCTTCTCTTTTTTTAATACCTGATCACTTTCGTATTTTTACATGTGTGATCATTTGTTCAGCAAATTGGTCAATGCACGCCAATCAAAATCTGTCGTGCGTTTTTTTAGCCACTAAACAGAAACAACGAAATCGATCAATACATGAAATCAATGACCGGGTATGGCAGGAGCGAGCAATCTATTGGCGATAAGGTTTTCTTGGTTGAGGTCAAATCCTTAAACGGTAAACAATTGGATATCCAATTAAAACTGCCCGCCATTGTAAAGGCCTTTGAGATGGATATTCGCTTGTTGTTACAGGAGCGACTGATCCGAGGCAGTGTGGAGTGTATGATCGTTGTTAAGCAGAATGGCAGCGCCCGGGCTGCATCTATCAACACTGAATTGGTTGAATCATACTACCAGCAAATGCATCAAGTGGCCGTGCAAACCGGTGCGGATATACAGGGGATTTTAGCAGCCATTCTTCGCCTGCCGGATGTTGTAGCTGCCGGTACGGATGTCATTTCTCCGGAGGAATTTGATTTGTTCAAACCTGTGCTTTTGAATGCACTCAATCAACTCGATGATCATCGTACGACAGAGGGGCATGTTCTCAAGCAGGATCTCATTGCCCGGATCGATATGATTCGGGAACAGGAATCTCGCATCATCCAGTTGGCTCCCCGTCGGATGGAACGAATCAAGCAAGAACTACAACAGATGTTGGTCAACCATGTGGGCAATGAATCGGTTGATCAAAACCGGTTTGAACAAGAACTGATCTACTATCTGGAAAAGATAGACATCCACGAAGAGCAGATTCGGCTCAAACAGCATTGTGCTTACTTTATGGAAATACTTCAATCCGATGACCTGTCAAAAGGGAAAAAACTGTCTTTCATCCTGCAAGAAATTGGTCGTGAAATAAACACAACCGGCAGTAAAGCATATGATGCCGACATACAACGATCTGTCGTCATGATGAAAGATGAACTCGAAAAGGCGAAAGAACAAGTGTTGAATGTGCTTTAATGACCTAAGACCTGAATGAACGTACTATGCGAAATTGGACAACGCTACTGATGCTGGGGATGAGTCTATTGATTGGCTCTTGTCAAACAGTAGACGTATATGAGAAACATCATACATTTTCAAATCAATGTTGGGATCGGAATGTGGTCATCCGTGATGTGTTGGAGATACCGGATACGCTGTCTGCCTACGACGTTTATTTCGTCATGCGGCATCGCGATCAATATCCTTTCAGTAATATCTATATTGACCTCTCCCTTGAGCAGCCTCAGGATACCATTCGGTTCGACAAGGTTTCGTTGGTAATTGGCAATGATGCTACCGGTTGGGAAGGAACCGGCTTTGATGATATTTGGGAGGTTCGAAAGCGGATTAATAAGGATCCTGTTTTTTTCAAAAAGCCCGGATCTTGTCAGTTTGTTTTAAAAAACAGCATGTCTCAAAATCCACTCTGTGCCATTCTAAGTGCCGGTATACGGATTGAGAAGTGCAACCAGCCGATGCCATAGAGCCCACGAACCCTAAAAAACGGTTAAATGGTTCATCCCGACGCATTGTACATACCAAAACTTGTCCAATCGCGTTCTTCGCTGTATAGACAGATCCATTATCTTTGTTCTAGGACCTAAAACTATTTGATATCGTGAAAAAGACCATTTTTACTATACTGTTTTTTTCTGTTTGTTTTCAGCAGGCAGCGACCGCCCAAACCGATGTTGGCTATCAACGGCAAGGAGAGTTTGGTGTTACGGTTGGCGCAGCCCATTATTTTGGAGACTTGAATACACGGGTTGGTTTACGTAAACCGGGTGTGGCCATCGGTGCGTACTTCCGCAAACAATTCAATGATTATGTTGCGATGCGTGTATCCGGTCGCTATGCCAAACTATCCTATAGTGATCAGTTCAGCAAAAACGACTACCAGCGTACCCGCAACCTGGACTTCAGTTCTTCTATTTTTGAATTTGCTGTTCAGGGCGATTTCAATTTTTTTCAATACAATCCCGATGATGCCAATAAACTTTTTACCCCATATGTAACGCTGGGTGTGGGCTTGTTCAGCTACGATCCGTATACAATGTATGATGGTTCTAAGGTTTATCTGCGGCCGCTCGGAACCGAAGGACAAGCCGGTGGTTATCAGGGGCGTTCCGAATACGGTACGATGGCCCTTTGCATTCCATTGGGCGTTGGCGTAAAATATAGCATCACGCGAAAAACAAATCTCACGTTTGAAATATCTCATCGCTTCACCACAACCGATTACCTGGATGATGTGAGCACCACCTTTGCCCCTAAAGACCCTTATTTCCCGGATGGTCCCAATGGCCCTTCACTGGCGTATCTGCTCCAGGATCGTTCATGGGAAATTGATCCGAACAATATGTTGAGCAGTGTACCGGGCCGCCAACGCGGATGGAGTAAACAAAAAGACCAGTACATTATTGCCGAGCTGGGGATTTCGATCAATATAGGCTCATACAAGTGTCCTAAAGCCAATTTCTAACCGATTCGCATCCAACAATCATCGGTTTTTGCTGAAAATCAAATAGTTGATTGACAGATTGTCGGCCAAAGCCTACTTTTTTTGTATTTTTGCGTTCGTTTCAGCCATCCATTCAACCGAATGCTCAACAGTATGCTTATTGACAATCTGCCATCCCATATAGCCGTCATCATGGATGGAAATGGGCGTTGGGCCAGAGAGCGGGGTGAAGATCGGCTCTTTGGGCATGTACACGGGGTTGAAAGTGTTCGAAATATTGTAGAAGCAGCTGCTGAATTGGGTATAGGGTATCTGACTCTCTATGCATTCAGTACTGAAAACTGGTTAAGACCTCAACAAGAGGTCAGTGGATTGATGGAGTTGCTCGTTAGCACGATCCGTAAAGAGGTGCCGATGATGCAAGAAAACAAAATCAAATTACGTGTCATTGGTGCGACCGACCGTCTGCCAGAAAAAGTACAGGAGGAATTGAACGAAGCCATTTCCGAAACGGCAGGCAACACTGGTCTTCAGCTGGTCTTAGCATTAAGTTACAGTAGCCGATGGGAGATCGCGCGAGCGGCCCGACTGTTGGCTGAGGATGTACAACAAGGCACAGTATCACCATCAACAATCGATGAATCGGTTTTTTCCAGCTATCTCTGCACCCACGACATTCCGGATCCTGAACTCATGATCCGAACCAGTGGAGAAACAAGATTAAGTAACTTTCTGTTGTACCAACTCGCTTATACAGAATTTTATTTCACAGCCTTGCATTGGCCGGATTTCCGAAAAGAACATTTTTTGGAGGCCATTTCATACTATCAGAAACGAGAACGGCGGTTTGGGAAAACCGGCGAACAGGTCAACACCGAAAAATAGCAACACAGTACCTGAATGTGTTAAATTCATTAACATATCATTTTCACGAATTAATTTATTTTGCCTCCCTTTAAGCAGCCATAATGAAAAAAACCCTTCGGGTCATATTCTTTACCATCATTTCCTGTTCATTTGGACACCTGGCGCTTGCACAGGTACCGGCTGATACAATCCCCGCATCGGTAGATCCGTCGCTGCTGGAAATTTTCACCGCTCGTTACCCCAAAACATACACCATTGCGGGAATCGAGGTAAAAGGAGCCCGTGCCTTTGATCCACAGTTGATCCTCTCTATTTCCGGTATGGCCATTGGCGACAAAGTGACTTTACCGGGTTCGGATGTCTTTTCCAAAGCCATTCAGAAACTTTGGAAGCAAAACCTGGTTTCTAACGTTCAGATCAGCATCACCAAAAAAGTGGACGATGACATTTACCTCGAACTTGCCATCTTAGAAAGGCCCCGCCTCATACAATTCAATTTTGAAGGTGTCCGGAAAGGGGAGAAAGATGACCTTGAATCTAAAGTGGGCCTCGCCAAAGACCGAGTGCTTACCGAAAATATGAAGCGAAGTGCGGTCGAAGCCATTCAGAAATTTTATTTCGATAAAGGATTTCGAAATGTGCAGATTCGGATGGATGAGCAAAGTATGATCGGCATCGAAAACGGGGTGTCACTCACGTTTTACATTCAAAAAGGAAAAAAAGTAAAAATCAACTCAGTTAATTTTAGCGGAAATGATTGGGTGGCTTCGGCCCGGTTACGTAAAGAGATGAAAGGAACCCGGGAAATGCCTCGCTTTACGTTATTTCCGCAGCAGCCGGCAAATCCATATGGTACAACAGAAAAACCGCTCCGTTTTTCCACGTACCTGAAACAATTCGGCTTCCTTTCGCCAAGCTTGACGCGCAACCTGCTAAGCCAGTATATTCGATATCGACCGTTTAGCAGCTCCAAATTCAATGAAACAAAATACCTCGAGGATAAAGAACGATTGCTGGAATATTATAATTCGCTTGGTATGCGCGATGCCTATATCGAGGCCGATACTCAGATTATCAATGCGAAAGGCAATCTGGACATCAGTATAAAAATCAACGAAGGACGAACCTATTATTTCGGGAACATAACCTGGAGAGGCAACACGAAATACTCCGACTCTATCCTCAATGTGCTGCTGGGTATCAAAAAAGGGGAGATCTACAACCTGGAGTTACTCAACAAACGGCTAGGCAAACAGATGAGCATGGAAGGAGGCGACATCAGCAGTCTATACCAGGATGACGGATACCTGTTCTTCCGAATTGACCCTGTCGAAACAGCCGTTTACAACGATACCATAGATCACGAAGTACAAATCATGGAGGGACCTCAGGCGACTTACGGTACAATAACCGTATCTGGCAATGATAAAACCAAAGACTATGTTATCCTCCGTGAAATGAGAACGTTACCCGGACAGAAGTTCAGTCGGTCTGACATCATCCGGACACAGCGTGAATTATCGCAGCTGGGTTTCTTCAATCCGGAAAAAATCAATCCAAACATCATTCCCAATGCGGATAACGGTACGGTAGATATTAACTGGGAAGTGGAGGAGAAGTCCTCGGACCAGCTCGAACTCTCAGCGGGCTTTGGCGGTGGGATTGGCCTTACCGGTACTCTGGGTGTCACGTTCAACAATTTTTCCATTAAAAATATTACCAGTAAATCATCCTGGGATCCGCTGCCGTCGGGGGATGGCCAACGCTTGAGCCTGCGTATTCAATCCAATGGCCGTGCGTATCGCTCCTACAATTTTTCATTTACCGAACCCTGGTTAGGTGGACGTAAACGCAATTCATTTTCCATCAATTACTACAATACCAAATTTGCCAATACATTCAATAGTCAGGGCTTTTTCTGTCGGGAGTGCGGCGACACATCCTATCTAAAAACCATAGGAGTGGGCATTTCACTGGGAAAACAACTGCGCTGGCCGGATGATTATTTCAATCTGATTTACTCCCTCAATTTCCAGCAGTATAAGCTTCGAAACTACTCGCAGATATTCAGCGGATTTAGCAATGGCAATTCCACCAACATCAGCTTGAAATTGACGTTGCTTCGTAATTCAGCCGGCCCCAATCCAATCTTCCCGACCAGCGGCTCCAATTTTTCACTGAGCGGTCAATTTACCTTGCCATATTCGTTGCTGGGAATCAACGCCAATGCCACCAATAAATTTGAGCTCCCGGAGTTTCATAAATGGCGCTTCACCGGCGACTGGTACACCCCCATCGGGCGGGCGAGAGGGCCGGAAAAAAATAAACAGTTCATTCTGCGTGCGGCAGCCAAATTTGGGTTGATTGGTCGGTATAATAAAAACCTGGATATCTCACCGTTTGAGCGCTTCCAGGTCGGTGATGCGGGGTTGAGTAACACACAGGCCTTGCTGGGCTTCGATATCATCGCTCATCGCGGCTATCCGATTTATAGCAACTCCAATCCGAAGATCAATCCGGATGGCATCAGTCCGTCACAGTATTTCACCATCTTCAACAAATACACGCTCGAGTTACGCTATCCGTTCAGTACCAGTGCCAGCAGCACAATTTATGGCTTGGGTTTCTTTGAAGCGGCCAACGGCTGGTATTCCATGAAAGAGTATAATCCGTTCAAGCTCCGTCGATCAGTTGGATTGGGCATGCGATTCTTCTTGCCCATGTTTGGTTTGTTAGGCTTTGATTACGGCATCGGGCTGGATCGGTTTGATCAAAATACCGGTATTAAAGGTGCCGCCAAATTCACATTCATGTTAGGGCAGGAAGCCGAATAAGCAATTTCACCACTCATAAATAAAAACGTATGTTCAAACACTTTTTGATTTTTTTCACGTTTGTGCTGGCAACCATGGGCACTGTATCAGGTCAACGGTATGCCATTATCGACTCCAAATATATTTTAGATAAAATGCCGGAGTATACGGAGGCACAAGCTCGCCTGGACCAATTTGCGCAAGTATGGCAACAGGAAATCGATCAAAAACAAACGGCCATTAATACCATGGTCAAAGATTTTGAGTCTGAGCAACTGCTTTTACCCGATAACCTGAAAAAAAAGCGGGAAGATGAAATATTCAATAAAGAGAAAGAGTTGCGGGATCTGCAAAAAAAGCGCTTCGGGTTTGAAGGGGACCTATTCAAAAAAAGACAAGAATTGATTAAACCGGTACAAGACAAATTATACAATGCCATTCAAAAACTCGCTTTAGAGAAACAGTACGACTTCATACTCGACAAAAGTGAGGGAATAACCGTTATCTTTGCCGACCCTAAATTGGACAAAAGTGACGAGATTTTAAAATCACTTGGAATCAAATAAGAATCTTTTTAACAAACAGACAATCATGAAACAAGTATTGACAGCTTTTTTTGTTTTTTGTGCTTTCGCCACGGGAATGGCTCAACAAAAAATTGGATACATCAGCACGGAGGAATTAATGGCTGCGATGCCAGAGGCCGCTAAAGTCGAGGAGGAACTACGTGAATTTGAGGCATCCCTTAACCAGCAAGGTCAGGATATGATGGATGAACTCAACCGGAAAGACAGCATTTATGTTGCCGATTCCATGAAGTTATCCGCAACTATGCGTGAAATCAAAAAAGAAGAACTTTTCAAACTGTATCAGGAAGCACAAAACTGGAAACAACAAGCCCAGGAAAAATACCAGGCCGAGGCACAGAAAAAAATAGCTCCTATTCGCACGAAGGCGCTTGAAGCGGTTCGCGCTACGGCAAAAGATTATAATTATGCCTATATCCTGGATATCAACACGGTGATTGTCGGACCACCCGGAGATGATGTATTACCCTTGGTGAAAAAGAAGCTTGGCATCAAATCCGACGAACCGAAAAAAGATAATAAACGTCCATAAATCATTTTGGAATATTAAGTTAAGCCATCCCATAAACCGGATGGCTTTCTTATTTTTGAACCATGCCTGCACGACCGATTGGTGTTTTTGATAGTGGTTATGGGGGATTGACCGTTTTACGATCACTCGTTCAAACAATGCCTGAATATGATTACCTCTATCTCGGGGACAATGCCCGTGCGCCTTATGGTAATCGAACCTATGAAGAGGTGTACCGATTCACCTTGGAGAGTGTGCAGTGGTTATTCAAACAGGGATGTCCACTGGTAATCCTGGCCTGTAATACGGCATCTGCCAAAGCGCTGCGCACTATCCAACAAAAAGATCTGCCCGCTATTGATCCGGCAAAGCGTGTGCTCGGCGTCATTCGTCCAACCGCTGAGGTCATCGGACAATTCAGTGCCAGTGGTCATGTTGGTGTTCTGGGGACCATCGGTACGGTGGAATCAGGATCTTACCTCATTGAAATCGCAAAATTTTTTCCATATCTTCGGGTAACCCAACAGGCTTGTCCGGGATGGGTTGATTTGGTTGAGCGTAATGTGCACGGAGCTTCAGAAGCGGATGCACCGGTTCGGCAAGAGGTGGATGCGATTTTTTCAAAAGATGGTCAGATTGACACACTCTTGTTGGCCTGTACGCATTATCCGCTGCTTTTAGATAAAATCAGACAGTATACTCCTGCTCATGTACAGATTATTGGCCAAGGAGACCTAGTTGCCAATAGCTTGGCTGATTATTTCGTTCGTCATCCGGAAATTGCACAATCAATAACCACAATAGGATCTCGTCGGTTCTGTACAACGGGCGACGCAGGGCTTTTCGAGGCCCATGCCAGCGCTTTTTTTGGCGACACCGTGCAGGCTGTCTCCGTTTCACTGACGGCAAACCCTTGAAAACAGGTCATTTTTGTGATTAATTCCCCGAAACATACCAATTTCGGATAGAAACCATTACCTTTGCCTCCCTTTCACAACAAACCGGGATGGTGCCCGGACTGCTGAAAAAGAATCCAATTTTTGAAGGTTAAAAATTGACACAATGCCTGGAAAAAAAAGAACGTATCAACCCCATACCCGTCGCCGTAAATCGGTACACGGATTCAGAGCTCGTATGAAGGACGCCAACGGCCGCAAGGTTCTGGCCAGTCGTCGTGCGAAAGGAAGACATAAGCTGACTGTTTCCGACGAGCATGGTTCCAAGAAATAAAAACGAATCAAACCGCTTCGAGCCTTTGCCCTGCAGAGGCTTTTTTTATGGCTTTTCTTAACCTGTAAAAAAACAAACCGGTTGAACAGCAAACGACCATATTCACTGGACAAATCCGAAAAGCTGAAGAGCCGATCGATCATTCGGCAGTTGTTTTCCGATGGGCAGGCTATCGTGCAGCCTCCTGTAAAATTGTTGTATTCGATAGAAAATCCAACGACAGATCTTCAGGCCGGCTTTTCGGTCAGCAGCCGGCAATTTAGTCGGGCAGTAGATCGTAATCGAATCAAACGGCTGATGCGGGAAGCGTATCGGTTGCAAAAACCGGCATTGGTCAATAGTCTTCAGCAACATCAACGTACACTATCAGTTTTTTTTATTTTCATTGGCAAAGAAAAACCGGCCTTTGAAAGCCTGCTTGCTGTTTTTCAAAAAATCATTCAGCGACTACAACATCGGATCCATGAAAACCATTAACCGGTTGCTTAGTGCTCCATTTCTATTGTTGATTTTTCTGTATCAGCGGATCATTTCACCTTGGTTCCCTCCCGTCTGTCGGTTTACCCCAACCTGTTCACAATACGGCATGGAGGCGTTTACAAAGTATGGACCCATCAAGGGTTTTTGGCTAATAATCAAACGAATTGCCCGATGCAGGCCCGGCGGCGGATCCGGCCTAGATCCGGTCCCCTGACTCAATGCCCTATAAACCTAAAATTCATTCATCGACTATGCGTATTATCCCATTGAGTGAAGGTCAGTTTACCATTGATCAAACAAAACTGTTTGTGCCCTTTGATCCCCAGCACGATGACTTGCAACAACGGCCAACGGGCAGCTTGCTGGTTGAAATCCAGCCGTTCTTACTCATCACATCGAAGGATGTGATTCTGGTAGATACCGGACTTGGTTTTTGCGGAACAGACGGCCAATTACAGATTCATCGGCATTTGCGAGAACACGGTATTGAACCGGAGATGGTCACCAAAGTCTTGTTGAGCCATTTGCACAAAGACCATGCCGGCGGATTATCGTCAGTAGATGTACTGACACAAACACCCATCCTGAATTTCCCCAAGGCGATCTATTATGTGGGTGCCGCAGAGTATGCCTTTGCCTGTTCATCGAACGGCAAATCCTATCAAACGGCCATGTTGTCTATTTTGGAACAGACCGATCAGGTTGTTTTTTTGGAAACAGCGGGAGAGATAGACGGGTATATTCACTATGAAACCTCGGGTGGTCATGCCCCTCATCATTTGGTTTTCTGGATACATGATCAGGGACAAACAGTTTTTTATGGGGGTGATGAGGCGCCGCAGTTGCGTCAGATGAAAAGTCGGTTTGTTGCTAAATATGATTTCGACGGTAAAAAAGCGATGGAGCTCCGGCGTACCTGGTGGGAACAAGGAAATCGCGAAGGGTGGACTTTTTTATTTTATCACGATATTCAAACGCCCACCGTTACATGCCCTGTATAAAAAAAGAAGGCCTGCCCTGAAAAGAGCTGGCCGTTGCTAACCTATGAAAAACACCTACTACAAATGTAGGTCTTTTGGATTATTATCGTTGTTAACTCATGTTATTATAGAGGAGGTGTCAGGTCTTGTGGGCCGGGCATATCCGGGTGAGGACCTCCTCGTTTACCGGACCGTCGCTTCATCATGCGGTCACGTAAGCGACCAATCATTTCATGGCGGAATTCACGGTCTTTTTCAAAGAACAGGTTCGTTCGATCGGCTCCCAGAATTTTGATGAACTTATCGTTGTATTTTTTTTTGATGGCAAGGGCTCCCTCCTCCATTTGTAAAGCAATTGCCTGATTTTTGTGATTCTCTCGCATCTCCGTATCGAACTGCATATGAACAGGCCAAAACTTCTGTGCCTCATCTTCAGTTAATTTCAATTGCTGAGTTATGAATGCTACGTACAAAGCCTTGATCTTTTGCTGGCCGCCTTCGCCGGGATGGTTTCTGCCACCGGGTGGCTGTGCATACGCGCCAACAAACATTAATAAGCATACAACGGAAAATAGAAGTCGGGATAACATAGTGTGGTACTTTAATTGATTTTGATTTGTAAATCTTGATATACGGATTCAAGGGTTTGGTCATTCAGAAAAGCCCGTTCGGCATCGTCAGCCAGGTTATCTTCCGGGTAGGCTGCCAGCAAGGCGGTGTTCACATCATGTCCATGATCATCCAAAAAAGCGATGATGTCCTTATCATCCAATTCGTTCACGGTAGATTCGAAGGTGTTCTTTTCCAAAATCTGTTGAGCCTCTTTCAGCACGGAGGCCAGTTGTGGGTCGATGGAGGGCTGAACGCGTTGGTTGGTCTGTTGGAACAACATTATGCCTAAAAACAATAGACCGACCACCGCAGCTGCTACTGAAACAGTTCGGAACCAGATAACCCGGCTGCGGGTTTGCATTGGTATGGTTTTAATCCGGTAAAGGGTCGATTCGGGTAATTCATCAAAATATGCGGCGTCAACCTGATAGGGTGTAGATAATCCGTTGGGGATCAAAGAGCTTGTTTCCGCTTGGGCGATACGATCCAAGACCTGATCAGCCAAGGAGTCGAAATACGCCGGCGGTACGGCGGGTTTACTGTTGCTTGCCGTCAGTCTGATCTGAACCCGGGTTGGTAAGGAGGAAAAATACCCGTCCGGAACGGCATAAATTGATGCGTGTTTATTCAATTCGGCCAGCAGGGGACTGATGGCTGCCAACTCTTGCTCTATGGACTGGCGTTCGTTCATGACGAGTTTATTGACCGCGGGCGGCGATGGATGTTTAATGGTTTAAAATAAAATCTTCTATTTTTTTGGCGGCATGATGGTAACTGGCCTTGAGGGCGCCTTCGCTGGTTTCCAGAATACGGCTCATTTCCTGATACGGCATTTCATCGTAGTAGCGGAGGGTAAATACCAGTCGCTGTTTTTCCGGCAAACCTTGAATAGCGAGTTGTAGTTTCCATTCGAGCTTATTGCCGTCAAAATCACGGTCGGCTTTGATTTGCTCAGCAAGACCCTCGTGTTCACTGAGAGACATGGCGGCTCTTTTTTTCCGTTGATCGAGGAAGGTGAGGCATTCATTGGTGGCAATCCGGTATAGCCAGGTATAAAGCTGACTGTCTTCCCGGAACTGATCCAACCCTCTCCAAACCTTCACAAAAATGTTTTGAATTAGATCATTGGCGTCCTCATGGTTCACCACCATACGGCGAACGTGCCAGTACAATCGCTCCTGGTATTTAAGCATGATCTGACGAAACGGCTTCTCTTTATCTGTTCCGTTTTTAAAATCAAAGACCAGTGCTTTATCGTCCGGTGAGGTGTTCATATAGGTTTGTTCGGGTTCAGACCAAACAAAACCTCCGATGTTTAGTGGCGGAGTTATTTTTTTCGGGCCAGGGCTTTTTCGGCGGCGGCAACGATGTTCGGAACATCTAATCCGTATTTTACTAGTAATTCGGCCGGGGTTCCACTTTCACCGAAACAGTCGTTGGTGCCGATCATTTCAATCGGAATCGGGTGGTTACGCGCACAAACCTGGGCAATACTGTCACCCAATCCGCCCAACACATTATGTTCTTCAGCAGTCACGGCACAACCGGTTTTTTGGACAGATTTCAATATCGTGGCTTCGTCCAGCGGTTTGATTGTGTGCACGTTGATGATGTCGGCAAGGATTCCTTTTTGTTCAAGGATGCGACCGGCTTCGACGGCGTTCCATACCATATGGCCGCAGGCAAACAGGGTAATGTCTGAACCGGTGTTCAGCACCTGTGCCTTACCGATTTCAAAATCTTCTTCCCGGGTAAAAATGGGCCATGAGGGCCGTCCGAATCGGAGATACACCGGTCCATACATATTGGCAATGGCTTTCGTAGCGGCTTTTGTTTGGTTATAATCGGCCGGTACGATCACCGTCATGCCGGGTAGCATTTTCATCAAACCGATATCCTCCAGTATTTGATGGGTGGCCCCGTCTTCCCCAAGGGTGAGACCGGCATGAGAGGCGCAAATTTTTACATTTTTACCGCTATAGGCAATACTTTGCCGGATCTGATCAT
>CAZZJF010000004.1:0-32783 GCA_964654325.1 uncultured Ferruginibacter sp.
ACACATTTTTTACAATACTTAACCCTAATCCTGTGCCAGATTTATGTTGCTTAGTAGTAAAGAATTTATCAAAGATTTTTTTCTGAATGGCCGGTTCAATATCCGGACCATTATTACAAATAGCTACAATGACCTTGTCACCAGATAATTGCCCATTTATCCAAAGTTGTTTATTATACTGGCCATCCATTGCATCAAGTGCATTTTTTATCAAATTGGACCAAAGCTGGAATAATTTGATATCATACCCATCTATATGGATTTTCGGATCAACAGCAATTTCCAAGTTGACATTTTTCTTTAACTCGTAGTTAAAGATATTCAACACGGTATCAATATTATCGCGAAGATTGATTTTCCCCCGCTGAACAACCGAATCTTCCTTGATGAAAGAGCGAACGTCTTTGATTACTTTGCTTGCTTTGTCAACAGAAACATGAATGGTGTTGAGGATTTTTTGCATTACTTGTATCTGATGCAGGGTTTGCAAAAGCTGGTGTGGATCTTTTTTGGTGATAACCTGGCTGATCAGTGATGGACTGGTAATGGTAATACGCGACTTGACAAACCAGTCGGCAAGCTCTTCTAAACGATCACTGGGAGCATCCGGCAATTGTTCAAGGTATTTCAATACCTCCTGTTGTTCTTTTTTCGACTGCAGTCCTCCGCTGATTCCGTCTGTGTTGATTTGTTCAGATAGTTTCAAAACAAATTCAAAATCGTCACGACTTAAATTAAACAACCGATTACTGATCAATTGTTTTAGTGTCGTTAATGCAATCTCAGAACCTACGCGAATGGCTCCCAGTGGCGTATTTAAATCATGGGCTATACCAGCAGCTATTTCACCCACTGTTGCCATTTTTTCCTGCTCCACAATAGATTTCGACAAATCAAGATTCTTTTGTGTATTTTCTATTACTTTTTGTTCGAGTGTTTCATTGATTTGTTTCAACTCCTCCTGATTGCGCTTCAAGCGCTCCTCCGTTCTCTTTCGGTCAGTAATATCTATTTCCACAGCAATGTATCCGGTATGTTCTCCCTGTTCACTAAAAAACGGAACAATGTTTAATTCAAGCCAGTACTCATTACCGTGCTTACCTCGGTTCAGCACTTCTGTATTAATCAGTTCCAGCTTATTGAGTTTCTCCGATATCTCTCTGATCGTATTGGGATCAGATTTCTCAAACTGAAACATTTTGGGGGTTTGACCAATAATCTCGTCATACGAATAGCCACTTAACCGCAGTAAGCTATCGTTTACCCATTGGATTTTTTTATTTTTATCCGTTATGATTACACAATTGGATGTGTACTGGGCAACATAAGAAAGTCTCCTCACCGTCTCCTCGTTCTCTTTTCGGTCGGTAATATCCTGGATGGTTCCGATTAATTTTTGCACACGCCCGTCATGGTCTGATACAAATGTACCTATGCAACTTACCCAGCGGTGTTCACCATCTTGTATACGAACGATTGGAAAATCGGCCTTGAATGGCAACTTGTTGAGCATGGAATGTTTCAAGGCGTTTCTGAGATTTTCACGCTCCTCCGATGATACAATAGAAAACCAGCTTTCTTGATTTTTTTGATATTGGTCGTCAATGCCTAAAATCTCATCTAATATTCCGGAACTTGTCCAGGTATCGTTGTTATAATCATATGCAAACTGTCCTAAACGGGCCAGTTGCTGAGCCGTCAGCAATTGGTCTTGTGTTTGTTGCAGAGCCTCCGTTCTAACGAGTACCTTTTGTTCGAGATTAGCCGTCAATTCATCGTTTTTGCTTTTCTGGAATAGCAGACTTGACTTTAATGACTCAAAAGCTGCCGCTAGTCCCCCAATTTCATCTTTACGATATAAGAAAGGAATGTTGGTTTTATCATACGCCTGTGCTTCAAGCAGCTTCGCTGATTCAGTCAGTTTAGTAATGGGCTTTGAAATCATGCCAGCTATCAGAAAGAAGACAACGAGTGAAACGGCGAAAATAATGATCAGCGAAAGGTAGACCGGTCTGTTTAATTGGTCAATTAGTTTATTGATTTTATCAGTGGATACTGCAATCTGAATCACGCCGTTGATTTCAGGCGTGTTTAGATTATAGGTCTGGTATAAATAAAGTTGTTCATCGCGATTCAGGATACTGTCTGGTGTTTTTTCAGGAAAAGAAATAAAAACGGTCTCTTTTCCGGATAGGGTATCTTTCGACAGAATAGCCACATGGTCAAAGTCATCCATATTCGACACAAACTGAATAGACTGCTGTAAGCCCTTAAAATCGTTATTACGCAGCGACAACTCAACACCAAGTGCAACTGTTTTGGCCAGTTCTTTCAGTTCTTTCTCTTTGTTTTGACGAAAGGTAGTTTCCTGCTGTTTTGGATAATAAATGGATACTGAAGCCAGTAATACCATCAATACGATCGCAAAAGGAAACCAGATCTTGATGGCAATACGTGACAGAACCGATGGCATGTCAATTGTTTACTTGAATGATAAATCCTTTGGGTATACCGCTGGCAGACGCATCTACCACCCCAATGGCGCCCGGTGTTTTCTGAATATACTGAATAGTTTCCTGATCACTGTCTGTAAATACAGGCGGGGTAAAGCGTCCTTGAAAAACCAAAGAGAGCCAAAATTTCTGCATGGAGGCCACAGAGGTTTGGTAAATATTTTTCGCTACTGGATCAGCATTAGCCGTTTTAGGTGACGGCAAAACTATGGTAACCGCTTCGCCATTATTCCAGTTGGTATATTTAGCCTTGAATATTTTGCGTATTTCCGATGTGCTAGTAACACTCAGCCCTGTTTTATTGCCAATGATAACTAAATTGGAGAGGCCTTGTTGGGCGTAAAGTCCAACAGTAGCACTTAGCATAAAAAACAACAAAAAGAATACTCTTTTTTTCATATTAGAAACCGTAAGCTAGTTGTAATCTCAGTGACCAATTATTTCCCAGGGTGTGATCATGTGAACCATGCGGCAAGCGACTATCCGAATACTCGATTTGTGATTTAAGATTTATATGAGGCGTAAACTCATGCTTATATCCCAATGCATATTTCTGCGTGACGATTGGATAGGCATGCAAATCTCTTTCTTCGATATTGATATAGTCGATCAACACATAGGGTACATGTTTGTCACGGATGCGCAAACCGGCATAAAGAAAGTTTGAATAATTATTGGCTTTGCCAAGTGTGTCAGTGATTGTTTTATTGTAAACAAATTCATTCAAGAGATCGTAACGTTCGTTAAAATAAGCAAATGAAAAGGCTGCCAATCGAAATTTAACCGCGCCTTTATAGAGAGCTCCGGAAAAATGCGGCTTTGTGCCGGAGTGGCCACTGTGCACACCAGATGTATTGTTGGGTAAATAGTCTGAATAGTAAGAGGCTCCAATACGCATGCCGTCTACCGGCTTAATATGTACTGCAGTAGTAAGCGATGAGCGGGTGCTGGCGTTGAAAACATCGGTTGATGAAATACCGTTCCCGACGACCACATCATAGCCGAAATTCAATCGACCCAGATTCTGTCCCTGAAATTGTGCACCCAAGGTATGCAGCGGAATCAGGTAACTAAAACTCAATGGCCGGTCTATCGTTGGAAAAAATAATCGACCATGATGATAGACATCGTTCCAGTAGTTCAAAGGCGAGTGAATTTTACCGGCGATGATATTGTGATTTTTATAATAATTGAATTTGACGAGGGTGCGTTCTATACTAGGCAGAAAACTGGTTGCGGAACTGCCGTTGAAACGGATGACATATTCTCCCAAAAAGGAAATCTTTTTATTCAATTTGGAGGTAACAAAAAAATCATGTTCACCGATGGCAAAAGAAGATGTTGTATTATCATGCGATTTTTGCATGCCATATTCTACGTGGCCGAATCCATTGAACTACGTAACTGGTTTTTGAGCGCACACCAGTTGAAAAATTCCGATTCCAAGGGCCGTAAACAATAGTCGTTTAATAATATGCATAGGAAACGTGATTATTATTCTAGTTAGATTATCGAATGTATGGATTTAGGGTTTTACCCAATTCCTCGGCCGTCCATGGCTTTGAAATAAAGGCTTTTAACAGATTTTCCTCCAATAACTCTTCCACATGAATCTCATTGGCTTGTCCGGAAAGCATTATAAAACTCATTTCGGGGTATTTAGCTTTCAGGGTGCGAACGAACGTATTTCCATTGATTTGAGGCATCTGGTAATCCACGATGACCGCAGCTACGTCTATCCCATCATTGATCATCGATTCAATGGCATGCAATGCTTCTTTAGGTTTATCATAAAACTCGGACAAACAATTCGTTCCATCAAGCACTATTTCCAGTTGATACTGAAGCATTTGCAATATGGAAGCATCATCATCAACACAAACCAAAACACTGTTATTCATTCGCCTGCTAAAATGTACCCCCAATTTAGTTTATTAGCTACTTATATCCAATAAATTCACCCAATTATTCCCCAAGAAAAAATACGGCTGGTGAATTCAGTAACTTTTGTTACAAACTTTGCATTTATTTTCTTTCGTACATTTTATTGACCATGTTAAACAGATCAATTTTGGTCGTCCGTTGTATTAAACTGTACTTTTGCAGGACATGCGACCATTTTTCTTTTTGTTTCTTCTGATACCCTCTTTTTTGTTCAGTCAAACCATCACCGGTCCGATCCTGCGTCAAATGCAAACCGTTCGAACCCAAACGCCACCCAAAATTGATGGATTGCTCGATGACTCCGTTTGGTCTGGCACGAAACCGGCTACCGATTTTATTATAAACTCTCCGGATTTCGGAAAGCCCTCTGGACTGAAAACCGAAGTCCGCATCCTCTATGATGATGTGGCGATTTATGTTTCTGCCTTACTGCTCGACAATCCGGATAACGTCCGCAAACAACTAACCGCCCGTGATGGCGAACAACGACAGGATGTTGATTATTTTTCGGTTTTTCTGGATACCTACAACGATAACCAGAATGCTTTTCAGTTCACTGTTACCTCACGCAACGTTCAATCGGATGCCCGTGTTTCTCCGGCCGTACAACGTGGTTTTGGCTCGCCCGGCGATTATAGTTGGGATGCCGTTTGGGAAAGTCAGACACGTATTACAAAACAAGGATGGGTGGTTGAAATGCGTATTCCATATATCTCACTTCGGTTTTCCAAAGAACCTATCCAAACCTGGGGTGTGAACGCACAACGTGTCAGCCGAAAATTGAATGAAAGTAGTTACTGGAACCCAATCAATCCGAATGAAGCCGGTTTTGTAAACCAGTTCGGCGATTTGCTTGGCATCTATAACATCACACCACCGCTACGTTTATCCCTGCTTCCCTATGTTACATCCGGATATCGGTATAGCCCATCGACTCGAACCAATGAGTTTTTACGAAATGGCGGTATGGATCTGAAATGGGGCGTGAATGAAAGTTTCACCCTCGATGCTACCTTGGTGCCGGACTTTGGTCAGGTGATCTCGGATAATGTGGTTTTGAATTTGTCGCCGTTTGAGGTGCGTTTTCAGGAAAACAGGCCATTCTTTACCGAGGGAACTGAGCTGTTTAATAAAGCCGGTCTTTTTTACAGTCGCCGAATCGGACTGACACCCGACGGTTTTTACAGCGTTCAGAATCAGGCAGCAGCAGACAGTAACCTAACCATCCTTCGAAATCCAGGTGTCACACAATTGATTAATGCAACGAAGTTTTCGGGCAGAAACCGAAACAACCTTGGTATTGGTGTATTCAATGCCGTGAGTGCGCCTATGTATGCCAGCTTGCAAAATAATCGCACCGGCGAAAAAACAACGGTCCAAACAGCACCACTTACGAATTACAGTCTGGTTGTTATTGATCAGGCCTTGCGAGGCCGGTCGTCTGTTACGTTTACAAACACCAACGTATGGCGAAGTGGAACAGGCCGTGATGCCAATGTAAGTGCGATTGATCTTTCATTGTTTGACAAGAAAAACCGATATGGTTTTGTAGGTACGGCACGCTACAGTCAGATCAGCGGTACAGAACGGTACTCCGGTTATAATACAACCGTTAGTTTTCGTAAAGTAAGTGGCCTTATTCAGTTTGACTTGACCAATAACATCGAATCAGAAAGATACGATCCAAATGATCTGGGGTTTTTGCAGGCACCTAATGAATTCACCACATCGGCTTCGATTAGTTACAACAAATTGACCCCGACAAAAAATTTCCTCAGTTACCGTTATTCCGTAAACATTACAAACAGACATCTGTACTCCCCCTTTAGTTGGCAAGAACTAAAATTAGGCGCCAGTGCTTTTTATTTTTTCAAGAATTTCTGGGATGTCACATTTTACTACGACAGCAAGCCGCTCTGGCAAAATGATTTTTTTGAATTACGAACACCCGGTCGTAAAATCAGAATGATGCCTTGGCATTATGTTGGATTCAGTGGCAGCTCGGACAGTCGGAAAAAACTCTTTATAGCGCTTGAGGCCGGACATGGTAACAGTCCCGCCTATCCGAAAGCTGATTATTTCAACTACGGGAACACGATACGTTATCGTTTCAGCGACCGGCTCAGTATTGATCTTACAACGGATGGCAGCCTGGATATAGGAAACGTGGGGTATGCTTTTCGTCGGGAAGCGAATGGCGAGCCCATTGCCGGATGGAGGCGAGTGGCCCAGCATACCACGCTGTTAAGTGGTTTGTTTAATTTTTCATCGCGGATGTTTTTAACCTTACGGGCAAGGCATTACTGGAGTCGTGTGACGTATGAACGTTTCTTCAACATTGATGCAGATGGCTATTGGATCGACCGGGCCTTTATACCTGGTAATGACAACAACTATAATGCATATAACCTGGATATGTTTTATACCTGGGATTTTGCATATGGGAGCCGGTTGATTATCGGTTGGAAAAACTGGATGCCTTCCGATAATCCGATCGATGGATCGAAGTACGCTAATTATCTGAAAAACCTCAACCAGGTACTCACACGTAACCAGGGAAAAGAAATTACCGCCCGGTTGATTTATTTTATCGATTATCAAAAGCTCAAGCGAAAAAAGCGCTAAACAGATTCCGCAGATGATGTTGTTTGGGATATTCGTATTGCTTTTATTCAATTCAGACGCCTTATTATGCGTATAAGTTATTGAAAATTAGTGTGGGCGACATACGAACCAGGTTCGAACCAGGTACGAACCAGGTACGAACCAAAACTACAACTACCCTTTTTAAATCACTGCACCAACTACCAGCCATCAGCGCTTGCGGCCATCCCAACTTTTATTTTGTAAATAAGATGGGAACACATTGTTTTTGGAAAAACCACTTGCTTGCATTAGTCTTGCTAACATCGCAACTGGTATCCTGCTCCGGCTATTACAACGGAACTGCTGAACCAGTGATTGGATTTCAGGTCTTTTATGACGAGCTCTCCGCTCACGGCCGTTGGATCCAACATAGCCGCTACGGATATGTTTGGAGACCACAAGCCAATATCGATTTTTTCCCCTACGAAACCAACGGTTTCTGGCAGTTTACCAACTACGGATGGACCTGGGTGTCCCATTACACCTGGGGATGGGCCCCTTTCCATTACGGCCGCTGGTTTTTTGACCCCTTTTATCACTGGCTATGGATCCCAGGATATGAATGGGGACCCGCCTGGGTCCATTGGCGTTATGCTGAAGGATTTTACGGCTGGGCACCCCTGCCCCCGGAACTATCTATTTCCATTGTTCTGCAAGACCCCCACGCGATTCCTCACGATCACTGGCATTTTGTACCAGCCAGCCAAATCGACACAAAATCGGGTTATCAACACCTCACCGGATTTGCTGATTATGTACGCCTGCTCGAACAGTCCACCAGTATCCCGCCACTCATTGAAAAACCTCACCAACCGGAACGCTTTCAAATAACCGGACCAGCCATCGCAGATGTAGAGCGAATTGCAAAACGAACAATAAATAAACAAACGTTGAAAAAGGGAAACGAGCGCAGGGCCATTCAGGAAAAAAACAGGCTATTTCTATACAAACCGGATATCACACAACCGGATCCCGAAAGAAAACAACGGCAAGCTCAACCACAAAAGCCTGAGCGCTGGAAAGGGTTTATCCCGCTACCACCGGCACCTACAAAACCATTACAAGCGCCACCAAGACCCGAAATGAATAAACGACCTCCCGCCAGTGATGCCGAAAAACTGTTGAAAGGCATCAAACCAAATCAGTGATTTTGCCTCAGAGTGAACCAATAGACCATTTTGATGTTTAATGAACACTACATTGAACATCTATTCCATGAAACAAGGTATACTCATTCTCAGCTTCTTAGTCTTTATGCTGCTTGACAGCTATGCTCAAAACGGCCGAATCAGCGGTACTGTGTCCGACAACCGAAACCAACAGGCCTTTGACAATGTATCTATCCGGTTGGAGCCGGGTTCTTATGGTTCAATCACCGATAAAGAGGGCTTTTTTCGGATCGACAACATAACACCAGGAACCTATGCTCTAACCGCATCAGCCATCGGCTATAAACCATTTATCCTTCGTAATCTGGTAATAACCAGTGGCAATGAAATCACGCTGTCGATTGAGCTGGAAAGAGAGCCATCCGAACTTGCCAATGTAATCGTAAAAAGCACGCGCAGTACCGCCAAAGCAACAAGCTTGGAAACGCCCCTCTCTATACAAAAACTAACGACAGAGGATATACGCGCTAATCCGGGCGGAAACTTTGACATCAGTAAAGTGATTCAATCATTGCCGGGTGTTGGCGGAGGAGCAGCCGGCGGATCATTTCGGAATGATATCATCATCCGGGGAGGAGCCCCATCCGAAAACGTTTTTTACCTTGATGGCATTGAAGTGCCGCTCATCAATCATTTTGGCACCCAAGGGAGCGGCGGCGGCCCGCAAGGCATTCTCAACGTCAGTTTTATTGAAGAAGTCAAACTAAGCACCTCCGCCTTCGATGCGAAGTACGATAACACACTCAGCAGCGTGTTTCAATTCAAACAAAAAAACGGCAACTCAAAAAAACTACAAGGAAATATACGGGTAAGCGCTACCGAAGTGGCCGCTACACTCGATGGCCCGCTATCACCCAAAACCACGTTTTTAGCATCGGCACGACGTAGTTATCTGGAACTGCTGTTTCAGGCAATCGATTTACCCATACGCCCGAATTACTGGGATTTCCAATTCAAAACGAATACCCGGATCAATGCCAAAAATACACTCACCACTATTGGCATCGGCGCCATCGATGAATTCCGCTTTGCCTCGATACGAAATGCATCCCCCGAGAAACTCTATGTGATCAACAGTAATCCAATCGTCAACCAATGGAACTACACGGTGGGTATGACCTGGAAACACCTCACCCCTGCCGGTTACTGGACACTGTCACTCAGCAGAAATACCCTGAACAACCGGGCGGATAAATATGAAGATAACGACGTACCAGCACCGAATACTCAAACACTCCTGATCAACAGCCGGGAAACAGAAAATAAACTGCGCTGGAACATGAACAGCACTATACGCAACTGGAACATCAGCTATGGCGCCACAGCCCAATATGTTGACTTTGATAACCGTTTTGAACAGACAGTCCGTAAAACAATCACCAATAATACGGGGGATACGCTTCAAAATGCACTTCAGATCAGGAGTAACAATGCCGTTGGATTTCTGCGATATGGAGCCTTCATACAAGCCGGCCGACTTTTATTGAATAATCGCGTAGCCATCAGCATCGGCGCACGCATAGATGGAAACAATGCAACAAACAGTGCGTCGAATCCGCTTGAACAATTCAGTCCACGAATGAGCATTCGTTATACAATCAATGATCAGTTGTCTCTCAATGCAAGTGCCGGATCCTACTTTCGGCTTCCTTCATACACGCAGCTGGCTTTTCAGAATGCCAGCGGTATTACGTCGAATCCAGGTAAGTATATCCAAAGCAACCATATTGTTACCGGTATCGAATACCTGCCCAATATAAATACCCGATTTACCCTGGAAGGTTTCTATAAAAAATATGCCAATTACCCGATTAGTTTGCTAGATGGTATCAGTATGGCCAACAAAGGCACCGAGTTTGGCGCCATCGGTAATGAGCCCGTAACGCAAAACGGAAAAGGGCGCGCATTCGGTTTTGAATTGTTTGCACAACAAAAACTAACGAAGCGATTGTTTGGTGTGTTCAGTTATACGTTCTTCAAGAGTGAATTTACAGGGGTCAGTGGCATTTACCGGGCAGCCAGCTGGGATAACCGCCACCTGATCAGTTTCACCGGCGGTTATAAACTCAATCGTAACTGGGAGATCGGGTTGAAGTTCCGATATCAAGGCGCTGCACCCTATACACCATTCGATGAAACAAACAGCCAGTTGAATTACCTTAGTCAGGGGGTTGGTGTGTTTGATTACAGTAAAGTGAACAGTCTTCGTTTGCCGGCATTTCATGCAGCCGATCTTCGGATTGATAAAAAATGGAACTTCCGTAAACAAACCATTGATGTTTTTCTGGATATACAAAACCTGTATGGCGCAGCTGCTGCCGGTATTCCAAACTATACCTTCAAGCGCAATGAAACAAATACAGCCTTCCTCACAACAGACAACGGCCCGCTGCTATCCGATGGCAGCAATGCGATTCCATTGATTTTATCAAATCGCGATGGAAATGTTCTTCCAACCATTGGATTGATTGTCGAGTTTTAACCTTGAAAAGTAGTCATTGATCGGTGTCATAGGTAACTGTTGCGGAATACCGCACCTTGCACCTATGCACATAGACATACACGATCATACAACACTATTGGAAATACAGGATACATTCTCAAATTTTTACCCGTATTTATCGCTTTGCTTTTTTACAACACGACACGGCAAATATGAGTCGTCGGAAGAACCATACGAAATCGATCCCCATAAATCAATGGGCGATATTCGAAAAACCCATCTTTCCATGGTATTTGAAATCCAACCAAACTACCGGGCAAGGGATGTAGAACGTGCCTTCCAAGACAAAGCCGCCATCGGCATTCAAATTATGATGAAAGGGAACGAAGGATGGGAACAAACCATCGGACTCGACGATTTAACATTGAAAGAATTGAATCAACTCGGCCAAAATGCATCCGACGCTTTTATCATAACCGATTACGATGAATCAATAGAAGCAAACGAGGGCAACGAAACGTAAATCGAATACTGATCACACGATCTTAAATACAACAGTCAACTGAAGCGTAATCGCAGTTGCCAAACAACATAACCAACCATACCACCAAAAACTCGAAACACCAGACTTTCGAACAGCAAGCGCATATACCGGTATCATAACCGCCACCGATGCAAGTAACGAACCTAAAAAAAAGCCGGGGCCATCCGCTAGGTTGAAAAAAGAAAATAAACAGTACGGCAGTAAAATCAATGAACCTACGTGACACACAAAGCCGATCTCCCGAATAAAAACAGCAGCCTTATCCGATAACAGAAAAAAAGCAAACAGAATCTGTAATGCCCACTTCCCACCGGCAATGCCGGTAGACAAAAGCATTTGATAATCACTGATATATACGGGTGACGTCCAAACAAACCATGCAGTTAAAAGGGTTGATGACAGAAAATGAGCGAAGGCAACTAAATAATGCTGGTTCATACAAATGATTAATCCGTTAGTAATTCTTTTTTTCGTTGTTCCGCCAGCCAGTCGGTTCCGAAACTTAATTTTTGGGCGGTTGGACTTTTCAAGGATATTATGCGCCAGAAAGGACAAATCAATGAATCCTTTTTTCCGGCCTGCCATTCCTCAAACGCCGCCTCCGCTGCAATACGAACAAAGATGCCGGCGGTGACAGGACACGTTTTATCAGCATGATAGGCAGCAGCCAGGTCTTTCCGCATTTGTTGTATCGTAGTTTGAACCCCTTGGGGAATCTGTCGGATATAATCATCAACTATACGTGGCGTGGGAACCAACATGCGTTCACCCGGCTGTATGTCGGAAAAAGCACGCTGGAGTTGCTCTACATGATGTGTTTTTACTGCGTCTCTTTTTTCTACCCACGATTTGCGTTTATAGGCTGCCATCAGTACGATTTACAATCCGGAAGTTAATAAAATAGGATGAGTCGAAAAGGAATATGAAAATAAGTCAAGACAATTGTATGGTTCGAAATGTCAAATTGATCCGAGGCGCTTGAACCCGTGTCATCTTGGGTAAGGCATGTAACCAATGACGTTGTATCTCTCCGTTCATGAGGAGTATACTTCCATGTTCAAGTAGTAACTCAATTTTGTGTCCTGTCCGCCGATGTTTGAATAAAAACCGACGCTCAGCACCAAAACTGACGGATGCGATAGCGCCGTTCGGCAACAACTCTTTTTCATTATCGCTGTGCCACGACATGCTCTCCTGTCCACTCGCATAGTGATTTAACAAGCAACTGTTAAACGTATGGCCTATCTGCGATTCAATAAAACTGCGAATACCGTTTAAACAATCATTCCACGGTGTCGGCTGTTTACGAATGCCGGCATAGGTGTAATGTAAGCCGGGATCACCAAACCACGCCACTTTTCGGGTAAGCAGTCGCTCTTTGCCAAACATGACAACCCGATCCTGTTCCCAGGCAATATCTTTAAGGAGTGTATTGAATAAGGAGTCGGCTATTTGATTTGAAAATACAGGCCCATAATAAAACAACGCCCCGTCGAAGGGTAATAAATTGGGTGGCTGTATGGATGAGTTAAAAGATATCACTGGATAAAGGATACATAACAATGAAACGTACAAATGGTTTTACTTTGTAAGATGGGTCTATACAAAACAAAAACAGGTCTCATCCAACCCGCCCATCGTGCAGTTGGTGAAAAACGTTGCATTATGTATTGCATGAACATGTTCCTGTTGTTGGTTTTGGCCGCCACGACGGTTTCCGGACAAGCGCCTACACTAAAAAGACAGGCAGGTGATCAGGCAGTATCATTGACAGCAGACACCATCTACTTTCCGTTTTACCACGGATCGCAAATGATCGAAATTGATTATGCCGCTGCCTGGATGCGGGATGTCTCGTATCACGAAAGCATGCAACCCAGAGCATTAAGATGGAGCGACCTTATCCCTAAACCTCAACCCAACATCTACCTGTTACGCGACTCTACAGGACATGTCTTCAGGGCTTTCAACACATCGACACCACTGTCTGAATTTGAAAAGCATCTGAACACTGTTCGGTCATCAACATCAACGCGTATAACGCATCTGGCCCACTCCTTCACTGGAAGCAGATATGCATTTGATTTAAACCAATGGAAATTTCATGGTTACTATCTGGTACATACAGTCAGACCGAACCATGAAGGATCTATTCATAGCCATACAGGTAAGAAATCAGGAATAATCGACTCCATGGGGAATCTTGTTTTTCCAATCATCTATGATTTTATTGATGAAGCAGGAGAAAATTTTTTGGTGAAAAAAGACAATCTTTTCGGAATTATCTCTAAAGAAAGCAACATCATACTGCCTTTCGTCTATGATGAAGTGAATTTACAAAATGAAGGCGTCATCTTGTTTTCGGCAAAAAAGAAAATCCATTGTGTGTATGAAAATGCATACAATAAAATAACCCAGATCGATCATTTCGACTGGGTGGATGACCTGGGTATGGATGATTTGAGGCGTTCTAAAAAAGACGGATTGGTTCGTTACGGGAAAAACGGTAAGATCGGCTTCATCAATAAGCAATTCATTCCTGTGGTAGCACCTATTTATGATTATGTACGAGTTGGCTTTTATGACGATCTGATGCGCGTAAACCGAAACAGGAAATGGGGCTATATCAACCGAAAGGGAATAGAAGTGATTCCCTGCCGATTCGATGATGCCATCGATTTTAACGAGGGCAAAGCGGCGGTGGTACTACAAGGTGAGAAAAAATGCATTAATACCCTGGGTGCGATCACAGAAGAGTGTCGGTTCGATTATCAGGGATGGAAAACAGCGGAAAGCCGGGGTAATACCAGCTATATTAAAAACAGACAAATCGTACAACGAGAGCAAATGGAGGGGTTGCTCGATGAGCAAGGTCGTTTTATTCTTCCTATCATTTACAATGACATCACTGGATTGGAGGGCTTTCATCCTGAAATTTCCAGATGGGATCAGCGGGTTTATAAAGTGAGAATAGACAAAAAGCTTGGACTAATTGACAAGGATGGCATTGAAATACTTCCCATAGAATACGACCAGATACAAGGTTTCAATGGGGAATCACGAATATTATTGTTGGAGAAAAACGGACGATACGGTTTGTTAGACTCCAACCTGAACTGGCTGGCTGCTTGTAAATACGAAAGCCTGGATCCATACATGTGGTCGGGAAAGATCTGGTATCGGGAAGGTGAATTATGGGGTGTGATGAATCTCGACCAATCTACATTTATTAAGCCAAGATATCAATATCACGGATGGATGAAAGATGGAAGATCCACAGTAGGAATCGGCAATATAAAAGGAATGATCGACAGTACCGGTCGTGAAATCATTCCGGTGAAATACGATCAGTTAGGTGATTATTTTACGAGCGGCTTACTGATGGCGATGATGAACGGAAAATGGGGTTTCATCAACAGTCTGAATCAGGTTGTCATTCCATTTGAATATGAAGAAGTCAGGCGATTTACAAATACAATCACCGGTGTAAAGAAAGGAAAATACTATTACTTCATCGATCGAAACAACCAGCGCTCCAGCGATATGAATTATGATTTCATTGACCACGAATGGTATCCCGATAAAAAAGTGAAAGTCATCAGAAACAAAAAAATTGGCTGGGTAGATGAATCCGGCAAGGAAGCGATTCCCTGTTTGTACGATGAAGTGCGGGGATATAATCAGCAGGGACATTATGTCCGGATGGGCAACCAATGGCTTTATGTGAAATAACAAGAGCAGCCATGGCTAATTGTCAATTTATACTAACAGAAACTAATTACAAATTCGAGGATATGACCGAAACCTTGAATAATGACGGCTGCTGCTTAGCGACTATTAAAAAGCAGACATCCCCTATATCCGTTTTTTACGGTTGTTTTTTGTATTTTTCCATTTAATGGAAAATTGGAGTCCCTCTCCGGAACAACTCAAATCGGTTAAACATCTCGATCAAGTACTCAATCGCATTACCGATGCCGTCATTGCGCTTGACAATAACTGGTGTTATACCTACGTCAATAACAAAGCGGCTCAATTATTTGATAAGAACCCCGAGGATATCATTGGTGAGCATATCTTAACCATCACACCCTCCATTGAAGCGACTGAATTTTTCTGGTATCTGAAAGAAGCACACCGAACCGGCAATGCCCAATTTGTGATACTCTTCGATCCGGTTGGAAAACGCTGGTACGATAACCGCATTTATCCGGATACATCCGGCGTTTCTGTGTACTACAAAGACATAACGGAAAAGAAAACAATGTCACTGCAACTCGAATCGGTCAATCAGAAATTGCAGGAAACACTAAGCCGTTTTGAGTCCCTCTCCGAGGTAACCAACGATGCCATCTACGACTGGAATATCTTGGAGAATGATGTGTGGGGAAATGACAATTACTATAAAATAATTGCTCATTCCAGTGAACAAACCAATAATTTCAACCGGTTTACTTCGCTGATGCACCCCGATGATCTGGCTGTGGGGTTACAAATTCTGGAAAAGGCATATAACAATCAATCCACTAAAGTAATCAACGAGTTTCGGTTAAAAACTAAAACAGGCGATTGGAGCTACTACCTGAACAGGCAACAGATTTTTTACGGCCCGGACGGTACCCCCAAGCGGGTGCTCGGTGCATTGATGGATATTACACAACAAAAAAGGATTGAGCAGCAAATACTGCATGAAAAAAAACTGTCTGACACGCTGATCAACAGCCTGCCCGGCTTGTTCTATATGTTCAATGAAAACGGATCGTTTATTCGGTGGAACGACAACTTTCTCCATGTCACCGGTTATACGGCCACCGAAATGAGTTCGTTGAATCCACTGCTGTTTGTTCCGGAAGAAGAACAATCCATGCTTGCATCTAAAATTCAACAGGTTTTCATTAATGGATCCGATCAGGTAGAAGCCACCCTGCTGACAAAAACAGGTAACCGAATCCCCTATTATTTTACCGGAAGCCGGATGATTCACAACAGCGAACCCTGTGCGATGGGTGTTGGATTCGATATCTCCGAAAAAACAAATTATCAACGAGAACTGCAAGAGCTCACCTCTCACTTACAACGAATCCGGGAGGATGAACGTAACCACATGGCCCGGGAAATTCACGATGAACTCGGACAGCAATTAACCGGCCTTAACATGGAACTCTCCTGGCTGCTAAAAAAGGTAGATGATAAAAATCCGGAACTAAAACAAAAAATAAATGAGGCTATTCAAACTACCCAAAACACCGTACGATCTGTTCGCAAAATAATAGCCGATCTCCGACCCGTTATGCTGGATGAACTCGGATTGCCTTCCACGCTGGAGTGGCAACTGACCGAGTTTAAAAATAAATATGCCCTTCCTTGCGAATTAATCATTGATCCAACCTTTCCCGATCTTTTGCCAACAGCCAAAATTGCCCTCTACCGAATTTTTCAGGAAAGCCTCACTAATATTATAAAACATGCTAACGCAAGCCTTGTCACTGTCCGTCTTTTGAAAAACAACGAAAAAATTATTTTTGAAATAACGGATAATGGCATTGGTTTTGATACTACTTTGATCAAACCAAAACAAGGATACGGCCTAATTGGGATGAAGGAACGGGCCATGATGCTGGGAGGAAAGCTTGATCTAACCACCATGCCTGACCGAGGAACCCAATTATCCGTTATTTTGCCTGCAGCCCAAAACATGTTGAACCCATGATCCGAATTCTCATTGCCGATGACCACACAATCGTTCGAAAAGGTATTCGACAGATTATAACAGAGGAGTTCCCGGATGCTACTATTGATGAGGTTCCGGATGCCGAATCTCTGATACAATCCACCCTACGACAGGAATGGGATCTGATCATCAGCGATATTTCCATGCCCGGCCGAAGTGGATTAGAAGCTCTCGGGCAAATCCGGCAAATCCATCCAAGCCTGCCAATCCTGATCATGAGCATTCATTCAGAGGATCAATACGCCATTCGATCTCTGAAAGCTGGCGCTTCGGGGTATTTGAACAAAGACCTGGCCCCGGATGAACTGATCTTAGCCATTCGAACCGTCATTTCAGGAAAAAAATATATCAGCTCCAGTGTTGCCGAGAAGCTGGCTACCATGCTGGAAAACGACGAGAACAAACCGGCCCATCACTGTCTCTCGGATCGCGAAATGACCGTCTTTGCATTACTGTCAAAAGGAAGGTCACTGACCGAAATCGGACAACAACTGTCAATCAGCGTGAATACCGTCAGCACGTATCGATCCCGGATTTTACTCAAAATGAATTTCACCAATAACGCAGAGATTGTTTTATATGCCATGAAGCATGAAATTCAATAGGTATCGATTGTCAGTTTTTTACTACGCCAGTTTTGCAGGTTTACCACAACCCAAGAAAAACAAAAAGATATACCTTTCGCTCCCATCGCCCGAGTGATCGGTCGTTTTTAGCAGCCTTTCTATGAAGAAACCATAATTGCTTCTGCAATGAGAAGCCCCGATTAACGGGGCTTTTTTTATTGAAACAAACTATCAATTAAGGGGGCATGTTGCTCGCTGATTACCTTTCGTCTCATACTTAATTTGGGCGTCAGCTCACCCGTCTCCACAGACCATTCTTTATCCAGCAATGCGAACTTCTTGATCTGTTCTACCTGATTGAACCCGATATTGAATGCATCTATTTCTTTTTGCATTATTGCAAGTATGGTCGGATGTTGGATCAAGGCACTTCGGTCGTTCACCGCAATGGATTGAGACTGCACAACCGTTTCCAGTGCGGCAAAAGAAGGGACAATGAGTGCGGCTACATATTTTCTATTTTCTCCAACAATCATAAGCTGTTCGATATACGGCGATTCTTTTAGTTTGTTTTCCAGATACTGGGGAGCGATATACTTTCCGCCACTAGTTTTAAAAAGTTCCTTTTTTCGGTCGGTGATTTTCAAATACCGATTATCGACAAAAACGCCCACATCGCCCGTATGTAACCATCCATCCTTGATTACTTCGTCTGTTAGGTCAGGTCGCTTGTAGTAACCCATCATGACACTGGATCCACGCACGCATATCTCGCCATCCTCGAGTAATTTCACTTCCTGACCATCAATCACCAACCCAACCGTGCCAAAACACATGCCATTGGACTTGTTGCAATTCACCGATATTACCGGACTATTTTCGGTTGGCCCATACCCTTCAAAAACCGGTATACGAGCGGCATTGAATATGCGCAATAATTTTTCCTGACAGGCAGCACCGCCTGTTATCACATACTGCACCTGACCACCGAGTGCTGCACGCCACTTTTTAAAAATAAGGGCATTGGCTAAGGCCAATTGTAACCGATACCAAAGAGAACCACCATTAATCTGATATCGCTCAGCCAGGCTTACAGCCCAAAAAAACAACATACGAGTTATTCCCTTAAGCTCCTCCCCTTTTGCCATGATTTTATCAAAAACCTTCTCTAATAACCTGGGCACCGTGCTGAATAAAATGGGCTTGACCTCTTTCAGATTTTCACCAATAGTATCCATATTCTCGGCATAATAAATATTGATACCTGTATAGATATATATATAAGAGGCCATTCGCTCAAAAATATGGTTGAGCGGCAAAAAACTTAATGAGCGAGATCCGGGAGCCTCCGGAAACGGGAAGCTCTTGGTTGCATTTAAAACATTCGTGACTAAGTTTCGGTGACTCAACATCACGCCTTTCGGAAAGCCGGTCGTTCCGGAGGTATAAATAATCGTAACGCAATGCTCCGGCTGAATTCGTCTTTTCCATCCGTCAACCTGATCCAACAGGCCTTGGTCGCTGCTCAATAGGGAGGTCCATACATCCGCCCGTGGAGAGGGATCAAACGTAAAGGTCTTGATAAGCGACGGCACCTGATGCTGGATGCCGTTAACCTTATCCAGCATGTCTTCTCCGCTCACAAACACATACTTAACCTGTGCATCATTTAATATGAAAGCTACTTCGTTAGGATTCGTTGTCGGATATATTGGACACAGCAAAACGCCAATTTGCTGACAGGCTAGATCAAGCATCAGCCATTCAGGTCGATTACGGGAAATAACCGCAATCTTATCCTGTTGCATGACATCCATATTGTTTCCGGAAAGACCCAGGGATAAAAGACCGGCACTCAATTGAGTGGCTTTATCAATGACCGTTTGGGTGCTGTAAGGCGTCCATTCACCGTTTTCTTTTGCAGCAAACATGGCTTCCTGCGGAAAACGGTCCATTTGATGATAAAAAAAATCAAAAACCCTGGATTGGTCATTCATATGATGATGTTTTACACAATTCCGAAGGTAAGAAATGATGCGTATTATCTACGTTGCTGTTCAACAGGAGAAGCGAATCAAACAGGCCTTACCGATAATACTGATTCGGAGGAACCTGAAAAACATGGGTGCGTTGAAACGCTAGAAACTGTGTATACGACTCCCTGTTCAGGGATAACCAACGTTGAAACGTACCCATATTTTCCGATACGCCAAAAATCCATTGATTGTAGGATTCAAAATGACCTTGACGCATGAGTTCTCGCTGCCATTCGAATAAGCAGTACGGTTTCGCTTCTCCGCCATGCTCAAACCAATCCATGATAAACCGGGCTCGAATCATGGTTATAAGCGATGTGTTCATTGGTAGCCGCAGCCGGTCGGCTTGTTCGTTGTAGATGTCGATTATAAGGCCTGTGAAATCATTTTTGGGAACAGACAACGAATCGGAGACAATTTCCGAAAACAATTCACGATATGACCGTAACAATAGTTCTCGAATGCGGGATGATTTGGTATTTAACGGATCAAGATTGATATAGATTTCTCCATATAAGGCTGCCCAAAGCCATTGCTGCCGGTTGGTATAAAAAACACAGGCTTGAAAATAATTATCCGGAAATCCGGGGTCGTAGGCAATGCCTTTTTCCCACTGGGAGATGCAACGAAGATCGTTGCGGGCAGCCAGCAACTCGCCGTAATCATGATAGAAAGCACCGTTTTTGGGATGCTTGACCGTAGCCTGTTGCAGCAATCCCTCCGCATCATTGAATTGCTGATTACTTTTATACAACATAACGGCTACCCGTAACAGCTGCTCGTCGACAAAATCACGCTGACACCAGGGCGATAAAAGCTGAATCCCCTTGGCATAGTCTTTCAAATACCACTGGGTTAATGCCCAGTCGGTCATGAGCAATACCGATGTGCTGTCGAGTTGATATGCCCGCTGAAAACAGGAATCGGCTTTATCAAATGCACCACTCCGAAGGGCTGTTTGTCCTTGTTGGAAAACCGTCTGAAAATCCTGTGCGCCTGCCTGCTTAACAATGCCAATGGTAAGGCAAAAAAAAGCAATCACCAGGATACGAGACAGCATTTTTTTAGCGAATTAAGTGAGTAAGTAGGCCATCCCGCAGTTTTGGTTCGAACCAGGTGCTCTTTGGTGGCATCACTTGTCCACTGTCGGCAATATCGAACAATTGATCCATACTAACCGGATGCAAACTAACGGCCAAGGCCATCTCACCGTTGTCGACGCGTCTTTCCAGTTCCTCCAACCCCCGAATACCGCCAACAAAATCGATGCGGGTATCAGTGCGCTGATCATGGATATTCAACAGCGGAGATAAAACCTGTTCTTGCAGTATAGTTACATCTAAAACCCCAATCGGATCTTCTGTATACGTGCCTGGCTTGGCAACCAGTTTATACCAATGATGATTGATATACAATCCAAAATGGTGCGCGGCTTCCGGCCGGTAGGCTTTTTCCGTCGTTGTGATATCAAAGGAAACACGCAGTTTATCCAATAGCGAGGCCTCGTCCAGTCCATTTAAATCTTTCACGACCCGATTGTAATCGAGAATGTGCAATTGATTGGCCGGAAATAACGTAGTCAGAAAAAAAGAAGCGCTCGGTGTGGCCTTGTCGCCTAACGCGGCCCTCACTTTGGCAGCCGAGGCCGCCCGGTGGTGACCATCTGCGATGTATGTGCAGGGAACCTGTTGCTTGAATAACGTGGATATGGTTTGTATAATATGATCATCATTCACAATCCAGATACTATGCTGAATGCCGTCCTCCGCGGTAAAATCATATTGCGGGTTTTTATCGGTACACCATTTTTGAACGAGCTCATCCAGGGCTGTTACAGGGCGGTATGCCAAAAACACATTGCCGGTTTGAGCACCGGTATGCAGAATATGGTTGATGCGGTCTTTTTCTTTCTCCGGACGGGTAAATTCATGTTTTTTAATTAAGTCCTGTTCATAATCATCTACAGAGCTACCACAAACTAAGCCAGTTTGACTGCGACCATTCATGATGAGGCGGTACAGGTAATAGCATGGTTTACTTTCCTGAAACAATACGTTTCGGCTGATAAATGCATCCAAGTTTTCTTTGGCTTTGTCATAGACCGCTTGTGTATGGATATCCGATGACTCGGGCAAATCAATTTCACTTTTGGTAACATGCAAAAACGAATACGGATTTCCCTGTGCCTCAACCTTTGCCTCTTTACTGTTCAATACATCATAGGGACGAGAGGCTACTTTACCGGCTAGAACCGGATCAGGACGAAGGGCGGGAAAGGGAGAAATAGTTACCATATAGTTTATTGTTCCGGTTGCAAAAATACTGAATTCCTGAACGGGAGAAAAAAGGAAACCGGCTAGGCGATTCGTTGTTCGAAATCGTTGAGAACCTGCACCAACACATCGACGGCGGCCAATGGAAGGGCGTTATACAAAGAAGCCCTGAAACCACCGGACAATCGGTGACCCTTGATTCCCACAATTCCCTGTTGGGTTGCATAATCCAAAAAAAGAGCCGCCTGTTGATCGTCCACAAGGTTAAAGCAAACATTCATTAAACTGCGGTCTTCTTTTTTAACCGGTGCTTGAAATAACTGGCTTCGATCAATCGCGTCATAGAGCCGCTGTGCTTTCTGCTCGCTTCGCCGTTCCATTTCATCGATCCCGCCTTCTTTTTCAAGCCAGCGTAACATCAACAAGCATACATAGACTGCAAATACAGGCGGTGTATTCAGCATGCTTTTCTCTGTAATGTGGTTTCGATAGTCCATCATCGTTGGAATCGGACGGCGAATTTTTCCCAGCAAGTCTTTCTGTACCACAACCAAGGTAACACCGGCCGGACCAAGATTTTTTTGTGCACCGGCATAAATCAGCGCAAAATCATTGAACGGTAGCCGCCTACTGAATATATCGCTGCTCATATCGGCCACCAGCGGATTGCTGGTTTTAGGTATTTTTTTCCATTGGGTACCAAAAACGGTATTATTGGTGGTGATATGAAAATAACGGGCTTCGTTCGGAACGGCAAAATCAGTGGGTATGTGTCGGTAGCCTTGTTCTTTGGAAGAACAGACCACATCCACTTTGCCAAATAACCGGGCTTCTTTGATGGCTTTGGCACTCCAGACACCCGTATCGGCATAAGCCGCCGATTCTTTGGTGTCCAGTAAATTCATCGGCACTTGCATGAATTGCGTGGACGCACCTCCATGTAAAAATAATACCTCGTGAGCGTCATCTAACTGCATTACTGTACGAACCCGACTCCGAGCCTCTTCCATCACCTCCGTAAATAATGTTGTTCGATGACCTATTTCGAGCAGCGATAAACCCGTATCCTGAAACTGCCGAACAGCCGAAGCGGCTTCATTAAACACCGCTTTGGGCATAATGGACGGACCGGCATTGAAATTATAAACCATGGACGCTAATTGACTCGAAGCCGCAAAAATACGCTTATTCAAGAGGATTTCTTACTCTTCTCTTCCGATCATGCGGGAACCGTTGCGCCAGAACAAATCGAGCAAATCCTCAGCCGTCTCCTGATGATTGGCCTCATCCGGCTCAGTCGTCCACGAAGACAAATCAGGTTGGCCGGCATTCACCCACGCTGTATACCAATATGAAGCCACCGAAAAAATCGATACCCGTAAACGTCGTTCAACCATTCCTGATAACAAACGATGATAAGAATCGGCATACTGACTTGAATATTGCTTGAGAATACGGCCATTCCGTTCTTCAAAACCATATTTCTGCGTCTGATCAAAATGACCATTCAGCCATTGTTCCATGTGCAATACACTATCGGAAGCCACTGCACTCTCCACCACGCGATCCCAGATGTAATTGGATGGATCGGCGAGATAGGTAGCTTTTCCGATGATGAAGTCATACGTTTCCTCCGCAAATAATTCCGGCAAACGACTCTCCCATAATCCATGAATGCCTTTTTGATTCGTTTTTTGACCATTATGATTGGAACTGGCGTGCAACGGAACATGCGCATCACTAATATAATGGCCTAATTCCGCACTGATTTGCAATACCTGTTTTTTATTTTTTTCCTGAAAAGCACGGGTTAGCCTGAACAACTGGTGTTGAATGTGCCAGGGCACCATACCTCGTTCCTGCAGGGTGTCTGCATGATACAACTGAAGGGCCTCCTCCTCGGTTCGAGGCAGCTGAAAAAAAGGAAACGGCCCATACAGATCCAAGTCGATGTAATGCCGAGGGCCCTCTTCTTTTACTAGATATCTTCGCTTGTCTGGGTCAACTGAATGCTCTTCCAGATATTGACTATGCTTTTTATAAAAGGAAATCATGGCCGGAGGCAACAAAAAAACAGCCTGCCGATTAATCAGTCGGTGAGCATAGAACCCCCAGTTGGGACCTGATAACGTGAGGATCCCCGCCCATAACCAACACCAAGCTGCGACCATATTTTTTGAACCAAAGATCCAAACCGAAACCATGGCTACCTCGTTGAAAAGATCGCCCAATTAACCGAAAATAACTAGGCAGTCGGCGTTTCTTCATCCACATCGGTAATGCCACCACTGACCGCAAATTTCATAGCCTGCGCAGAACTGATATGGGTGATGGGCTTTACCCGGTTTCGCGGTATGATATATACATTTCCGGCGATGGAATACGAAATAGGTATGTAAACGGCAATGTAATCCTCCAATCCGAAATCAGACATGTCTTGATTGGTTATAAACCCCACACGCCATACATCATTATCATCTACATTGGCCAAAACGTGTACAGTAAACTTTCGCTTCTCGCCGGCAAAAGCCTCCAAAAAATCCTTTGCAGTGGAGTAAATATGGTTCACACCCGGCAAACGATGCATGATTTTGTCAAACAGAACAATCAGCCGGTTGGTAATGAAAAAATAACTTATGTACCCAACCAAAATAAGCAACAACAACAGAACAACAATCCCTAAGCCGTAATTCTGCACTCTCGTTTTACCCGTTGCATCAACATACGTATTCAGCGGAATCAATCCATCGATGTAAGAAACCAAGGAAAATAGGATATAAAAAGTGACAAGCACAGGCGCGGCCACCATGACACCTTGTAAAAGGTATCTGAAAATCTGACGGATTTTGAAGGGATTATTCTGGAGCATTGGTATCGTTTATACATAAAATTAGGGGTTTGATCAAAGACAAAGCCCAGTCTACCCCACAGGAAACTTTGATTACATCTAAAGTTTCCTTAGTTTTGCAAAATGATCTCGCCTGATACGGATACGACACTTCGAATTCGCGATGCCGCGCATGCCTTGTTCATGCAATACGGACTCAAAAGTGTGAGTATGGATGATATTTCAGCTCGGATCGGCGTAAGCAAAAAAACACTCTACAAACATTTTACGGATAAAGAGTCGTTGGTTGAAGCCGTTGTACTCGCTATCGTTCAACAAAATGAAGCCCGGTGTATAGCCGACAAAAAAAAGGCTGCCAATGCAATTCATCAGATTTTTCTCGCAATGCATATGATGGCGGAACTGTTCCGTCACATGAACCCTTCCGTACTGTTTGATCTGATGAAGTATTACCCAAAAGGATACCGGATATTCTACCAACATAAAAACCAATGCCTGCTGCAGGTTTATACCGATAACTTCCAACGGGGCATTCAGGAAGGTCTGTACAGACCGGAGATACGCATTGACATCATGGCTCGTTTTCGGGTAGAATCAGTCCTGATTCCGTTTCAACCCGAATTCCAGCAATCCGTGAAAACCTCCCTCACCGAAGCAGCCGCAGAGCTATCCCTTCATTTTTTATACGGAATCGTTACGCCTAAAGGCTATAAAATGGTTGAGAAATATATTGAACAAACCAAATAATGAAGAACATGATACCCCGCTTTTATCGATTGACGATTGGCTTGACGGCCGGATTGTTTTTACTTACAATCCTTGACGCATTCAGTCAAACAACACATGTTTTGTCGGCATCACAAGCTGCTCAACAGGCCATGAAACACTCGATCGAAGTGAAGAATGCGCTGCTGGATATTCGCATCCAACAACAAACAAATCGTGAATTCACTGCCATTACCTACCCGCAGCTGAATGCCAGTATGACCCTAAACCGCTTTTTTGATATTCCGGTCAACACCATACCGGACTTCATTTCACCATCCGTATATCAAGTACTGGTTAACAACGGTGTGAAAGACGGAAACGGGAACACCATTGCCTTCCCTGCAGATGGTTTTGGACTGGTTCCCGCCCGATTCGGCACTAACTGGACCGCTTCCGGCGGTATCGACATCTCACAGATTTTATTCGACGGCCAAGTATTCGTTGGATTGAAAGCTCGCAGTGCAACCCTGAAACTGGCCGAGCAAAACATGGAAGTCACCAAAGAAACAATCAAAGCCAACGTATATAAGATGTACTACCAATTGCTGGTTGGCAAACAACAAGCAACGAGTATCGATGCAAACATCACCCGATTCGAAAATCTGCTGCGCGACACCAGAGCCATCCACCAAAACGGCCTGGCCGAAAAACTCGATGTCGACAAAGTAGAAGTACAACTGAATAACCTGAAAACGGAAAAAGTAAAAATCGAAAATCAATTGGAGATTGGACAAGCTGCCTTGAAATTCATGTTGCAACTTCCTCAAAAAGATACGTTGGTCCTTTCCGATACCCTGAGTGAACAACTGCTGACTACTTTTTCTGCCATTGACTCGCTCACCTACGAGAATCGGCCGGAGATTCGTCAATTGAACACGGCCCTCAAATTGGGTGAATACAACATACAACGGTTTCAACTCAGTCGTATTCCTACATTGGTCGCTTTTGGCTCGTTCTCCAAAAATGCTCAACGGAACACATTCAATTTCTTCAATCAGGGTCCTTGGTTTTCAACATCCCTGGTTGGCATCAAACTGAATGCACCACTTTTTGATGGTAATGCACGGCGATCACGAATCAATAAAGCCAAACTGGAACTTCAAAAAACCAAAAACACATACGAGAAAGTAAAACAAGCCATTGACCTCGAATACGTTTCGGCACAGAAAAAAATGGAAAGCGCCATGAATACACTGGCTACACAGAAATCAAATGTAACCCTCGCCGAAAAAGTATATAATACCACCAAATTAAAATATGAACAAGGGCTGGGTAGCAACCTCGAAATTTATTCAGCACAAACCGAATTGAAAATGGCTCAAAATAACTTTTACGGAGCCTTGTATGATGCTGTAATCGCCGGCATCGATTTCCAAAAAGCAATCGGAAAATTACCCTAACCATTCTAAACAGATAAAAGCACAGATATGAAAAAGCAATACGTGATCCTGACGCTCATTGCATCCTCTCTTTTCATGATATCCTGTAGTGATAGCCGAAAAGAAAAAAGCGGTACGCTGAATGACAAAAAAACAGCGCTGCAGTCGCTGATTAAAGAAAAGAAACTGCTGGATGAAAAAATCAACGTACTGCGGTCGGAGATTGAAACGTTGGAGCCCGGCTCTGGCGCATCCGCAAAACTGGTTTCGGTTACACCCATTACCCGACAACCCTTTGTACACAACATCGACCTGCGAGGACGAATTGATGCCGACAATATCTCCTATATCACACCAAGAGGCATGGGCGGACAAGTCCGTGCCATCTATATCAAACTCGGCGACTATGTATCCAAGGGCCAGCTGGTGTTGAAACTCGACGATGCACTGCCCCGACAATCAGTGGTTGCTGCCCGCGAACAGCTCAATACACTCCGGACACAGCTCAGCTTTGCTGAAAACATCTATACCCGCCAAAACAATCTCTGGGAAAAAGGCATCGGCACCGAAGTACAAGTATTAAGCGCAAAAACCAATGTGGAAACACTGAGAAATCAGTTGAATGCAGCCAAAGAACAAGTCAAGGTTGCCGAAGAACAACTCAATACGACCAATGTATACAGCAATGTGAGTGGTGTAGTCGATGTGTTGAATGTCCACGTAGGCGAACTGTTTGGCAGCATGGGCCAAATTCGGGTTGTCAATAAATCAACCTTGAAGGCCATCGCCAATATTCCTGAAAACTATATCAGCCGAGTGAAAAAAGGCACGCCGGTAACCGTCGAAGTGCCTGACCTCGGTAAACGGTTTGAAACAACCATCTCACTGATTGGTCAAACCATCGAGAATACACAACGGGGCTTTATGGCTGAAGTAAAAATTCCGGGCGATGATCTGTTGAAACCCAATCAGTCTGCCGTAATGCATATCCGCGATTACTCCGTGGCCTCCGCTATTGTTGTACCGATCAATACCGTGCAGAGCGATGAAACCAACAAGTTTGTCTATATCCTGTCCAAGTCTGGCAATGGAAAAACCTATGCCTCTCGCCGAAATGTTAGCTTAGGCGAATCGTACGGTGAATGGGTCGAGATCCTGTCCGGGCTGAACGGTGGCGAAGAACTGATCACCACCGGATACCAAAATTTATATGAAGGACAGGCTGTTTCAACGGTTGTCAATTAATTCCGGACTCAAACCATCAACACATGCAATTCCTGAATTCGATCAAACATAAAGTAAAAGAATTTGGTCCAACCAGTTGGGCTATCGATAACCGAACGGCGATTTACATCATCGCGATGCTGATCAGCGCGTTTGGGCTTTATAAATTTAATACGTTGCCCAAAGAGCAATTCCCTGACATAGTCGTACCCACCATCAGCATCACAACCGTCTATGCCGGTAATTCAGCCAAGGACATTGAAAGCCTCGTTACGCAGCCGATTGAAAAACAGCTGAAAGGAATCAGTGGCGCCAAAGTCAAAAAAATCAACAGCATTTCACAGCCTGATTATAGCCTGATCATCGTTGAATTTGATACGGATGTTAAAACAGAACTGGCTAAACAAAAAGTGAAAGATGCGATTGATAAGGCACAAAGTAATTTACCCACTAACCTCACCCAGCAACCGAACGTGCAGGAGTTCGCCTTCAGCGAAATGCCCATCATGTATGTCAATGTGAGTGGTGATTATGACGGCATCAAACTGAAACAGTTTGCCGAAAAAATGCAGGACCGGTTTGAAGAACTCTCCGAAATCAACCGGGCCGAAATCGTTGGGGCCCCCGAGCGCGAAATTCAAGTCAATGTAGACCCCTACAAAATGCAGGCCGCTCGCGTCAGTTTCATGGATGTCGAAAATGCGATTGCCCGCGAAAACATGGATATCACCGGTGGCTTGATTCCGGTGGGTTCTATGAAAAGAACCCTGAAGGTAAAAGGTCAGTTTCAATCGGTAGAGGATATGAACCAGATTATGGTTAGAAGCAGTGCACAGGGATCAACGGTTTACCTGCGTGATATCGCCACACTCAAAGACACGATCAAAGAAAAAGAAAGCTATGCACGCCTCGATGGGAAAAATGTAGTTACCATCAATATCGTGAAACGCGCCGGCGAAAACCTGATTACGGCCGCCGGCAAAGTGAAAGACATTGTAGAAACGATGCAGAAGGCCGGTGAATTGCCTCCCAACCTGAAAGTAGTCATCACGGGCGACCAGAGCAAAGCCACCGCCACATCCTTTAAAGACCTGGTAAACACGATCATCATTGGTTTTGTGCTCGTGCTCATCATCCTGATGTTTTTCATGGGTGTCACCAATGCCTTTTTTGTGGCGCTGAGCGTACCACTGAGTGTATTTGTTGCCTTTCTGTTTTTACCGCTCGCCGACTCAATCATAGGCACTTCGGTAACTCTCAACTTTATTGTTTTATTCGCTTTATTGTTTGGGTTGGGGATCATCGTGGATGATGCGATTGTAGTTATTGAAAACACGCATCGCATATACAACAACGGACGCGTCAAAATCGTACAATCGGCCAAAGAAGCCGCCGGTGAAGTATTCATACCCGTACTAGCCGGAACAGCCACCACGCTGGCGCCGTTTTTCCCATTACTGTTCTGGAAAGGAATTATCGGAAAGTTCATGATTTATTTGCCAACCATGCTGATTCTCACACTGGCCGCGTCGTTGGTTGTTGCTTTCATTTTTAATCCGGTGTTTGCGGTCAGTTTCATGAAACCGGAAGGAAAAGAACACGATGAACCTAAAAATGCCATTTTTAAAAAATGGTGGTTCTGGGCTGCCATCGTGCTGTCTTTATCACTTCACGGACTGGGCTCTCACGGATTTGCCAATTTTCTCTTGTTTATGATGATGTTAGTGGTGCTCAATCAATATGTATTTCGGGGTATCATTCGGGCATTTCAGGAAAAGCTGCTGCCGGCGCTGATGAATCGTTATGAGAAAATGCTTCGCTGGATGCTGGTGGGCCGACGTCCGATCTGGGCTATTGTTTCCCTTTTCATTTTGTTTCCAATATCCATTCTCTTACTAGTCGCCCGCGGCAATGATGTTACGTTTTTCCCCAGTGGTGATCCGAATTTCATCTATGTGTATCTCAAAATGCCACCCGGCACCAATGTGAATAGCACCGACAGTGTTACAAAGGTGCTCGAACAACGAGTGATCCGCGTATTGGCTGACGAAAAACCGGGAAAACCGGGCAGTATTGTAGAGAGTGTTATCGCCAATGTGGCCAACAGCGCGAATAACCCACGCGATAATAACCGAAGCGTTCAGCCTAACCTTGGTCGTATTCAGGTCTCTTTCGTTGAATTTGAAAAACGGGAAGGCAAAGCCACCAAACCATACCTCGATAAGATCCGGAATGCCATGACGGGTATTCCGGGAGCGAGTATCGTGGTTTCTCAGGAAGATGCCGGTCCGCCCACCGACCCTCCCGTCAATATTGAAATCAGTGGCGATGATTATGACGAAATCGCCCGCGTGGCCACTTCGCTTGGTCAGTTTCTGGATACCAACCGAATTGACGGTATTGAAAATCTTAAAATGGATGTTGATCTGAACAGTCCGGAAATCACAATCAACATCGATCGCTCCAAAGCCATGCTGGAAGGCGTGAGTACCGCCCAGATCGGTATGGAAATCCGTACGGCTTTATTTGGCAAAGAGGCCAGTAAACTGAAAGACGGAGAAGATGAATACAAGATCCAGCTTCGGCTCCCGGAAAGTATCCGCCACAACGTATCGGACCTGATGAATCAGCGACTCACATTCATCGATATGAATACCATGATGGTGAAGTCCATTCCAATCAGCGCTGTCGCAACGATCGATTACACTAATACGTCCGGTGCAGTGCTGCGAAAAAACGTGAAGCGGACCATACAGCTGCAAAGCAATGTGCTCGACCCGTCGATGACCGGCCGGGTGAATACCGAACTGGCTGATAAAATTCAGGATTTCAAATCAAGGGTTACCCTTCCCGCTGATATCACGATCAAACAAACCGGACAAGGCGAACAAGAAGCCGAAACAAACAGCTTTTTAGGTAATGCACTAATGATCTCGCTGGGACTCATTTTTCTAATCCTTGTGCTGCAATTCAACTCACTGAGTAAACCCTTCATTGTACTCACCGAAATTTTCTTTTCCATCATTGGGGTATTTGTGGGCTATGCGCTCACCGGCATGACCGTGGCCAGTATCATGCTGGGTGTAGGCATCATCGGCTTAGCGGGTATTGTTATCAAAAATGGCATTCTATTGATTGAGTTCACCGATGAGCTGCGTGGCAGAGGTATGCGTACCCGGGAGGCAGCCATTGTAGCCGGAAAAATCCGCATCATTCCGGTGCTGTTGACTGCAGTCGCTACCATCCTCGGACTGTTACCCTTGGCGGTTGGATTCAATATCGATTTTGTTTCCATGTTCCAGAAGCTGGACCCACAGATCTTCTTTGGCGGTGACAGCGTCGTGTTCTGGGGGCCGTTAAGCTGGACCATCATCTTTGGTCTGGTCTTCTCGTTCTTCTTAACCCTGATTATGGTACCCAGTATGTACATTATTTCAGAACGATTGCGCCGACCGATGGAACAATTCTATGGCACCAAATATGTAGCCCTGTTTGGTTTCACTGGTCCGCTCTTTTTTGTCTTTGTACTAATAATGTACGTTGGACGATGGATGCAGCGTAAACCGGTATGGAATGGCACGTACAAACACCCAACCAAGGCCTGATCCATAATCGATGACCGATAAACAAGACTATATTGCCATCAACAAACATTCCTGGAATCAACGGGTAGAACCCCATCTGCATTCAGCGTTTTATGATGTAGCGGGATGTCGGAATGGTAAAAATGTATTGAATAGTATTGAGCTCGACCTGTTGGGCGATGTTTCGGGACGTACCCTACTGCACCTGCAATGCCATTTCGGATTAGACTCCCTTTGTTTACAACGAATGGGCGCGCAGGTAACCGGCGTTGATTTTTCCGATAAGGCCATTGAAACAGCGATTTCGTTGAATACATCCTTCGGATTAGACGCCCAATTCCTATGCGCGGATGTTTGTGCGATTCCTGCCGCACTCGATAACCGCTTTGATGTGGTTTTCACCTCATATGGCACCATCGGCTGGCTGCCTGACTTAAACCCCTGGGCAGACACCATTGCGAAAACGCTCAAACGGGGTGGCCGATTCGTCATGGCCGAATTCCATCCGGCGGTTTGGATGTTTGATGATGATTTTAAAAAGATCGGTTACTCCTATTTCAATACCGGCGCCATCTATGAACAGGAAACAGGCACCTACGCCGATCGAAACGCCAACATCCAATCCGATTATGTTATGTGGAACCATAGCCTGGCAGAAATCTTCAACGCACTTTTATCCCGCGGAATGACGATCGAAGTTTTTCACGAATACGACTATTCTCCTTATGATTGTTTCCGGCATACCGAAGCGTATCAGCCCGGCCGCTTCCGTATCAAACACCTCGAGCACACCATTCCGATGGTCTTCTCCTTAGCCTGTGTGAAAAAATAAGTCGTTGTATTTTAGTGCCGTGATTTTAGCTTTTCATAAAGCACCACGTTCATCAAAATGAGTAGCAAACCGTACACGGTGTCTTCTACCGGTATGGTATAGAGGCGAATTGACAGGTTTTCGAGATCATTGTATAAAACCACCGGAATTGCCGTCAAAAAACCATTGACAATCAGAAAAGGCAGCAAAATGATGGCATAAGCAATCAGAAAGGCTTTGGCATGAAATGTATTGAAAACCGTTCGTAATAGTAGAACCAGCAACATGAACCCGCCCGTAAAAA
>CAZZJF010000005.1:0-31402 GCA_964654325.1 uncultured Ferruginibacter sp.
CTTTGGCCGCCCGCAAACTAATCGCATGCCGGCTACTGGTTTCATCTAAATAAAAAGAAAATCGTCCGCCCGAACCGCGTAAAGCCCTCGATACCGAATCCACATAAAATACATGCTGAAAACGACCGTTGAAACAACAAACATCGTACCGATTGTTGATCTGCAACATCCGGCGCGCCGGGGCCAAACACGATAGTGTATACAGTTCATGATAATCAAGCAGCTGCTGAAAGACCGGCGGATAATATTGTTCGTAATCCCCATTGGGATAATACATGTTTCGCAAGGCCATCGGCCAGGAACCGGCAATGGGCACCGATACCCGAATGCTGGAATCCATGGCCGGATAAACAGAAGTAGCCCAACCGCCACCAGAAAGACCAACCATATATATTTCGGAAAAAGAAGAACGATCCAGTTTATTGAGAGAGGCAATAAGCGGTCTAAAAAAAAGCGATAACGGGTAGGCGTATCGGTTATCCGTAAACAACTGATCATGCTTGTTGAAGCCACACCGGTATCCGTTGGGCGGAGAAGCCCGATAATGTGGCATCGGAACCGCTAGCACGGTATACCCGCGTTGTATCATCTGTGGAATCAATTGACCCGCACTACCTACACTGCCGTTTACAAATATATCCTCGGCCGATGCCACACCGGCACAATGCCCCGCGTGGTATATGAACAGCTTTCCGTTGGACTGATGCGGACGAAAGACATATACTTTTGCTTTGGCCGGAAAATCAACCGGATCATTGGCAATAGTCACTACCATTTTGTCGATTGAATCAAGGTTGCCCGCCGGATAATACAGATTTCGGTATGGAAACGTAGTCAGATGATCTATGGTGCGTACATTGGTGATTAACGAGTCGGGCATCCAGTGATAGGGAAACTGACGGTTACCAAAGACGCGGTTGATCAGGGAGTCTCGCCACTGCAACGCATTCGATGCATTGACTTTGATCGGACCAACCCGTTGCACCGTTTGCGCGCTCAGTGAATCACTCCCCGCCAATAAACTCAACAGAAAAAAAAGTAGCAATCGCAAGTCCTCTGAATTAAGTCACGAAGATAACCAAATCAGAGACGATCAATCCTTCGGATTTATTCCGTAAAGAAATGTGCAAGTGATTGCATCCATTCGTTTTTCCTGTTATTCAACCTACCTTCGCTCACCATGCATTACGCGAGTATCGAAAATCTGAGCAAGGCATACGGCGTGCGAACGCTGTTTCAGCACATCACCCTGCACATTGAACAAGGCGACAAGATTGCCCTGGTAGCCAGAAACGGCAGTGGGAAAACAACCTTGCTCAAAATCATCGCCGGTTTGGAAACCGCCGACGCAGGAACAGTATGGATTCATAAAGACGTACGACCGATCATGCTGCAGCAGGAAACGCCATTTGATTCCGAAAAATCAATCTGGGAAAATGTGCTCGCTATGGATCACCCGGTCGCTCAAACAGTACGCACCTACGAACGCCTGTTGCAGGATCCGAGCGGAGATCCGGATCAACTGACCGCTATCATGGCCGAAATGGATAACCAACAAGCATGGACCTTTGAAACGAAATTGAAGCAAATTCTGGGCGTTCTTCAAATTCACGATTTGGAGAAAAAAATAGGACTACTCAGCGGTGGACAAAAAAAACGGGTAGCGCTGGCACAGGCCCTTGTCGAGGCCGCACTCTATGAAGGCCGCTGCCTGCTGATCCTGGATGAACCAACCAACCACCTCGACGTATCCATGATCGAGTGGCTGGAAGAATACCTCAGCACCGGAAACACCACCTTGTTGCTGGTAACGCATGACCGCTATTTTTTAGATGCCATTTGCAACGAAATCATTGAAATCGATCACGAACAGGTGCATGTCTACAAAGGCAACTATGATACCTTCCTCGAACAGAAAGCCCACCGCGCCGAAGTGACTCAAAGCGAACGCGCCAAAGACATAAACATCTATCGGCGCGAACTCGAATGGGTACGAAAACAACCGAAAGCCCGAACCACGAAAAGCAAAAGCCGTGAGGAAGCCTTTGATAAACTGGAACAGAAATTAAAAGAACGAAAAGAAAATCAAGAAGTTTCCCTCCAGGTGAAAATGGCCCGATTGGGCGGCAAGGTGTTGGAACTGAAAAAAGTTTATAAACAATACGGCAACCAGATTATTCTGAAAGGATTTGATTACACCTTTAAGAAAGGAGAACGAATCGGCGTTGTAGGTAAGAACGGTGTGGGAAAATCAACCTTTCTCCGTATAGCGCTTCAACAGGAACAACCCGACAGCGGAAAAATAAATCATGGTGATACCGTTGTATTCGGTCATTTTTCACAGGAAGGTTTGATCTGGAAAGAAGATGTACGCGCCATAGAGTTCGTCAAATCACTGGCCGAATTTTTTCCCCTGGCCGATGGAAGCAAATTAGCCGCCTCCCAGTTCATGGAAAAATTCGGATTTAACAGTGAACAACAATTCACACCACTCAGTAAACTCAGCGGCGGTGAAAAACGCAGACTGCACTTGCTCAGTGTGCTGTTCCGAAATCCGAATTTCCTGGTTTTGGATGAACCGACGAACGACCTGGATCTGCAAACCTTACGCACCCTCGAAGAGTTTTTACTGGATTATCCGGGGTGTATCCTTATTGTCAGTCATGACCGGTATTTCATGGATCGACTCGTAGACCATTTGTTTGTGATGGAAGGCGATGGAATCGTTAGAGACTTTCCGGGTAATTACACGCAATATCGCCTGTCGGAATCGCAGGCCCGGAAAAAAATTCAAGAAGAGCGCAATCTCCCGGCAACGCCGGAAGCAAAACAGGAAGAAACCACCATAAGACCCCCAAAAACGGAGCGACTCAGTTTCAAAGAAAAATTTGAAAAAGAACAAATCGAAAAAGAACTGCCGCAGTTACTGGCTGAAAAAAAGAACCTGGAGACGCTGCTCGAAACAGAAACAGCTTACGCCGCACTCGAGAAAACAGCGAACCGCATCAGTGAACTGATTCAATCCATCGACCGACTCGAATTTCGCTGGCTCGAACTCAGCGAAAAAAGTGAATAATCAAAACGGTCAGTTTTTCCGATGCCCCGCATCATGGATAAGTGCGTTTTGCAACCATACATTTGATATATCTGTTCACCTAAATCAAACATGATATGTCAATTCGTTCATTATCACGCCGGGAAACGGCGTTACCCACTTTGCTGGAAGATTTTTTTCGTCCTTGGAATGAATGGTTCGATGGCGGTTTTGCCGGTCGCTCGCTAACAATTCCCGCCGTGAATGTCACTGAAACAAAAAAAGAGTACGCGCTATCGTTTGCCGTACCGGGTATGAAAAAAGAAGATTTTCATGTCGATGTGGAAGGGAATATGCTAACAGTGAGTGCCGAAAAAGAAACCACCCAGAAAGAAACGGAGGAAACCTTTACAAGGAAAGAGTATAATTTTTCAAGCTTTCGGCGAACCTTCACCTTGCCCGAAGAGATCCACCAGGATAAAATCCAGGCCAGCTATACCGATGGTATCCTAAAACTGTCGTTACCCAAGAAAGAGGAATTTATCCAGCTGCCGGCAAAAAGCATTACCGTTCGCTAGGAGTGAAAATCACTGGAAGGAAGGCAGGTGTATATCATGATTGATTGCATTGGTTTGTATGACAACCGTCAGTAACCTTGGGGATAGTTGTTTGTTTTGTTCATATACCATTTGATACAAAATAAAAGCCAATGAAACAATCCGGCGGGCTCCTGCCTTCTTTTTTTTACCCACGAGAGAACGGCTACCATTCGGATTCCGAAGTAAACACACTTGAATCCCGCAAACGAATGCTCAAGCAGGTGATGGACGATTTATCCATGCTTAAATGGCGCTTTGCCGGCAATATCAAACAGATTGAAACAAGCCGGGAATTAATGATCGCCGAGGCGATTTATCATCAGTTACTGCATGTAGAAAGTCTGTTGGAATTGCTTAGACATGAGCTGACAAGCTGGTCTATCCATTGTCATGACAAGAAGCTATGCAACCTCAACAATCAATCCCTGAAACAATGGGATATTATTTTTCAAATTCTAAAAAACCGATTACGGGGTATCAGAAAAAATAAATCGTATGTTATGATTCCTAGTTGATCATGGATGAGAGTTTTTTCTCATTGAGAATGGTGATCTGACCATCTTTGATCTCAATCAATTTCTCAGTTTTAAAATCACTGAGGGTTCTGATCAGCGACTCGGTGGCTGTACCGGCAATATTAGCCAGGTTTTCACGACTAATCTCCATACTGAACGTTGGTTCCGAACCTGTATGGAATTTCTGTTTAAGCATCAGCAAGGCATCAGCTACTTTTTTTCGTAACGAATTATAGGCCAGGTTTAAAAGCACATTTTCTTTTTCGGTGATATTTTTTGCCAGCAACCCGATAAATTTCTGAGCCACCTCTCGGGAATTGCTGAGTAATTCTTCAAATTCTTTTTTTGGAATAACCGCTACTTCACACTCATCAATCGCCTCCGCTGTTTCCCGATAAACTCCTCCCTGCAACATAGCTACATGGCCGAGAAAATCACCGGCTGAGAACAATTCGGTTACCAGCTCTTTTCCATTATCATTCGATTTATAGGTTTTAATTTTCCCGTTCAAAACAAAATAAAGCTGGGTTGGATGATTTCCTTCCTTATAAATTACCTGTTTTTTCCGATAGGTATTGACACTTCTGTTTTCGGTCAACGATCGAATCAGTTCTTCACCCGAGCCTTGGTATAACAATTGATTAAGGCCCTCAATACCGGGAGCCAGTTCCTGTGAAAGGAGCGCTGCTTTTCGTAATCGGGCATCAATGGCATTCAATAAATCAGTGCCTTCAAACGGTTTGGTGATAAAATCATCGGCACCCTGATCCATTCCTTTTCGCATATCACTCCGCTCTGTTTTTGCAGAAAGAAAAATAAACGGCGTTTTATTGATCAGCTCATTTTTTTGCAGCGAATGCAAAACTCCGTACCCATCCAACAGCGGCATCATTATATCACAGATAATAAGGTCTGGCTTGATGTCTAGTGCTTTTTCCACGCCTTCTTTGCCATCCATAGCTGTATATACATTATACATGGCTAGTTCTAAAATTTCGGCGGTTGTCTCGCGGATGTCTTGGTTGTCCTCAATCAAGAGAATTTTCTTCATAGCGATTTTTTTTAGTTGTATTAAAATGAATCAAAAATTCGGTACCAATGCCCAGCTCACTATTGAAACTAATTGAACCATGGAGCTGCTCAACATATTTGGAAACAATATGCAGTCCTAAACCGGTTCCCTGAATGTACGCGGCATTCGATCCCCTAAAAAAACGATCCATCAGGTGCACCTGATCGTCGGGATGAATACCCATACCCTGGTCGCGGACACTCAATTCAAAAACATCATCCTGTTTCGAGGTTTTCACAAACACATCGGTAGCATCTGGCGAGAACTTGATTGCGTTGGAAAACAGATTGTTCAGAATATTTTTAAATAAATGAACGTCTAGGCACACATCACTTTCACCGATATGCTCGTATTGGATATGCTGACCTTCTCGGAGCATAAACTGCATATCTTCCATGACCAGGTTAACCACTTTTTGCACATCAAATTCCGTGTACCGAATATTGATTTTTCCCTCTTCGATCTTTCCAACACTTAAAAATTCATTCAATATCCCGGTCAAATTGTTTACCGATGAAATTATCCTCGACAAGTGCCTATCTCGTTTGGGCTGATCTTCCGAATGCTGATATTTTCTAATCAGGTAAGTAGATGATAAAATGGTGCTGAGCGGTGTCCTAAATTCGTGGGATGCCATCGATATAAACCGACTTTTAAGCTCACTGAGCTGTTTTTCTTTTTGCAGAGATTGAACTAGGTTGTATTCCGATTTTTTTCGTTCGGTGATATCCATCGCCACACCCAAATACCCTTTTAGTATATCCCTTGAGTCTAGGATCGGCGTGATTGTCAATGATACCGGCAGACTTTCCCCGCTCTTCCTCGATATCACACACTCGCGCTCGATAATCTGATTATCATTGACTGCTCTTTTGATACAATCAAATTCATGTTCATCGTCGGAAATTTGTAATTGCTTGCAAATACATTGCTCAGCGTTTTCAGCCTTGAGAAAAATCAATGGCGTGTATTTATTGACTAGTTCTCCTTCCTTGAAGCCTGTCAGACGCTCCGCTTCCGGATTAAAAAACCGTATTATGCCACGTTTACTCATTAAAAAAAGCATCACATGGGCATTATCCAAAATCGCTTTCTGATTTGATAAGGTGGTTTCCAGTTTTTCATTTAACAACCCCAATACTTGCAAGGTGCGTGACAATTCACGTGTACGGTCTTCAATTTTTTTCTCCAGTTCATCATACATACGCTCCATACGGATACGTTCCTCCAAGCGATTGTCGTCACTCAATAAAAAGCCAATTTTTCCTGAATAATCTCCCATGGAAAAAACATTCCAACAGATATGTACTGAAACCCGCTTTGATTTTTTGAGAATGGCATAACATAATTCTGAGGGAATTGCCTTTTTGTTGCTATTGATTTGTTTACTGGTCCGACTTACATAATCATAATCCGTTGAATGGATGTGCTCGAAAAAAATGGCTACTGGTAAATTGAGAATCTCATGTTGCTTGTATCCTAAAAAATGACACATCGCCGGATTCACATACCGAATCAACGAGTGCTCATCCTTCAAAATAACCGGCACAGACAAAGTTTGAAACAGCGACAATGCAGAAGATGAATGGCCAGCAATAGATATGTTTTCTGTCATTTCCTATTTTGGTTACTCAGCAGGAAAGTGCCTGATGAGAAAAACAAAAGTATCCGCGCACTATGATGTAATAAATGATTACAATCATATGCACATAAATAATAATGACAGATCAGCAGCGGTTGAGTTAAGACAAAGCAGATGCTATCAAGGATTGACTTTTCCCGGATTTGTTTAATAAATATACCATAATTATGGGTATAAATAGAACATATTTAATGTTCAAGCGTAAGAAGGTGGCTGACTACCCCCTTGAATAGTAAAAAAAATGCACCGAAGTGCATTGACGTTCATGGAAGTAAAATGATCAACATCATCTCCATCGGCCTGGAACCCATACATACCAACCTCTGCGGTTTTTCCAATGTCCTGGAACCCAACGTTTATTTCGGCCCGGAGATTTCGCCCAATAACCTGGTACATGTACATACCCACCGCGTTGCCATTTCCACTCTGGTGCAACCCATACCGCACCGGCATAAGGAGCCGGACCGGGAGCTACCACAGTAACTCCTCCGGGAAACGTCATGGCTGTACGTACACGTTGTGCACAACTGAGTTGAAGCAAAGCAAACAAGAAAATACCTGCCCAAAGTAATTGTTTCATCGTTTTGAAATTTGATGCTATGACCATCCGTTTTTTTATTTGTTTAATTGATTCCGATTAAATAATCCCATACCGTAACAATCAGTGGGTTGGGCGCCCCCGATACCCGAGGTATATAGGCATCTAAAATAGAAACATTATGGTTAGGAAACAACACACTCAATCCGGAGGAAATGCGGGTGTATAACCGATGACTGTTTCCAAAAGGAGAGCCTGTTTGCTGTATATCTGTGTAAGTGCCTGGTATACCTAATATACCCATTTGGGTTTGCACATCAGCGAAATCAAAAATCTCATCCCCATTATGATTCATCGTAAATAACCGATCGACCGGTGTTTGTCCGGCTTCGTATATCCAGGAAGCATGAGTGCCCAACACAGTGTTCCAGTCCATCGAACAAAAGGAAACCGCGCGATACACCGGTACTTTTTTGGCGATATACAATGCATGACCGCCCCCCTGCGAATGCCCGGCCATGATAACAGCACCCCAGTTGATGTCATTACCGGAAAGATATTGACGCCAGTTTTGATTAGGGTACTGCGCCGACAGGTAACTTAATAAACGATGCAAGCGGGCTCGGATACAATTGTTGGTATCCACCTGTATACCAGAAGCCAGATCCTGTCCGGTAAAAATTTCCTGACGTGCTTTTCCAAACAAAGTAAGATCAGTGCTCACGGCCGCCGTTGTATACAAATCGGTACTATTGGGATACATCAATCCGATGGAATGATAGCCCAGCGCTGCAGCCCTTTTTGAAAATTCCGTATACGCCCCGGGAAATCCGGTAGTGCCGGGCAAAAACACAACGAGTTTATTTTTGGAAGCAACGCGTGTATCATAATAAACCAAATGTTCATTGGTGAAGCCATTAATACCGGTTCCAACGGTGGCCGGCGTAACAGAATAGGAATAAAGTTGCTTTTCATCCCCTCCGTCGATTGGTGGATCATTTTTTTTACAGGAGCTGAAGCCCATGATAAATCCAGTAGCCAGGAGCAAACAACGAGTGAGCGAAGAAGTGACCATAATAGTTTACTTATGTAATAAAAATACCGATTTATTTACGAAGTGAAGGCCTCCCCTATCTTTGTTCTCATAGATTTCATCATGCCATCAGCCCGGTTGCTCCTTTTATTGCTTATCCTGTTGTCCTGCAACGGGAGAAATCATACCAATCAGACCAATATACCGGTTGTTGCCTTTGTCGATGCGTTTGAAGATAATACATTGAAGCAGGCCAGACAGGGTTTTTGGGATGCCCTGGCCAAACAGGGATTTTCCGAAAATAAAAAAAGCATTCGGGTAATATACCGTAATGCACAAGGTGACAATACCGCGCTCTTACAAGCCTTGAATTACATCATCAGCCAACAGCCAATGCTGATCGCAACCTGTCCGAGCATTTCCACCATCAGTGCATTGCAACAGGAAAAGAAGATACCAGTATTTATGATGGTCGCTCCCGAACCATCATTGATGAAGTTAACGGATGATGCGGGCCGCACGCCGCCGAATTTATTCGGCGTCGGGGAAAACCTCCATTACATCGACACCTCTTTTTTGATGATGGCCCGTGTTGTCAAACCCAAACAAACGACACTACGTATTGGTATGATCTACAACCAGGCCGAGCCACAGTCGGTTGAATCCATTCAGCGTATCGAAGCGCTGGCTCGGCAACATAAAATCGAATTGATTCGATTGTCGGTAACCTCCTCGGCCGATGCGAAACTCACAACAGAGGCAGTACTAGAAAAAAAGGTAGACGCCTTCTTTGCTAATCCCGATAATATCGTTTTCGCCGCGTTCGAAAGCATCCTGCAATCCTGCAACAGCCGAAACGTGCCCATCTTTACCAGCGAGGCCGGTCTGGTAGAAAGAGGGGCCGTGGCGGCTTATGGTGCCGATTTGTATCAATGGGGGTTTCAGGCTGGGGAACAGGCAGCTGAATTTCTCAAAACCCGTTCTACCCAAAATCTGCATTGGACATTTCCGACCATCCGGAAATATGTGTATAACCACCAGCAAGCAAAACGGTACTCCCTTTCATTTCCGGCCTATTTTGAACGAATAGATCAACCCGCCAATACCGGCACCAAAACCGATTCAACATCCAAGCCGTTTTTCATCGGCATCCTGCTGATTACTTTATGTCTGACACCGCTGGTGCTGGGCATTTACCTGTCGATGAACGTATTCAACATACCGGATATCACCACTGATGGCTCCTACACGCTAGGTGCCGCCTGTACAGCCGTGCTGATGAGCTCAACTAATCTTCCGCTGGTGACTATCCTGCTTATCAGCATGGTCGCCGGTTTACTAGCCGGATGTGTCACCGCTTTCATACACACACGGTTTCGCATAGACGCATTACTTTCGGGTATTCTCGTAATGACCGCCCTGTATTCAGTGAACCTGACAATCCTTGGCCGTTCAAATCAGCCTATTGGCAGCCGTACCACCCTGTTTGAATCCATTCCTATTACAGGACATCCGGTGGCCGATGCTACGCTGGTTGCCGTTTTGCTGATCGCCGTATTGCTGACCGCTACCTGGTATTTGCTTCGTTCAGACCTGGGCATTGCCATGCGGGCTACCGGTAACAACCCCTCGATGACAACGGCATTAGGTATCAACAACAACCGCATGAAAATAGGCGGACTCGCCCTGGCAAACGGACTTACCGCCTTGAGTGGTCATTTGATGGCTCAATATGCTGGGTATGCCGATATCAGCATGGGTATCGGTATCGTCATCACCGGACTGGGTTCGGTGTTGATCGGCAACACGCTTCATCAATCATTGGGTTTACGGGGATTGTTTTTGCAACTGCTGCTGGTATTCGCAGGATGTTTGATTTTTGAAGCGGTCCTTGGTTACAGCCTTTCCCTCGGTGCTGATCCAGCTTGGTTAAAAGGAATAACCGCTCTTTTTGTATTTGGTATCGTGGCTGTATCCGGTTTTTCATCTAAAAACAACCGAGCATGATTCAAATCCGGCAACTGACCAAACTATTTAATGCCGGTACACCCGATGCTGTTACGGCGCTAGATAATGTCAGTATCGAACTGGCCAACGATTCGTTTGTCATGATTGCCGGTGCGAATGGAAGCGGCAAGTCGACATTTTTACACCTGCTGCAAGGTCGTTTGTTACCCACATCGGGTAGCATCTGGCTCGATAATCAAGATATTACCGAATGGCCGGAACATCAGCGAAGTCGCATCATGTCTCGGGTTTTCCAGGATCCGAAATCCGGAACAGCAGCCGACCTGACCGTGCTGGAAAATTTCCGGCTGGCCTCCTTGCGCGCGAAATCAAAAACACTTCGCTGGGGAACTACTCACCGGTTTGAAGAAGAAACCATCACTCGAATCGCAAGCCTGGGTTTAGGGCTGGAAGAAAAAATCCATCAAAAGATGGGCAGTTTATCCGGAGGACAACGCCAGATACTCACATTGCTGATGAGTATGTACGATCAACCGGCGCTACTGCTCATGGACGAACCCACGGCGGCGCTCGATCCCAAGTCGGCACAACTTGTACTGGAAACCACACAAGCCTTGCATGATCAGTATAAAACAAACATCATCATGATCACACACGCCCTGCCCGATGCGCTCCGGTATGGCAATCGGCTGTTGTTTTTTCGTGAAGGAAAAATTATGAAGGATTTGCAAGGGGATGAAAAACGAAACTGTCCTCTGTCGGAAATCCAACGCTGGTTTTCGTAGGAAGACAATCCGGTTTAATAACCCATGTTTGCCGATAGCAGTTTAATCAATGCTTTCTCCGGTTTGTGAAAGAAAAGTCCGCTGTCTTGTCCCTTTCGGATTCCCCGTATGAATAAATAATAGACACCGCCAAAATCACGGTCGTAATCAAAAGACTCTCCCAACCGGTCTTTCAAATAACGATATACCGCAACCGTATAAATATGATATTGAAGATGATAGTTGTTATCTCGCATGGACGTCCAAACACGCTCCGGGGAATAGTCCGCTAAGCTATTTCCAAGGTGATTTGATTTCCAGTCTAAGATGAAATAGCGACCATCGGCTTCAAAAAACAAATCGATTTTACCATTCATGATTCCATGCAGTTCTTTTTTGTCGGCCAGTTGCCAGGGTGTATTGGCGGGTGCCATAGCATTAAACGATTCTGCCGAATAAGGCTGAACACCAAAATCGAATTCAAATTCGTTCAACCGTTTTTCGTTCGATAGATTTCGTAAGCTTCCCATTGAACCGAGCCCGGGTAACGATTGTTCCAAAAGATGCTGCAACAAAAGAACATACTGGTTAAGCAACATTTCATCAGCCGTATCAATACCAATGCGCTCGAGTGAGCGGCGGATACGTTGTTCCCAGAGGCCGGTATCAGCCGTAAAATCAAGATGCTCAAAAAGGTGATGTAAAAAATTACCGGTAGCGGCGCCTTTGGGCAGGGTTTGAAAAATAAACACATCATACGGATTGCTGTCAGCTTTTGTTGTCCGAATCAGCGATGCTTCCTGACTTGCCTTTAGTCCGCTGTAACTCATTTTTCGCCAGTATAGATCAGTCAACCCAAGCGGCCCGGCTTGTTTATAAACAGGTGGCGGTGGTGCGTCTTGTAAAAAGCGAAAACTATCCGGAAGCGGCGTACTGACACCCCATTCAATATATGTGCGAATATGAGCATTGGGGTGATTTTCCTGATTGGCCACATTCAACCAGGTGGCTTCAAATTTATCCAACCCGGCATTGTCAGTTGCTTTCGTATTATTGAAAATCACACAGGTGTATTTTGCTCTGGTCAATGCCACATAGAAGAGCCGCCTGAATTCCTGATCACGTTGTTTTTGATACCAGTTTTTCCAGTCTTCCTCCGCCAGGTCGAGATATGAAACATAATACTCTCCATCATTCATATCGCGAAAACTGATATCTTTTATCTTGTCTTTTTTTATATAAAAATCAAGATAGGGCGCTATGACAATGTCGAATTCCAGGCCTTTGCTTTTATGAATGGTAATCAGCTTGACCGCATTCTCTTCGCTTTCAATACGAAGCTTATAGGCATCATCTTCTGTTTCCTCATCTCCCTCAATACTCCGCTTCAGCCAGGCAATCAGTTCTTCGCAGGACAACTTTTTCTGTGTTTGTACCGCATGCAACAACTCGCCGAGTTGCAATAGGTTTGAAAAAATGCGGTCACCGGCTTTCACTGACCCGCTCAATAAGCGCGAGCGAAGATTGTGATCAGAAATAAATTGTTGCATCATCACAAACATTCCCTGATCGGTTCGTTTCCACGATTGCTGATAACGCTGGAATTGAAACAACTGTTTTTCCTCGTTCATGGTCAATACATCCCCAATGGTATAACCGGCAATCACGGTAAGCAAGGCCTTGTGAATATTCGATTTGGTGATGGAGGAAACCGCTTCTAAAACATAAAGCCATTCCTGGGCCTCCTCGCTTTTTAATATGGTTTCATCCTGAATACAAACAGCCGGTATACCATACGACGACAAACTGGTTTTTAATGTTTTGAGTTCTTTATTCGAACGAACAAGCACCGCTATATGGCCTGGTTGAACTTTTTTTCGAATACCCCCTTTCTCAATGTAGTACGGTTCGCGTACAAACTGTACGATGTTGCTACAAACACCCTGTGCAATCGCGTCTTTATTGGGTAATGGATAGACCATGATGGGTGGTGGCGTATGGTGATCGTGAATCAGCCGACCTGTTCGCTCTTCAGTTGTTGGCTCAACAGGATGATACGTAATATTTGCCGGATCACCCGCCGTAAGAAACGTATCAAAATCATTCTCCGGCTTGAAAGCCAGGTTAAGGGCTTCAATCAGTCTGGGATGAGATCGATAGTTTCGATTCATCAAATGAATATGATCGACCCCCTGTTCTCTTGCCCGGAAATACGTGAAGATATCGGCTTTACGAAAACCATAAATCGATTGCTTCGGATCACCGATATACATTAGAATGGTGTCTACGGCAAAAATGCGTCCGAAAGCTTCGTATTGACTTCGGTCTGTATCCTGAAACTCATCAACAAATACGGCTTTGTATTGTTTGCGAACCTGTTTGCAAAACGACTCGCTTCGCTCGGAGGCCCACTCCACACGCTTGATCATATCATCAAAGAATAACAAGCTATACCGGTCTTTATAGTTGTCGATATGTTCCACAGCATTGTCGATCGTGTATTGCAGGATCAGTGTCTGATAACGTAAAATAATTTCTTTACGACTTGTTCCGCATGCTTCGATGGCCTGAACCAATGGAATGATTTCTGTAAAATACTTTTTATAGTATTGGTTCTCTTTTTTTTCAGGAACCATTTTAAGAAAGCTGTCCAAATCGTTACATGCCAACTGCAGAAGAGCCGTTGCATTTTGGTTACTCACCATGCGTTGCTCCAGTTCTTGCCGGCGATCTTGCAACAGCTGACGGAGATCATTGATGATAGTGGCTTTCTGATCATCAACCTGTTGAATAGCGGCGAGAAACCGTTGTTGGCCGGTCGGTTCCAGATCGTCGGTATAGGCAATCTCCGGGCGAAGATGTTTTCCGGCCAATTTATTCTTAATCGCCTGACCCATGGCCTTTTGAGTAAAGGTATCTTTATCGAGTAAGGCTAATACGGCTGTTTGCAAACCCGTTATTTTCTCCCGCCAAACCTTTTTAACGAAATCCTGTATCATGAGTCCGTAAGCCTCCGCAGAAAAAGCAGTGGCCCCAAAAACCTGCCGGGTATCAAAGGCAAATTCATTGAGCACCCGCTGGCAAAATCCGTGTATGGTAAATACCGCCACCTGGTCGAGTGAAAGTTTGGCTGTTTTTAACAAGGTTTCTGTATCCACATCCCCGCGCTGTAATGACGCGTCAACAATGTTACGAATGGTAGCGTCTGCCCGCTTTTCATCGCGTTGCACACAATAAGCATGGGCTGATTGTATAAAGAGCCGAACCCGTAAGTCCAGTTCTGCAACGGCAAAATTGGTAAACGTAACCATGAGGATTTGCTCAATCCGAAGCGGTAAGGAACCGTCCGGACGCCTTTCCAGCAACAAGCGAAGTACCATCACCGCAATCGAATAGGTTTTTCCGGTGCCGGCGCTGGCCTCGATCAGGTTGCGACCCTCGAGCGGTACTGTTTCTACATCAAACGATATATGCAATTGAGGAGGCATGCTATTTTTTATAAAACTGATAAATAAACGTCGTGTGTTCCATAAAATCGGGATAATGAACCGGATCAAAATAACCATCGCGATCAGCTACCTGTAAATGACGATAATACTTGATATTGCCTTCGTCAGACTTGAATTGAATAATTTGTTTATCAAGCTGATCTACCCCTTTTTTGAGGATAGTGGACATATCTTTGAGACGACAGCAAAAATGAAACAGGGATTGCTGGCCTTGACAATAATAGCCGATCATGGTTTCCAACCACTCACGAGCTACTGGCACAGGCACCTCATTACGATCAAGCCTGAACGATTCCCAGCCTTTTTTTGATTTGAAGAAATACACAAAATCAAGGTCCAAGCCGGCTGCCCGCGCGGTTATATATTTTATGTAGGACGCTGTGAACGAAGAATAAAAGCCAGCGCTGAATGTATGATCAATATATTTCTCTCCGTAGACCTGATGCAGTTTCCCAATCAGTTTCTTTTCATTCACAGTCAGGTCAATCAATGGAGCAACAGCCGACTGGCCCGCTATCTCTATTTGAATCAATTCTTTTAATGGCGCTACATCCTCATGCATATCGCGAATAAGCTGCGCACCGGCATTGCTGAGCGGAATCAAACCCAGCAATTGCTTTTTTCGGATGTACGATTCCAGATCAGCATCCGGCAAATCGAGTAACTCATTTTTATACGCATATTGAATGTACTTTTCTTCAATAGCAAACCGCTCATAGTCATCAATGAGTACGGAATCGTCGCGATAGTACACGCGTAATGTATAATGGAAATAATGTTTGACCGGATCGTTGAAAAAAGAAGCAAACAGATCCAATGAAATGTCACTCACTTGAATTTCCATGGGTTGTTTGTCGCCCGGTTTATCGGATTTTGAAAGTTCGGCCGCAAATCGATTGTCATCGAGGTAATTGATAAACGGAGGCTCTTCACGGTATTTTTGACTGAACCCGTGCAGTGGATGTATATTAACAAGCTGCTTTTTGACAACGTCGGGATCAGCATTGGTCTTATCCATTATATATTGAATCAGCGTTTCCAGTAAGGTCGACGGTGGTTTTTCAGAACCATCCTGTATGCTCCGGCCAACATAACTTAAATAGAGATGGTCTTGAGCCGATAGAATGGTTTCCAGAAAAAGATGTTTATCGTTTTCACGCACGTTGCGGTCGCCGGGTTGTGGCTTGTTGAATAAACTAAAACCCAGTGGTGTTTCTTTTCGTGGAAAGTCGGTCATATTCAGACCGAGCATACACACCACCTTGAACGGAATACTGCGCATTGGAATGTAAGAGCAGAACGTAACCCCCCCGCGCAAAAAAGAGTGCGCCCGGGTTTCTGCTCGAAGCGGTTCAATAAATCCTATTCTGAAAATATCGAAAGCTACCGGCTCTTTATCAATACCGGGTATGTTTTCCATTTGTTCGAGCCGCCTGATGAAGAGCGGATAGTCTTCATCATCCGATCGACCAGATTCAAATACCAGGTCATGTACGGTGTCTCGTGTAAACTGGACCCATTCATTCATGGAACGAACCGTTTTCCGGTTCTGTAAATAAGCAAAAAGCTGCTCGCAGAAATGCCAGAAACGAATCAGTACCGCAGCATCCGACCCCTCCGCAATATCAACGGGATAAAACAAATCGGCACCATCATCATAGGCGGGCTCTCCTCCCAAGCAAAGACCATATACCATGCGTTTCAATCCATATCGCCAGCTAACCAGGCGGGTATCATTCGAATCGTCACCCGCTAATCCCCGTCGGATAGACGACTGACGAACTGCTTCGCGAATCATCGGCAGATTGCTGATATGAAATCGATAGCAGATATAGGGATGTTCGAGTAGCTCGAGTATTGACTCGGCGGTGAGTTGCTCTTCCTCCAATTGGAAAATGAGTTGAATTGCTGAAAAGAGCGTATTACCGGTTGTCAGTGATTCATCGGCAATTGTAAATGGAATTTTATAGGGTGGATTTTCAAAGACGGCATGAATAAACGGAGCATACCGATCGACGTTACTCACTAACACAACTACATCCTTTGGCGAAAACGTCGCTTGCTGTACATCCAGCAATCCGATGAGATGATTATACAGCATTTCAACCTCGCGCGACGGCGAAAAAGCCGCATTGATGGTTACCGAACCATCTTGGAGATCGGCTAGCTGTATGGCTTGCCGCTTAGCCGAAGGGGCGTTGTTGTATATATCGTACTGTATTTTCTGTAAAAGCGTTTGAGGCGCTTGCGGACGAACAGCACAAGAATCATCATATACATTCAGATACTCCTCGTGACTGAACAACATCGAATAACTTTCCTTGATGATATTTCCCCATTCCAGCAACAGGGTATTCCCTTCGTCAAAATGATCCGGTACGTTCTGCTTGTTTTTTTCTCCGGCAGTCGCTCTTTTTCGATAAATGGCTTTTTCCGTTTCGGTGCCCATCCAGTATTCTTCAGGTGCCGGGTTGATCAGGTAAAACCGAATATCGATGCAGGTCGACAAAGCATGAAAAATACGCAGATACGAAGGCGTAATAACCGCCATTCCAAAAAAATGAATGGCCGGCATCTGTTTCTTGATTTTTTCCGCTACGGCAGGTTGCCGAATCGCTTCCAGTAAATCATATATCAACAACGATTTGTCGGCATACTCATCTCCGGCCAGTTTGCAAACCGCTCTCCACAGAGTCCGTTGCCAGTTATCAGAATCATTGGATTGGACGCCCGTTTCATTCCACGCATGGATGATATCCGTTCGATAAACCTGATACTGATCAAACAAATCAGCCATCTTCACCGATAAGGAAAATCGTTTGACATCGTTGTCGAAGTAATATTGCTGAATGAATGGGTGCTGCTGCTGAAAACCTCCAGGACTGTCATCTCCCAGAATCTGATAAATCAACCATTCCACCTGCGATCGCTGCAACAGCTTTTTTTGGCCAATCCCTGCTACCGAGTACAAAAAACCAATGAGTTCGTTCGGACCCATTTGCTTTATATTGGCGGCAATACCATTTTTCTCGGCCATCTGTATGCGAAGCCATTGGTGAATCCCGGCCGTTTGTGTAACGAGTATGGGTGCAAAAAACACACCGCGCGCAGTTGTCTCTTCGCGGAGCTGGCTTATGAACAAACCAGACAGCTTGCTCAAATCATTGGATGCATGGAGTGAGAGTGCCATCAGCAATAATCATTCAATCGTTCAGTAATTCCGGAAATACGACGCACCCGGGTATGGATGGCTTTTTCCAGGGTTTGCGGTGTTGCCTGCAAAACCACTTTTTGTTTGGCGCGGGTAATAGCCGTATAAAGCAGTTCGGCGGTCAGCAATTCATGGTCTGTTTCTTCGGGAAGTAAAATCAACACATGTTCATATTCCGAACCCTGACTTTTATGAATCGTCATGGCGTACACGGTTTCCATACCGGAAATGTACATTGGCAACACAAAACGCACGCCACCCTTCGGATCCGAAAACCAGGCCTTCCAAATCTGATCGGTTGAATCCCAGCGGATAATACCCGTATCGCCATTATACAACTCAAGCTCCGGATCATTTTTCGTGACCATGATTGGACGGTTTTCATACCACTCGCCCACCGGCGTAAAGGGAGTTCCGTTATGATTTCGAAGATCCGCCCTATGTAAAATCGTTTCAATGGTTTTGTTGGCGGTATACATACCCTGATCACCTTCGCGTACAGCACAAAGCACCCGAAATGCCTGTAATTTAACAAGGGCCTGTTGCACATCAGGTTCGGCCAGATAGTCAGCATACAACAAGGCCTGTTTTTTAAAAACAGCGGTACCAACGGCCGTATCTATCCAGGCATCCGGAAAAACACCTTCCTGAAAAAACGGCTCTATCTGATTGAACTGCTGGTGGAGAATATGGCCCGCCAACTTGCCAATCCCGCTATCCGCACTAAATCGGCGACTTTTTTGAAGCTCAATAATATGATTCTGCAGTGGCGATTGGTCGATGCATGCAGGGTCCAGTTGGTTTTGTGTATGTTGAAAAAAACCGTTCAGGTATTGCAATCGCGCTTGGTCGAAACGATTGGCGGTTGGCTGCACCTTACATAAATCGCCAAATAAACTACCGGCCTCCACCGAGGCTAGCTGATTTTTATCCCCTAACAATACCAGTCGGGTATCCGGTCCAATCGCATCAGTTAATTTGGCAAATAGCGCCACGTCAATCATGGATGCTTCATCCACAATGACAATATCATGATGCAACGGATTTTGCTGATTGTGTTTAAAATGGATTGATCCCCGCTGATATCCCAGTAACCGGTGGATGGTAGTTGGTTTGATGGAAGCAAATTGAGCGCGTATCGAATCAGGAATAGCAATTGGTGTATTTTTCAATGATTCGCTCATGCGCATCGCAGCCTTGCCCGTTGGGGCGGCCAACGATACCCGGAGATTGGGTTGTTGCAAGTAAAGCAGGTATAGCACTTTAGCCACCGAAGTTGTTTTTCCTGTTCCGGGACCGCCGGTTATGATGGTGAACTGATTCAAAAAAACGGATAATGCCGATACCAGCTGCCAGTCGGTTTGTACTGTATTGCCTTCCTCCGGTTTTTGTTCCAGTTGTTGAATGATGGCTTTCAAGCCGATCAGCACTTGCTGTCGCTCCGCAAACAGATCGTTACTGCCATCCAGCATTCGTTTGATGGAAGACAGGATCATCGTTTCATATCGAAAATAGCGATGCAGGTATAACTTGTCACCGTGCAGAACAAAGGGCTTCGTTCCGGTCGGATCAACAGTCACATAGGATGTGATCTGGGCCAAAATCTTTCGATCATGCTCTTTTAAAACATCACCGGCCAAGCAAACGTGACCATGCATCATTTTTTGCGAAAGTGCTTCGGCATATGGCCTTAATCGATCATCCTGGAAAAACAGGGAAAACAAGGTATGAACATCATCAGTCTGATTACGCAGCGGCATGGAACAAAAAGGGGTATAGGTTTTAAAAATAATGAATTTGAGTGAAGGTTGTTTGAAAAGAAAGCGACAGATGTATCTTTCTAAAAAGATTAACTTGCAGCAAGAGTCATCATGGAATCGGAAAAACAAATCAGCGGGGAACCCGAGCCAATGCAAGCGCTACGGCACAACGTGCAGGATCTGGAAACCCTACTCGCCATCCGGGAGGAAGAGCTCGAGGAGTGGCGTGCAAAAACCGGAACGATTGCCTCCCTGTATAGCCGCATCGAAACTCAATTACTGGCTATGGAACAGATGCAACTACGCATCGGCGAAGAAATGCAACAAAAACAAGGCGCCTTACGTCGCGAAGCCGCACTGGAAAACGAATTGATCCAGGGCATTGAAACCGAAAAAGCGTATTACGCTCTCCAAACAGCCGTCGAGCATCTTTCCGCTGAACTTAAACACGTACAGGATCAGCTAAACGAACTGACCGAAGCCATCCGATCGACTGCCTCATTGAAAAAACGCGTTGCCGAACTGGAGAGTGAACTCGATATTCAACGGATGGAAAATTATTTTTTAAAAAATCCGGAAACCGAATGAGCAATACGCCTGACATCGCCGCTATCCGAAAAGAATATAGTCAACGACAACTGCTGGAAGAAAACGCACAGGTTGATGCTATGAAACAGTTTGAGCAGTGGTGGCAGGAAGCGGTAAACAGTGCGATTGAAGAGGTAAACGCCTGTACACTGGCAACCATCGATGAACATCAATCACCTTGCGCCCGCATCGTGTTGCTCAAAGGCATTGACCCCACCGGAATGGTGTTTTTTACGAATTACGAAAGTCATAAAGGACAGCAGCTGATTAAGAATCCCAAGGCCTGTATGGTCTTTTTTTGGAAAGAACTTGAACGCCAGATACGAGTCAGCGGATCGGTTGAACCTATCGCTACAGCTGAAAGCGACACTTATTTTCAATCACGACCGCTCGAAAGTCAACTCGGCGCCTGGGCTTCCCGACAGAGCCGCCCCATTGAATCAAGACAAGCCCTCGAAGCGCAGTTCGAGCAAACAAAAATTACATATCAACGCAATGACGTGCCCCGTCCGCCGCATTGGGGTGGGTTCCGGCTGATTCCAGTGTCGATCGAATTCTGGCAAGGCCGCCCGGGTCGTATGCACGATCGGTTACAGTATACGAGACAGGAAGGCGAATCGTGGAAAATGCAACGATTACAGCCATAAAAAAACCGACCAAGGTCGGTTTGTACATTTTTTATTTATTCAGCGAATTATTTACCGGCCGCTTTTTTTGCCGCATTGGCTTTTACCGTTGCTTTGGACTTAGCCGGACGGGCTTTGCCAAAACTACCAGCATTGATTTTACCTTTTTTACTGCGGATATCTCCTTTTCCCATGTGATGTATGTTGTTGATTGTATTCAAAAGAAAAAGCAAGACACCGGAGCGTCTTGCTTTTGATGCGTTTGCGGATCAGATCTTAGAAGAAAGCTCTTTACCGGCCTTAAACTTGGCCACTTTCTTTGCCTTGATTTTGATCACGGCTCCTGTTTTAGGATTGCGTCCGGTGCGGGCAGCTCTCTTAGAAACAGAGAATGTACCGAAACCTACGAGGGTAACTTTCTTACCACCTTTCAGGGTTTTGGTAACAGCCTCTACGAAAGAGTCAACACAGGCGTTGGCTTGTGTTTTGGTGATGCCGGCATCGTCAGCCAGTTTTGCGATTAATTCTGCTTTGTTCATGGTAAAATGATTAATTGTTTACGTGAGCAAATATAGAGGGTTTACAAAAGCAACAAAAAAAAATTGTGCTTTTTTCCGACAATAAGAAAATGGCTAAAACCCTCGACATATAAGGTTTTCAGCAATATAGCGACTACTGGACGCAAAACGATTCAAGTCGATAACACCTGGAAAGCCCTTATTTTACTGGCATCTCGGAGCATATAGCCTGAAAGCTTTTACAGACAAGCGTTTCAGCCGAATAGTTTATTTTTTATGCCTTCCAAAAATTCGGTTGGCTTTGTTTTGCACAATTAGTTCACAGCTTCCATTACGCTCCGAAAGGCAATAAACTGATCACCCCATTTGTCAAATCCTTTTTGGCGCATGACCGGCGCATGGGTTTGTATGTACGTCTCGTATCTTTCTAGCTGTTCCGTTTTGTATTGAATGGCATAAGTAGGTCCATCCGAATCGTCCACGTCCAACAGTCGAAAGACATCGGCCGTATCAAAACAGCCGGTGGCCAGCACCTCGCCAATATGTTCATCTTGTAACCAACGCAGCCACAGGTCGGCAACGGCTGTTGACACTTTTACGGTAACATTATATAAGATCATCGTAGCATATTATTTTAATGAGAAAAAATAGTTCGTGTTTTCATATGTGCAGTTTACCGATTTTTTCTGATTGACGGCAACGGATGTACCGTTCTTCATACCTGTACAACCTTCTCGTTGAATGATTGGATCCATCTAAATGAGTCAGTAACTGAACTGGATAACCCAATAAAGTAACTTGAAACGAAAATCCTATCGTTTCACAGACAAGGAGGGCGCCGCCCGTTTATTCGTGTCTCTTGTGTTCCCTACGCCGCTTCCAAACAAGGCAAAATCATATTTCACCGGATCCCTCGGATCGAATTGTTTTAAGTTGTTCGTAAGAGCGACAGCCGCTTTCCAGTCAGGTTGTTTTTCAGATAAGAGTTGCAGGCTTCGGGCCACCCGAATGACATGTACATCCAGTGGCATCACCAACTGGTCTGGCCTTATTTTTTTCCAAATGCCGAAGTCAACCCCGCGTTGGTCGTTCCGAACCATCCATCGTAAATACATGTTCAGTCGTTTGCAGCTGGCCTTTTTTTCCGGTGCTGCAATGTGCTTTCTTGTTCGGTCCGGCACATCGGGCAGGGAAAAGAAATAATCGTAAAATCCGTTCAGTGCGTTTTCTGTAGTCGGGTCTTTCTTGTTCAGGCCCCTGGTAAAGGCCGTTTCAAGCGAATCGTGATTTGTATAATGATGATGAAAGAAATCGATAAAATAGAGCAAATCAGTGGTGTTGAACGTCCGGTGTTTGAAGGACATCATTTTTTTCAAATCAGATGGCTGATGATACCGCACGAAATCATGGGGCGAATGATTCATTAGCGCCATCAGCTCTCGTGACTTGTTGATGATGGTCGTTCGGTTACCCCAGGCAAAAATGGCTGCAAAAAATCCGGCAATTTCGATGTCTTGCTTTTTTTTGTACGCATGCGGTATCGAAATCGGATCGCTTTCAATAAAGACCGGTCGATTATAAATATCCGCTTGTCGATCGAGTGCTATTTTTAACGAATGATGCAATAGAAACGTTTAGTGCTTTTAATGGTTAAGAACGATAGGGTGAAAACATCAATCATTACGGAGCGTTTCAAGCCTTCGAAACAGATTGAAGACATTAAAACCCAAAACGGATTGAACCTACCAAACAGAGGTAAAGCTAATTACCCAATCGCCTGTTTCAAATCGGCAACCAGGTCTTCTGCATCTTCAATACCAATACTTAATCGGATGAGTCCATCGGTGAGTCCGTTTTTAATGCGTTCTTCTCTTGGAATACTGGCATGAGTCATACTGGCCGGATGATTAATCAACGATTCCACTCCACCGAGGCTTTCGGCAAGTGAAAAAATCTTGGTGGACGACAACACGTTGGTCGCCGCTTCCACTGATTCATCTTTTAGCGTAAAGCTCAGCATACCACCAAACCCATGCATTTGCTTTTTTGCAATTGCATGGTTGGGATGATCTTCAAATCCACACCAATATACTTTTCCCACGCTTGGATGGTTGCGCAAATAATGGGCAATGATGATTCCGTTTTCGCAATGTTGTTTCATCCGCACATGCAAGGTTTTGATACCGCGCAGCACCAGGAAACAATCAAAAGGCCCCGGAACGGCTCCGCAACTTTTTTGGATGAAGTAGAGCTGGTCTCTCAAGGAGTCGTCGTTCATCATGAGTGCACCTTGGATCACATCGCTATGTCCGCCCAGGTATTTAGTGGACGAATGCATGACGATATCGGCTCCCAGATCCAACGGATTCTGCAGGTATGGAGACGCAAAGGTGTTGTCTACACAAAGGATGGTACCTGCTTTTTTGGAAATAGCCGCCACCGCTTCAATATCCGTGATATTCATTAACGGATTGGTTGGCGTTTCGAGCCAGATGAGCCTGGTTTTTTCGGTGATGGCTTTTTCCACATTTTGTGCATCGGTAGTATCGACATAAATAAACTTGATGCCAAAACGTTCGAATACTTTCGTGAACAGCCGATAGGTACCGCCGTACATATCACTGGCAGCAATCACTTCATCGCCGGGCGATAATAATTTAATCACCGCATCCGTTGCGGCCACCCCACTGCTGAATGCCAGCGCATGTTTACCGTTTTCAATAACCGCCAGGGCTGTTTCCAGGGCCGCTCGGGTAGGATTCTGCGAGCGGGCATACTCGTAGCCCTTGTGTTGACCGGGCGCCGATTGTACATAAGTAGATGTTTGAAAAATAGGCGTCATGATAGCACCGGTAGACGGATCCGGTTCAGCACCGGCATGTATAAAACGGGTTGATTTTTTTGTATGGCGCAAGGCATCTGGTTTCATGTCGTTTCGTATTTTTTCAAAGGTAGTTTTTTTACCGCGTCGTTGTTTCGCTTAGCTGGTGCTTCTCGGTAATAAAAAAAGACGACCCAACCGGATCGTCTTGTAATAAACAGGTTGACATTGACAATCAAGCCAAATCATAGCGGTCAAGCATCATCACCTTTTGCCAGGCCGCAATAAAATCATGAACAAATTGATCGCCGGCATCATCGCATGCATACACTTCGGCAATCGCACGCAACTCGGTGTTGGAACCAATAATCAAATCCACACGTGTTGCAGTCCATTTAACAGCGCCGGTTTTTCGATCACGGCCTTCGAACAATTGGTTATCATCGGACGTGGCTCGCCAGGTGGTACCAAAATCAAGCAAATTGACCAGGTAGTCATTGGTTAGGGTTTGCGGCCGATCCGTAAACACACCATGACTGGATCCATCCCAATTCGCTTGCAAAACACGCAGTCCGGCCAGCAGCACCGTCATTTCAGGTGCGGTCAGATTCAGCAACTGCGCTTTGTCAATCAACAAATCTTCCGGCATGGCTTTGTGGTTCGCTTTCCGATAGTTTCTGAAGCCATCGGCAACCGGCTCCAACACAGCAAACGAGGCCGCATCCGTTTGTTCCGGTGTTGCATCGGTTCGGCCGGGTGTAAATGGAACCCGCACATCGCGGCCGGCTTGTTTAGCCGCCTGTTCGATCGCCGCACAACCGCCCAATACAATCAGGTCAGCCAGTGAAACCTGTTTTCCGTTGGTAGCCGATTGATTGAATGCGTTTTGAATAGTTTCGAGTTTATCCAACACAGAAGATAATTGAGCCGGTTGGTTGACTTCCCAGAATTTCTGGGGCGCCAGACGAATGCGGGCACCATTGGCACCACCCCGCTTATCAGAATGACGATACGTGGAAGCAGCAGCCCAGGCAGTTTTTACCAAATCGGCAACGGATAATCCGGAAGAAAGGATGCTAGCTTTCAGTGTAGCAATATCTTGTTCATCAATCAATGAATGGGTAACCGCCGGAACGGGATCCTGCCAGATCAGGATTTCAGCAGGAACCTCTTTTCCTAAATAACGGGCACGCGGACCCATATCACGATGCGTTAGTTTGAACCAGGCGCGTGCGAATGCATCAGCGAATGCATCCGGATTTTCGTAAAAATGACGCGAAATTTTTTCATAGGCCGGATCATACCGCAGCGCCAGGTCTGAGGTGAGCATGATTGGTGTATGGCGTTTCGTTGCATCGTGTGCATCGGGTACCGTACCTTCCCCGGCATTTCCTTTGGGCTTCCATTGATGAGCCCCGGCGGGACTTTTGGTTAGTTCCCACTCGTATCCAAACAAATGGTCAAAATAATCATTGCTCCATTGGGTAGGCTTTGTTGTCCAGGCGCCTTCCAAGCCACTGGTAATGGTATCGGCTCCGCTGCCGGATCCAAACGTATTTTTCCAGCCGGTTCCTTGCTCTTCGATATGTGCGGCGGCCGGTTCACGACCAACATATTTGGTTGGATCAGCGGCGCCGTGTGTTTTTCCAAACGTATGTCCACCGGCAATCAGTGCAACGGTTTCTTCATCATTCATAGCCATCCGTCCGAATGTTTCGCGGATATCGCGTGCAGAAGCCATCGGGTCAGGGTTTCCGTTAGGTCCTTCCGGATTTACATAAATAAGACCCATCTGTACCGCGCCCAACGGATTTTCCAGTTCGCGATCGCCGGTATAACGTTTGTCGCCCAGCCACTCGGTTTCCGAACCCCAATACACATCTTCTTCCGGCTCCCACACATCGGCCCGACCACCGCCAAACCCAAAGGTTTTGAAACCCATCGATTCAAGGGCACAGTTTCCGGTAAGAATCATCAGATCGGCCCAAGACAGTTTACGGCCATATTTCTTTTTAATCGGCCACAACAACAACCGGGCTTTGTCCAGGTTGGCATTATCAGGCCAGCTGTTCAGTGGTGCAAAGCGAAGCGTTCCGGCACCGGCGCCACCACGACCATCGGCAATGCGGTAGGTTCCGGCGCTATGCCAGGCCATCCGAATGAAAAAAGGACCATAGTGCCCGTAATCGGCGGGCCACCAGTCCTGTGATGTTGTCATCAGGTCGAAAATATCTTTCTTGACCGCATCCAGATCCAGGGTCATGAATTCCCGGGCATAGTCAAAGCCTGGCTCCATCGGATCCGACAGTTGCGAATGCTGACGAAGGATATTCAGTTTAAGTTGATTGGGCCACCAGTCACGATTCGACGTGCCGCTGCCACCAGTTTTTTTCATAGATCCGCCACTAAACGGACACTTACTCTCTCCATTGACCGCATATGAAACGGTACTCTTTGATGATTCTGCAGACATAGGTTAATTGATTATTGATGATAAGAAACGCAAAATTAGCACATTCACGGTTAGGGATTTGAAGGGATGGTATCTATCAGTATCCGGGATGATCTGGATGCACCGATGGTCCACCCCGATAAACACCCAAATCGCTCAAAAGTTCAGCTGAATTAGCTTAACAACCCAAAATCCGTAGCTTTACCAAGACATCAAATCCAATTTCAACTATTACTGATTATGATACACTATTCTTACAACCGTTTGCAGGTAAAGTCACATACGTTGATTGGGATGGTCTTATTATTCGGAGTTATGCTGATGAGTGCTTGTAAAAAAGACGAATCGGCTGGCGACATTGAACCGGAGAAAACAGGTGTTATCAGCGGAAAAGTGGTGGCCCCTAACCAACGCACGCCTATCTCCAGGGCGCTGGTGTTCATTTCAACAGCCAACCAGTTTTACAGTACCTACACGGATATCAACGGACAATTCAACTTAACCGCCGCGATTGGCAATCATGAGCTGCAAGTACAAACCGGGCATGGCGACATATTTCGTACAATCGTACCCGTTAGTATCACCGAAAACCAAACAACCGCCCTCTCTGCCCCTATCCAGCTGAATCTGGTTGCAAACCTGGCGTTCATTTCCGGCAGTTACGATAAAATAGAAACGATCCTGATGGACAGTCTGGGATATTCAGCCGCATCCCTAAACTATACACACTTACAACATATTTCCGGTTTGGCGCCCTATGATGCCGTATTCATCAATTGCGGCGCATTCAATGCCTTTGTAAACTTCAATACCGATACGGCCCTCAGTCAGTATGTAACCGGCGGAGGTAGTATTTATGCCTCTGATTTTTCGATGAATTTCATCACGGGTCAGCATGCGTTTATCGCCTGTGATCAGAATCGGTTTTATGGTTTCATGCCCGACTCCACGGTGTGTAGCCGGCGCACGGGAACCATATCGGTTGTTCCGGAGGCCCAGGTGGTATCACCCGAGCTGCAACAGTTTTTAGGCAAGAACACCATGTTGATTAATTACAACCTGGGAACCTGGGAGCGGATTCAAAGCATCAACAACAACGTCTGGGAAACCCTGGTGACAGACCCTACAGATCAATCGCCGCTGCTGATTCGAACCAACCGTTTCAACGGTAGTCAGCCCCCGGCAGCCGTTGGCAGCACAGATACGAGCCGGGTTACCATCTGCCACCGCGTGCCCAACGGAAATCCGGTTACCATCACGATTAGTAACAGTGCGTTAGCAGCTCACCTCGCCCACGGCGATGTAATAGGCGCCTGTAACAACCCACAACAGCGCGGCTGGGTTTACTTCACCACGTTCCACAATGAACACAATGGCATGATCAGCAACGATGTTCGGAAAATTCTTCAATTCATGATCCTGAATTTGTAAACCGGAAACGGTCATCTGGATCATCTAATGGAAACAACTCGTCAGATTACTAACGTCCTTCAAAACGGTTGTAACCTTCCCAAAATTTAATCGCTAAGCGATCAACTGGCTGTAATAGGATTAATAGCAAATGACGCCTTTGATTACTTTCGAAAAAAAGGGTGCGGTATTATCCAAACAATTAATAACTAAATTAACTTAGTAGTATAAATTTTGAATAAACCATGAATAAATTATTGCTTCCACTGGTAGCGGCCGGAGTACTGGGAATCGGCATCATTGTTGGCTATTTGATTTTTAACAACAAAAATTCCCGGCCGGCTGATGCTGAACTAACCAATGTTAAACAGGAGTCATCTGTTGACTTTAAAAAAGAAGAAGTGCCCGAAAAGCCCAAACCAGTTATTAAGCCCGAACCGGAAAAGGAAAAGACCGATGAAGAAATTTATCCGGAATACGATGGTTGGGACAACGGCGATGATGTGACCTATGATTATTACTATCCCGGTGATAAAGTGTATATATATGGTGTAAAAAACGGAGAATGGTTTGCTAAAAATACACGAACTCAAAAAACGTTTAACATCAACCGAAATCCAAAATTCAAATCATCGGTAAAAAAACTGGATGAGCTATACCCTTATGCGAAAATGCCGTAAATAAAAATGAAATATTATTGTTTTAAAAAACAATCGCCTAACGGTTAAAGTGATATTATTTGACAATAACATCATTTTCAATGGTAATTTTCCTTTCAACCCATTCATCATCGTCGTTAATACTGCTATAATTCAATACTGCTTTGTATGAATTAGCTGACCTATCGAATTCATAGGTATAATCAACAAAGGGGCCTATATCTCCGTACACAAAATCATGAAATTGTAATTTGTAACGCCTCCCAGAGAATACCTTGATTTTCCATTCGTATTTATTTAACTCCTCGAGCATTTCGCTACCATCATACATGGAGGATTCAAACGGAATAACCAATTCGCTAGTAGGTTTTTCTTGAAATCCCCCGGTTCGTGCTGATAGTTTTTTTAAAACCGTCTGAAGGCGATCAGAAGATGAATTGATACTGAATGTAACTAATTGATTTTTTGCGTATGCTTTTTCCGGATTTAATTGTTCGTGAATAGCAATGGCTTTGGATAAACAAAACGTCAAATCACTCTCCAAGCCACCTTGTTGAGGCCATTCGGAGTTGGCGGAGACGGTCGTATTGCTATCCGGCCGAACTTCAGCGCTAGTTGATCCATTGCGTCCTGTTGACTGATCGGCGGAACAACTACCCAAAATAGTCAGGCTAACACAAAAAATAGCGAGGTGTGCTGTTGATCCCATAAGTTCAAGTTTAGGTGAGAATCAAATATAAACGATTGATTCAATATATCAACCAGCCTTAAAAGTATTTTTGCATGATGATGCCAGTATCGTTTTCTCGGCGACTGATAAAAATAATGTACTCGGGTTTTTGGAGGGAGTATTTACCCGGAATGACTGCGGTTTGATTATACTTTTTCTGGAGATGACGCCGAACTATTTTGGTTGAGTAATGATAGTTATCTACCCCCAACTTATGATTGGTAGAATCTGTCAGCCAGCGTATATTAGAATCTACTAGATTCATTTCCCATAAACAATCCCGGTAAAGCGCCTGCTCTTCTGGGGTTAATTTCTGGAAAAGGTTGTCTGTCATTTCGCCGGCATATCCTCCTTGTGAAAACGAATGCGAAGAACTACAAAGAACAAATGCGAATAGGACAAATCGAAGCATGGTAAGTGATTTGACACAAGATTAGTCAATCATGCGTACTAAACTGAAAAAATGGTGTTAAACGTATTCGCATTAACTTTCGTCAGCTTCTTCGTCTATTTGTTCAGTATCGGTAATATCGGGTAATAGCAGTTTTGTTTCTGCTTCGGAGAGAGATTCCACACTTCGTAATTTCCGTTGAATCGCTTTAGTCCGTTTTCCCATAACATCATCCAGTTGATCGAGGCCCGTTTGTATGTTCTTCTGTGCTTTTTGCATGAGTCCGCCAAACGTTTCAAACTCTTTTTTAACGGCGCCTAAGACCTGCCAAACTTCGCTGCTTCGTTTTTGTATTGCCAGGGTCTTAAAACCCATTTGTAAACTATTTAAAATAGCCGCGAGGGTTGTCGGTCCGGTTACGATAATCTTATAGTTTCGTTGCAGGTCTTCCAGTAAACTTGCTTTACGGACAACTTCAGCATAGATCCCTTCAAAGGGCAAGAACATAATGCCGAAATCGGTCGTATAGGGAGGGTCAAGGTATTTATCGGAAATATCTTTTGCCATTTTTTTGATTGTATTCTCCAACATTTTCTGTGCTGTTTCTATTTGACCGATATCATTGGTCTCGTAGGCTGTTTGCAGTTGTTCATAAACATCTTTTGGAAATTTGGCATCTATGGGTAGCCACACTTGCTTTTGATGATCATCGCGACCAGGGAGCTTGATGGCAAATTCTACCAGATCATTGCTATTGGATTTAGTCTTCACATTCGCTTCAAACTGCTCCGGTGCCAGAATTTGATCTAACAGCATCTCCAATTGCACTTCCCCAATACCGCCGCGCATTTTCACATTACTCAATACTTTTTTTAATCCGCCTACATCTTGTGCGAGCGATTGCATTTCACCTAAGCCTCGTTGAACCTCGATCAATTGCTTGCCAACTGTTTCAAAACTCTGACCCAACCGTTCACTTAATGTTTTCTCCAGTTTTTCTTCAACCGTTATGCGAATATTTTCAAGCTTTTTTTCCGTTCCGGTCACGAGTTCCGTTTGTTTTTCCTCCAATTTGGAAAATTTTTCGCGCTGCAAGTCGTTGAATGATCGAACATTATTATCAAAGGAAACTTGGAACTCTTTAAACGAGGCAACCATGGATTCCCTGAGTGATTGATTATCCGCTTTTGCTTGCTGGATAAGTCGCTGTAAGTTATCTTCTACTTTCTTTTCGATTTTCTCGAGCTGAGTGGTATTGGCTTCTGAAAAAAGGCGTTGGCCTGCTTCCGTTTTTTCAATCAATACGGTAACTTTCTGTTCAAGGGTTTGATTGAGTTTTTCCAATGCCTCCACGTTTTGCTTCCCAAGATGTCGAATGGCATCGGTGATTTCCTGTCTGAATTCCTGAATGGCACTCTTTACGTCGTCTCGGTTTTGTTTCGCAGTATTAGACGTCTCTTCCCGATTAATTTTGAAATCTTCTTTCACACTGTTCTGCCATTCTGTAATTTTTTGATAAAGTGGTACAAGATCATGGTTTCCCTTATTTCTAAACAGGAATA
>CAZZJF010000006.1:0-30736 GCA_964654325.1 uncultured Ferruginibacter sp.
ATGCGATGAGCTCGGATTTATCAAGTTTGGCAGTCGGGTAGACCTGCTTTTGCCGCCCGGAACAGACATATCGGTTACCATGGGTCAGGTTGTACAAGGTGGTGTAACCGTCATCGGTAAATGGTAAACAAAGCCTGATCATTTCTTTGTTACTATTGAAATCTGTCCTAATTTTAGTGTTCGAAACAATTAAAACTGGATATCATGAAAAAAATCGCTTTATTCGCTACAGCCGCGTTATTGTTCGGTGGTCTCGCATTTGCTAATGCAGACAAGGGCAAGAAAAAGAAAAAATGCGCAAAATCAACTTCTTGCTGCCAGAAGAAAACGTCTTGCAACAAAACCGCAGACGAGAAAACAGCTGAAGTTAAGCCGTAATGTTAGCTTTTAATTAATTTAACCCGATCCTCGTGATCGGGTTTTTTATGCATATGCACAAGGGTTAGAAAATGGAAGCCAGATCAGACAGATGGGTGACTTCAAACGTGGCTCGATGGTTTGGTTCAGCTTGGATGTGGTTGACAAAAACAGTATCCCAGCCGGCATTGGCGGCGCCTTCAATATCGGCTTCCGGGTTATCACCAATCATGATGGAGGTATCAACGGAAGCCCCGGCTTCGTTCAGTGCATGGGCGAAGATGGCGGCATCGGGTTTCATGCTATTGCTGTTTTCGGAAGTGATCATGCAGTCGAAAAAATGATCAATCTGACTGTGTTGCAGTTTGCTGCGCTGTGTTTTTTCAAAGCCGTTTGTAATCAGATGCAGCCGATAGTTTTTTTCTTTCAGATACGTTAGTATTTCATGCGTATGCGGAAAGGTGCGCTTCTGGGTGGGCAGGATTTCCAAGAACCGTACACTCATCGAGCGGGCCAGGGTTTCGTCGCCGATTTTGAAATCAAGCAAGGTTCGCCACATGCGTTTCCATTTCAGTTCTTCCACCCCAATGAATCCTTTTTGATAGCGATCCCAAAGGAGCTTGTTATGCGCTGAGTAGTTCTTGAAAAAGACGTCGAAGCCGGCATCTATTTTCTCATCCAATAGAAACTCGGCATACACCGAGCGCATCGTATGCTCGGCATTGGTTTCAAAATCCCACAGGGTATGATCCAGGTCAAAAAACAGGTGTTGGTATGTTTTACCGGTCGACGGCTTCATGGAAGGGTTTATCTTTGTTGGCGGTTATCAAAATTACCAATCAAATCTCGAAATCATGCGCGTTGTTATTTCTGGGGCCAGTCGGGGTATCGGAAAAGCGGTGGCCTTTCGGTTTGCCGAGGCCGGTTGCTCTCTCGTACTTTGTGCTCGCGATGCCGGCAAATTGGAACAGGTACGAAGTGAGTTGCTAGCTCGCTTTCCGTCTTTATCCGTTGCGGTCATTGCCGGCGATCTTACGGTGCGCGCCGACGCCGATCGGGTCGCGGCTGTATGCCTCGAACAAGGTCCGCCTGACGTGTTGATTAATAATGCCGGGTCGTATGAACCGGGAACCTGTGTTGAAGCCGACGATTTGATACTCAATCGGATGATGGCCGTCAACCTGCAAACAGCCTGGAACCTGACTAAGGCCTTGCTTCCATCGATGCGGGCTCAACAAAAAGGCCACATTTTTAATCTTTGCTCCATTGCATCCTTGCGGGCTTACGAAAACGGCGGATGTTATAGCGTTAGTAAATTTGCCTTGTACGGATTCACGCAGAATCTCCGGTTGGAACTTCAGCCGCACGGCATCAAAGTAACGGCTGTTTTACCGGGCGCGGTGTATACCGATTCCTGGGGTGATTTTGACAACAGTACCGGCCGGATCATGTTGCCCGAAGATATTGCCGCTATGATTTATGCGACCACGCAATTATCGCCACAGGCCGTCGTTGATCAGCTGATTGTTCGTCCTCAGTTGGGCGACCTGTAAATGCCAATTAAGCGATGAGATTGAACTTATATCCGATCCCACGGATAGACTCGAAATAGATGGGCTGGCGCGGATTTTTCTCAAAGTATTTACGGAAGTTCAGAATGAAATTATCGATCGTTCGGGTGGTTGGATAAACATTGTATCCCCAAACGGTTTGTAATATCTTTTCGCGCGTGACGGCTTCATTTCGATTTTCAATCAACAGCCGAAGCAACATACTTTCTTTTTTCGACAAACGAATGGAATCACCTCGAAACGTTGTGGCGATTAGTCCGGCAAAATCAATTTTATTTTTTCCGAATGTAAACACATCCGATAGGTCTGATTTTGACTGAATCATTTCATTTTTTCGAATCAGATTTTCTATTCGTAAAAGCAACTCTTCTAAATTGAAGGGTTTGGTGAGGTAATCATCAGCTCCCTTTTTAAGTCCGGCGATCCGGTCGGCGCTGGTATTACGGGCGCTGAGAATCAGGATGGGGGTTTTCAGTCCTTTCAGCCGAATTGTTTCGCAAACCGTGATGCCGTCTATTTCCGGCAGCATCACATCCAATACGATCAGATCGAAATGTTCGCGATCTGTTTTATCGAGTGCTTCCTGGCCGTTGGAACAACAAGTGACTTCATACCCTTCGAGTTCCATATTGAGTTTGAGGGCCTCCTGCAGGTTTTCCTCGTCTTCAACCAATAAGATGGCGTATGTTTTATTTTTCATCCGGTCGATGTTGATTTATCCGTAGGATGAAGCGGGCACCATGTGGTTGGGCATCCTCCACGGCTACCAATCCGTTATGGGTATCCATGATTCTTTTTACAAGATACAGACCCAATCCTGTGCCTTTTGAGCGTTGGGTAGCTTCGCTGCCGGTTCGGTAAAACTTATCAAATATTTTTTTCTTGTCCGCTGCCGAAATGCCGGGTCCTTCATCGCATATGATTACTTGCACGTGCTCCTCCCGTTTAGTCAATTGCAGTTGAATACGTCCGCTTTTAGGTGAATATTTTATCGCGTTATCCAATAAGTTATTTAAGGCGATTTCAATCAGAAATGGATCGGCATAAACAAAACAATCCTTGGTTGTAACAAGTTCAATGGTCCGGTCCGGAAATCGCCGCCGATACTCGGTAGCGATATGTTCAGTCAGCGCCGTTAAATCAATTTCTTCTTTTTGAATCCGGTAGATGCCGCTTTCCATATTCGAGGATAACAGCAGGTTGTTACAGAGATCGTTCATGCGGTCAACTTCCTCCACGGTATTTTGAAGCAGTTTTGTCATTTGATTCTCTTCCAGTTTTCGACGTTGCAGTGTTTCCAGGTTGAGTTTGCTGACGGCAATCGGTGTTTTGAGTTCATGGGTAACAGCCATCATGAAATCCTGTTGTTGGCGGGAAAGGCGTAATTGTTTTTTTACAGCTTTGAACAAATAAATGGCACCGGCAGCAATCAATAACAGAAAGATGGCACCCTCTCCGATATATTGCGTACGTTTTCGCTGCAGCGCTTCGTCCAGATCGGTTTTAGAGGTATACAATCCGCTTTCGGCTAATCGTTTTCCCTGGCTGGCAATTTGTTCGTTTTGCTTGTTCAGGGCAATATACCACCAGATGAGTGCAGCCAGGATATAGGCAAGAAAAATCCAGTAAAGAACAAAAATTGATTTTATTTTAACGGAGGATTCCTTCATGATGCAGGTCAACGGCGTTTAATTCCGCTTGTCGAGGCCCCAACTTAGTTTATTGCGAAGGGTTTGCAGAAAATTATTTTCATTCATCCGGATCAATTTGATTTCGAACGATTCTTTTCGAACGGCGAGTTGCGCTTCGAGATTCACCAACTCACGTCGACTGTCCAACGTACATAAAAATCCGTCTGTTCTGCCCTCCACTTCAAAAGAAATGATATTGTCATCGGGAACAACAATCGGACGGATGTTCAGGTTATGCGGCGATACGGGCGTTATAACAAAACTGCTGCTCTCCGGAAAAATCACAGGCCCGTTGCAACTCAGTGAGTAACCGGTTGAACCCGTAGGTGTCGATACAATCAATCCATCGGACCAGTAAGTATTCAAAAATTCACCATTGAGATAGGTGTGAATTTTGATCATGGGTGAGATGTCTTTCTTATGAATCGTGAATTCGTTGAGTGCAAAGGGCGCCTTGCCAAACAAGGGTAAGTTTGCATCGAGGTGAATAAGTGAACGTTTGTCAACGATGTATTCCCGGTTGGAGATGCTGTCGATGGCTTTGCTGATCTCATCTTTACCGATATTAGCCAGGAAACCCAGTCGGCCGAAGTTGATACCGAGAATCGGAATACCCGAATCACCGATAAAGGTAACCGTGTCGAGCATGGTTCCATCTCCGCCCAAACTGATCATCGCATCGATATCGGCTGGCAGGTCTTCATGCGAGCTGAAGGTTGAGTATTGACCGGTTAGTTCGAGCGAGCAATAGATCTGATTGAAAAAATCCTGAAAAAAAACGGGCTCAATCTGCTGCCGGGTAATTTCTTGAAACAACCGATTCAACTCCGGCATGTTGTCTTTATCGACTCCCCGACTGTAAATAGCAATTTTCATCTTGTTCTGTTTGATCAGAAAAACCCTCTTGTATGCAAAAATAACCCGTTTTCACCGAACTGATTGAAGCTGTATTCGATCGACAATTTGAAATCGTATAATGTGAGTATATCAATGCCTGTACCACCGGAATACAAAAAACAATTATTTAATGTGGTCATATTGTCATCTGTTGCATGCGCATAGCCAGCATCGCCATACAGTTTCCCAAATATCCGAATTGGGATGTACGGAATACTTTTCATACGGAGTGGATTTTTAATTTTCCAATCCACCAACTGACGATGCAAGGTGTATTGAGCCATGCCGGAAGCAACCGCATCGATGACATAATACTCCAGACCTCTCAGGTAGTAGTCGCCATACCCAAATGCCCGCCGGTTGATATACGATTGCCGGAAGGGTAGCACTGTTTTTCCGGTCAGCAACAGACTACTGAATGTTTTTTTGGTATGTGGAAATTGTTGCCGGTGATTCATGAACAGAAACAGGCCATTCATACCACCCTCCCATTCCAATCCTCTTTTTTGAATTCCTGCACGAAACAAGATGCCTTTCGTGGGATAATTGATATTGTTGGTGCTGTTGTATTGATACTGATAAGACAGATCAATGAATCGAGTGTTGGTTTGTCCATCGCCGAGGTAATCAGCTCCTTTGGTTACGGACAATACACTATCTGTGATCTGAATGCTGTTATACTGAATGCCGGACGTATGCGATCGGTAAAAATTTTTTCGATGACGATAAAAAAGGCCTCCCGAAAATTGCTCACGGGCAAACGTTGTACTTCGGAAGGGGGTCAGCTTATTGTCGAAACTGGTTTGAAGCGGAAACTCTCGGTTTTGGGAATACGTAAAGAACATCGACAACCCCTTGGTCATGGCCTTGTTTACATAAGGAATGGAATAGGTAAGGGTGTAGTTTCGGTTATAGCCGCTTAAAAAAATCAGGTTTAGTTGATCGGCACGTCCGGTCAGGTTATAATGGGTGCCTTTGACTCCGTAAATGATTCGGTTGAGATCCCCATCGTATACTGTCAGCCATTCGTTGAGGTTTCGGTCTATCAACTTGAACTGGGGCGTTGGATAAATATACCAGCGTTCCGTAACCTCCACCAACACGTTGAAAGCAAGATTGTCTTCGATTTGCGGGACTATACGAATCGTATTGAATAGGTTCGTGTTGTACAATAATTGCTCGCTCGCTTCGAGTATTGGCTGTAAATCAGACAGGCGGACTGAGTCTCCGGGTCTGATTTTGAATTCACGATGGATGATTTGCTGTTTCGTTTTCCGGGCACCTTCAATACGAAATCCGGTAAATGCATAAAGGGCTGTTGAATCAGGTTCGGTGCTTTTGGATGGCGCGTTCAAAGGTTGGGAGATGGCCGGTTCCGACAATAAAATACACAGTAGAATTACGATGAATCGGTATAATGAATATGGCTTTCCGTTTCTCACAGATCAAGAAATTTCATCAAGTTCCGGTAATTCGAGTCGGTATCGTCTTTTCGGTTTCCGGTTCCGTATTCTTTCACGATTGTGTAATCATATCGTTCAAAGGCAGCTAAAACACCGTCAATTTCTTTTTTGTTGAGATGCAGGGTAACCGATATCATGTCATTGGGTAGCGGACGAACATTCAGGTGATAAATGGTGCAATCATTCTGTTCCACGATTCTGGCAATTTCCGAAACGGAATAATGGGGTCTTTCCATTTCCAGAAATACCACACCTCCGTTTTCATTCGCGCCGGTGAAATCGCCCAGCGCCCGGAGCAAATCGGATGCAGTGATCACACCCATGTAGGCGGCCTCTTTATCGAGGATAGGGACTATATTCGTTTCGTATTGCTGGCAATAACTGATGGCATCAAGAAAGGGCACATCATCTTGGATGTAAATTAATTGACAACGGTCCTGGATATTTTCCATAGGCGCGGTGTCTTCATCGATATCAAGTAGGTCTTCCTCACTGATTAATCCGATGAATTGTTTGCCGGCAACCAGGGGCAAATGCGTTAATTTGAAATCATTCAACAACATTTTTGCTTTACCGATACTATCGGAGAAGCGCAAACGCGGAATATTATGGTTGAGAAGATCGGCCGTAACCATGGGTAAGGGTTATTCGTTAGGTATAAATGTCCTGAAAAAAAGCAAGATAACCTCAAAAAGAAATCAGGAAGCGTGGCGCTTTAAAAAATCCTCCAGAATGACGTTGAAGGAGCCCGGCACTTCCATCATTGGGGCATGTCCGCACCGGTCGATGAAATGCAGTTCACTGTTGGGAATTAGTTTTTTAAATTCGTCACCTACAAACGGAGGTGTGATAGTATCGTTGTTGCCCCAGATCAGGCAAGTGGGCTGCTGAATCTGACTCAGTTCGTTTCCAAGATTGTTGCGGATGGCACTTTTTGCCAAAGCGATGATTTTAATAACTTTCAGTCGGTTATTGGTGATCTCAAATACCTCATCCACCAGCTCATCCGTAGCCATGGCCGGGTCATAAAAAGTCAGCTGGGTTTTCTGTCGGATATATTCTTTGTCGCCGCGTTTTGGGTACGTATCGCCCATACCGTTTTCAAACAATCCTGAACTGCCGGCCAAAATCAGGGTTTTAATTTTTTCCGGCCGTTTGAGGGTGTGAACCAGCGCAACATGACCACCAAGGGAATTCCCCATCAGGTGTATTTGATCATATTGTCGGTGGGCAATGAACTTAGTCAGGTATTTTTCCAAACCGGAAACCGAGGTATGCAGTAAATCCAGATCGAGCAGCGGTAGCATGGGTATGACTACGCGATGCGTTTTTTTGAAATGTTCGGTCAGGTCTTTGAAATTACTGAGTGCCCCAAAAAGACCATGGAGTAGTAACAGGGTTTCACCTTGGCCCTCTTCTATAAACTTGAATTTACCGTCCTGCCTGATCTCGTATGACATAGTTTTGGTGAACAACCAAACCCGAAACGGGGTCGTTGTTGTTTCACGAAATTACGCAAAAAAGAGAGATAAACTTTGCCCAGTGAAGTTATTTGACGAACGAAAAACGGAGGACTGATTCCATATACATGAGAGTCGATCACACCGATCCTGTATTATTTACGGATAGCAGCAGCTGCTCTATCATGGGGAATGCCATCGATTCTTCAAATGCAGCGGATGATAGAATCCCAGTGTATTTGCATACCAATAGACCGATAAAACCGAATGCAACGAACAGGGTGGCATTGACTGCAGCTCCGAGCAGGCGGTTCGGCAGTCCCAAAAACAACTGGTCTGCTAAGGAGCTTAAAATCGAGCCAATGAGTGATGTGCATAACCAGGCAATCAACAAAGAGACGGCTAAAAGCAATGAGTAGTAGGAAGTATTGCCCGTGATTTCAGCTACATAGATCCGTATGCTGTTTTCACTTGTTTGTAAGTAAAGAAACAGGGCAATGCCGGCTATTGACCCCAACATTGAAATAAGACAACGGATGAGGCCACGTTGGTAGCCGATCAAGCAACCGATAAGGCAAGCCGCCAGTAGCGTCAAATCAATATACACCGTCGATTGGTTAGGAAAGCAGTGCTTTCACGATTTGGCTGATTATTTTACCATCGGCCTTACCTGCCAGTGATTTAGTAGCTACACCCATTACGCGGCCCATATCGGCGGCCGATTGAGCGCCTGTTTCAGCAATGATTTGTTTAACGGCCTCCTGGATTTCGGACTCAGTCAGTTGTTTGGGCAGGAATTGTTCAAGGATTGCCATTTCTTCTTTTTCCCGCTCTGCCAGATCCGCTCGTCCCTGTTGGGTAAAGATGTCAAATGAGTCTTTACGTTGTTTCATCATTTTTTGCAAGATCTTCATTTCTGTAGCCGGATCCAGCTCGGCAGCTGCACCGGGTTCTGTTTTGGCTTTGATGATCTCACTTTTTATGGCCCGCAAGCCACGCAGTGCGGCTTCGTCTTTTGACTTCATGGCTTCTTTTAGCTGGGCCATGACTTGTTGTTCGAGTGACATGATTATGAATTTGGTGATGGTTCGTTTTTAGTAATGAGATTATTTCTGAATTGCTGATGAAACGCTTTGGCAAATGTTTTCATATCGGCACAGAGGGTTTCTTGTCCGGTTGAGCGCTGGAAAGAGTCTGCCATACCCATCAGCATCTGATAATAGAAATCGCCCATCTCATCTACACGCATGTCTTTTGTCCAAAGATCAATGCGGAGGGCGGTTTGGTCGGCTCCGTCCCAAAAGGCCAAACACAAGGCTTTCGCTTTTTGATCGGCCTCGGCCTGGCTATCGCTGGCGTTCCAACGGATATGTTCCGGAATTTTTTCATCATTCAGGTCAACCCGAATTTGAATAGTCGATTGTTTCATGCCGCAAAGGTAATGTGTTTGTTGAAGCAATGAAGTCCGTTAATCGGTTAACAAAACCCGACCAAGCACTTCATGGTTCCAGGTTTGTGTTTGTTGATGTAAAACCTCCTTTTTTTCGGCTACGGTTGTTTCGTCTTTATAGAGTTGAATCAACTGTTTGCCGATTTGTTCAGCAGTTGTTTGGGCATAAAAAACACCTTGCCCATACAGTCGTTGATAAGTTTCCAGCTCCGGAATCAGTAGGGGTTTGTTGTGTTGAATGGCATAAAAAACAGACTGATGGACAGACGATTCGTTACTGAAATCGAGTAGCGCGAACGAGTGCTCGCGAATGTTGTCGGAAGGCTGATCCTCAACCGGTAACCATACATCGTTTCTGAATTTATAGGTTGATAAATGGTCGATGAGGGGTGTTGGCGGGTAAAGAAATCGAAGGTTGATACCGGAGTGAGTCCATTTTTTAAAAATGGAAAAGGCTTTCAGGAGCATGAGATACGGCTCGGCCTTCGCATGCCATCCAAGGTATAGCCAGTAAGGTTCAACCGTTTCCATGTTCGGTTGACGGACCGTACGCATACAGGAACGCAAATCGGGCGGAATGTGGTGAATGTTATCCGATTGATCGGGGAGCAACTGGTGCAGGTCTTCATAAAAAGACGGAGACGTACTTATTATTTTTGCCGCCTTCGCAAGATGGGATTTATGTTGTCTCCGCTTATCCGACGACAGCGGTTGTTCCAGATAGTAGATTGATGGGATTGAAAATCCGGAAACAGCCGGCGTATCGATCAGTAGTTTGTCTATATTAAATCGCCGGATAAGAGACGCTACCTTCAATTTCAAAAAAAACAGGCTTCCCCATCGATTGGATCGTTTCCAATCAAGTTGTATGGGAATCAGATTCGATGGGTAGTCCGAGGAAACAAACGGACAATCTGAAAGCAGAAACCAGTAAAAAGTATGTTGTGGATTTTCGGTTGCTATTTGTCGAACAGCACGCAGGATCGGTTGTTCGGAGGGATCGAATCGATGGGTATTCAGCAGCAAAAGGCCCAGGCGCATCATTTATACGTCTATTTTTTTTAATTTAATTTTTTCAATGCGTGTCGCCGATACCTCGAGTATTTCCATTTCCAATTGATCGATGATGAGCCGTTCGTTCGGTTTGGGGATTTCATTATTGAATTCGATGATAAACCCCGAAAGGGTTTGGGTATGTTGGTTGTTTCCAAGCACTATTTTATATTTTTCTTTCAGGTAAGAAAGCCGGAGTTGTCCGCTGAAAATGTATTCTCCGGATAATAAGGCCTGCTCCTGGTCGTTTTCTGGCTGATCATATTCGTCTTCTATTTCGCCGAAAATTTCTTCCAGCAAATCTTCCATCGTCACAATACCGGCGGTTCCGCCAAATTCATCAATCACCCACGCTATACTTTTTCCCTCTTTTCGAAATCGATGGATCAATTCGGCTACCCGCATCGTTTCAGGGACCGTCGGGATGGGGTGAAGCAAGTCGGATACGTGTGTGTGTTGTTTAAGTAAATCCAGTGTATGTACGTAGCCAACAATGTTGTCTATGTCGTTTTCAAAAACAATCAATCGGCTGTGTTTGGTTTCGATAAATTGCTGTTTTACGTCCGGCATGGATGTCTGAATAGAAAACCCGAGTATGCTTCCTCTCGGCACCATGCATTTACGAATGCGTGTATCCGTAAGGGTTAATGCGTTTTCAAACATTTCTTTGTTTAGTTCATTGTGTTCTTGGTTGATCAGGCGGAGCGATTGCTGCAGGAGCATATCGTGGTGTTGTTCGAAAACCACCTTTTTTCGTTTTGTTTTAATATTGAAAACATAGGTAAGTATCCATTCGGCAATTGAAACCAGTCCCGAGGCCAGGGGTCCGAAAAGTGCATATATGGATTGGGAGAGTTGTAGTAAAATAACCGCCTCGTCTACGGATCGGTTTATGGTTTTATACAGCGATGAAGCCAGGTAATGGGTTAACAGTATGATGGCAGAAGCCATGGCCGTTTGGGTGATCCATTGAAGGCTTTGCAGAAATACCAGTTTATCAGTTGCAATGAATGATGAAATGTATTTCCAAACAGGCAAGAGCAGGTCCCAGATCATGAATCCATAAACCACCAGTGAAACAGTATAGGCGATCAACAGCGCGCCGGAAAACCGGGTGGGATTATCCATATACACACTCCAGGTTTTTCCGTAGCGTGTTCCTTTTTTTTTCGAAATTTCGAGCCGGAGTGAATCGGTTGACGCATGAATGCTTTCCAGTACGGAAACAAGTCCAATCAATGCCAGGGACGTTACTAATACCAGTATTTCCAAAAAGCTCATGGCATTATGTGTTTAGAAATTCTGTCATAATCGCCTCTGCTTGGGCGCAGGCTATATCCAGCTGATCGTTAACGATGATTTGATTGAAATGCTCCTTGAATCCGATTTCATAGGACGCCTTGTTGATGCGTGTTTGGATCGTGTCGGCCGTTTCGGTACCCCTGGATTCTAGCCGCTTTCGCAATTCATCAACCGACGGCGCATCAATGAATACACTGAGCGTATTAACCGGATATTGTTGCTGCACATGGATGGCTCCTTTCACATCAATATCCAGCACGGGTACCCGGTTCATACTCCAGATACGTTTGAGTTCCGATTTGAGTGTGCCGTAATATTTGCCTTCGTATACCATTTCCCATTCGGCAAACTCTTTGTTTTTTATTTTTTGCTGAAAATCATCCACCTCCAAAAAATAGTAATCAACGCCGTTTTGTTCGTTGGACCGCGCTTTACGGGTTGTTGCCGAAACGGAGAAACAGAGTTCCGGAAATCGCTTGAGCAAATAATGGGTGATGGATGTTTTGCCGGCCCCGGATGGTGCCGTGATGATGAGTATCTTTTGGTGTTGATCGGCCATGAATAAAGGTACTTATTTTTTGTCCCGATGAAACGGCATCAGCCTTTCACACGGGTAATCTGAGCACCAAGTGCCTGCAGTCGTGTATCGATATGCTGGTACCCGCGGTCTATCTGTTCGATATTTTGAATACGGCTTTTTCCGTCGGCGCTCAAGGCGGCGATGAGCAAAGCTACCCCGGCACGAATATCCGGCGAGCTCATGGTGATACCCCGGAGTGGTTTTTTTCGCTCCAAACCAACCACGACGGCCCGGTGTGGATCACAGAGAATCACCTGGGCGCCCATCTCAATCAGCTTGTCAACAAAAAACAAACGGCTTTCAAACATCTTCTGATGAATGAGCACGCTGCCTTTGGCCTGGATGGCGGTTACCAGTAAAATGCTTAGCAAATCCGGTGTGAGTCCGGGCCAGGGATGATCGTACAGGGTCAGGATCCCTCCGTCGATGTAAGATTGGATCTCATAAAGGTCCTGCGCCGGTACATGAATGTGGTCTCCCTGTATGTCTATTGCTATGCCAAGCTGCTGGAATTTTTCCGGGATGATGCCCAAAGCAGCAACACCCGCATGTTCGATGGTCAGACTGCTTTTCGTCATGGCGGCCAATCCGATAAAGCTGCCCACTTCAATCATATCCGGTAAAAGGGTATGCGTAGTTCCGTTCAGACGGGACACGCCTTCGATGGTCAGTAGATTGCTGCCGATACCGTTGATTTTCGCACCCATGCGGTTGAGCATGTCGCAGAGTTGTTGCAGGTAGGGTTCACAGGCGGCATTGTAAATTGTGGTCGTGCCTTCCGCCATCACCGCAGCCATAACAATATTGGCTGTACCGGTTACGCTGGGCTCGTCTAGTAACATATAGGTTCCCTTCAGCGCCGGTGCATGCAATTGAAAGCACATCAGCTCTTCATTATAAGTATATTGGGCTCCCAGCTTTTGAAATCCGATGATGTGGGTGTCGAGTTTGCGTCTTCCGATTTTGTCACCGCCGGGTTTTGGCAAGGAAGCCTGTCCAAAACGAGCGAGTAATGGTCCTGTGAGCATAACCGATCCGCGCAGTCGGCCGCTTTTTGTTCGAAAGGCCGCACTCTGCAGGTAATCCTCGTCAACGGCATCGGCCTTGAACGAACAGGTATTTCGATCGATCCGGTGAACGGTTACATTCATTTCCTGCAACAATTCAATCAGCAAATTCACATCGATGATGTCCGGAATGTTGTGCATCACGATCTCTTCCCGGGTCAGCAATACGGCGCTGATGACTTGAAGCGCTTCGTTTTTCGCTCCCTGCGGGGTGATGATTCCGGAAAGGGTTTTTCCTCCGGTTACTTCAAACATGTTCATAGGTAAACCTCGTATTTACATCCGGCATCCGGATATACGGAATGACCGGTTTTTCAGAAATGACTGTGTAAAATCAGTACCGCTTTTTAAAATTGCGGTTATTGCGGTTGCGGTTGTCACGTCCACCTCCCCGGTTGCGGTTGTCGCGTCCATAGCCGGAGCGATAGCCACCCCGACCGCCACCCGTTGGGTAATCATCGGTCCGATAGTCGGCTTTGTGCTTGACAAACGGGCGATTGTTGAATTCCAGTTCGCCATTGGTGATCGTGCTGAGTTCATTTTGAATGGCATCATCATGCATGAGTTCTTTGTGCCAGTTGCTGTACGTCAGCTTCATATAGTAGGCGATGCAATTGGCAAAGCCTTGTTTTTTCTCCTGATTCTCTTCTTTCAGTGCTTTGTCGATGACGTGTTCAATATTTTTACCCAGGTGGTTGTATTTAGGGTACTTTTTTGGATAGCGCAGTTTTGGTGGACGCGCTTTCATCGTTTCCCGGGTTGGAATGGGATATGGGCTGTCCACATCGAGCTTGAAATCGCTGATTAAAAAAAGATGGTCCCAGAGTTTATGGCGAAAGTCTTCCACATTTTTCAGGTGGGGATTGAGGAAACCCATCAGTTCGATGATGGCTTCCGCACTCTTCTGGCGTAATTCGCGATTCTCCACGTTCAGCAGATCATCCACCATTTTTTGAATATGGCGACCATATTCTTTCATCGAAAGATGGTTCCGGGTGGTATTATATTCCATGTTATTCATGAGTCGTTGCAAGGCGTAAAGATACGCAGATTATCCCCGTTTGGCAAGCAATTCATTGGGATGATCGGGGTTAGCCCAAACGGCTTTTAACCGCCTCCAGCAAGGCCTGGAATCCGCTGGTGTTGGTGCCGCCGGCGGTAGCCAGGGTTTTTTGTCCGCCCCCGCCACCCTGGATGGCCGGAGCCACCAGTTCTTTGATGAGTTGCTGGGCATCAACCTGTTTGGCAGCGATGACGGTTTCGCTTACGCCAACGGCTACAAAGGCCTTTCCGTTGACATTGCTGCACAGCACGATCACATGGTCGTGCAAATGATGTTTCAGGTCGGCACAGAGCTTTTTGAGCGCATCGGCATGGGGCACTTCCACGATTTCGCCCACATAGGAAATGTTCTCGATGATCTGATCTTTCTGCAGGAGTTCATTGCGAATGCCAACCAGTTGCCGGGCTTCAAGCATCTCGATTCGTTTTGTCAGGGACTGGTTCTCTGCCTGCATCTGTTCGATGGAACGAGGCAGGTCTTTGCTGTTTTTCAACAGCGTGCGGACGGTATCAAGTACCGACAGCTGCGCATTCATCCAGTTTTCGGCGGCTTTTCCGGAAAGGGCTTCCACCCGCCGTACACCAGCCGCTACGGCTGATTCGCTGATTAGTTTGAAACAACCGATTTCACCAGTTGAACCAACGTGGGTTCCGCCGCAAAGCTCAATCGAATAATCGGGATCCATGATCACAACCCGAACCTGATCGCCGTATTTCTCACCGAACAGAGCCATCGCGCCCATGGCAATAGCTTCTTCTTTTGACATGCTTCGGATCACCACGGGGATATTAGCCCGAATTTTTTCATTAACCAGCGCTTCAACCCGACTAATTTCCTCATCGGTCATTTTAGCAAAATGAGAAAAGTCGAAACGAAGCTGTTCGTCGTTTACCATGCTGCCTTTTTGTGCTACGTGTTTACCCAGAACGGTTCGAAGGGCGCTGTGCATGAGGTGGGTTACGCTATGATGGATGGCTATGGCTTTGCGCCGATCTGCATCTACAGTGGCATGAACGGTTCCCGACAGGTCTTCGGGCAGTTGATCAGCTAGGTGTATGATCAGGTCGTTTTCTTTTTGTGTATCGACGATCTCAATGCGGGTATTGTTTATCGTTAGCATACCCCGGTCGCCAACCTGTCCGCCGCTTTCCGCATAGAAAGGCGTAGCGGCGAGTACCAGCTGGTATCGTTCTTTTCCTTTGCTGGTTACTTTCCGGTAACGGAGGACTTCAGTGGTATGTTCAAGTGTATCGTATCCGACAAAACCGGCGGCATTGCCTTCGTTGATTACCTGCCAGTCTTCGGTATCCAGTGCTGTGGCAGCGCGGCTTCGGGCTTTTTGTTTACCCATCTCGGCGTCAAAACCAGCTTCGTCTACGGCTAACTGTTGTTCGGCGGCAATCAGCCGGGTAAGATCAATCGGGAAGCCGTAAGTATCAAGCAGTTCAAAGGCATCGACACCGGAGATGGTTCCACCCGGTTTGGACGACTGGATGATGCTGTCCATCCGCTTCAGGCCTTTGTCGAGGGTTCGCAAAAACGCATCTTCCTCTTCCCGAATCACTTTGGCTACAAAATCCTGTTGCTGGACCAGCTCCGGGAATACATCTTCGAATTGCTTGGCGATCACAGGCAACAGTTGGTAGAGCAATGGCTGTTTGTAGTCCAGGTAGGAGTAATAGTAGCGAACGGCTCGACGCAGGATTCGGCGGATCACGTAGCCGGCACCGGTATTGGACGGTAATTGGCCGTCGGCGATGGTAAATCCGATGGCGCGGATATGATCAGCCAGTACCCGGAAGGCGATACTTTGTTTATCGTCGAGTGCCTGGTATTTTTTCCCGGTTAGTCGCTCCGTTTCGACAATGGTGCCGCTGAAAACGTCGGTATCGTAATTGCTTTGCTTTTGTTGCAGTACACGGACCAGTCTCTCGAAGCCCATGCCGGTATCCACGTGCCGGGCTTGCAACGGTTCAAGTGTGCCGTCTTTTTTTCGGTTGTATTGGATGAATACGTTGTTCCAGATTTCAATAACCTGGGGATGATCGTTGTTGACAAGGGCGCTTCCGGGTGTTTGGGCCCGTTCCTCGGCGCTCCGGCAATCCACGTGAATTTCGGTACAGGGGCCGCAAGGACCGGTTTCACCCATCTCCCAGAAATTATCTTTTTTACTGCCGAACAGGATCCGGTCTTCCGGCACACGTTTTTTCCATTCGGCGAGGGCGATGGTTGAGGCGGGGATACCTTCATTTTCATCGCCGCCAAAAACGGTAACATAAAGCCGGTCTTTATCGATTTGATAAACCTCTGTCAGCAACTCCCAGCTCCAGGCGATGGCTTCGGCTTTGAAATAACCGGCTTCCGGGTGTTGCGGGTCGCCAAAACTCCAGTTTCCGAGCATTTCAAACATGGTATGGTGGTAGGTATCTACTCCAACCTCTTCCAGGTCATTGTGTTTGCCGCTTACGCGCAAACATTTCTGGGTGTCGGCCACGCGGTTGTAGGGGGCTTTTTTGTTACCCAAAAAATAATCCTTGAACTGGTTCATACCGGCATTGGTAAACAGGAGTGTGGGATCATTTTGAACCACAATGGGTGCCGATGGGACGATTGTATGTTGTTTGGAGCGGAAAAAGTCCAGAAATCGCTGTCTGATCTCGGAGGCGGTCATCATAATTCCTGATTGTAAACGTTGCGTATGGGATCGGGTTTATATTTGTATTTTACACAACTTACCTAACCCGAATTGGCTGCAAAATACACATTAACAGCCACTCTTTGGTCAACGAACGCAGTGAATGAAAAGAATCAAATTTTTCTTCAATCCGCAAACCCTTCAGTTTGAACGACTGACGGTGCCACTGCGTGTGAAACTGCTTCGTTTCATTGGGATGCTGTCTGCCATTCTCGTAACATCGGCGTTGGTTATTTATCTGTATACCCGTTTTTTTCCCAATAAACCGGAAGTAGCCGAGTACAATAAAAAAATGGAGCTGATGAATTACCGGTACGAGGTACTGAAAGGCCGACTCCAGGAGCTCGAACAACAGCTGACATCGTTGGAACAACGCGACAATGAATTGTATCGATCCATTTTTGAAGCCAACCCCGTTCCTGACAGCATGCGGATCCTACTAGCAGCTAATACGTCGGGGAGCCGGCCATTGCCTGAAGATATTTTAGGAAGCGATCTCGTAACACAGTTGGATCAGATTAGCGCCCGGATTCGCTACCAGCAAAAGAGCTATGAGGAGATAGCGGTACTGATTCGTAATCAGGATCAGAAACTGGCCTGCATCCCGGCCATACAGCCAGTCAGCAACAAGCAGCTAAACCGGATTGCCAGCGGGTTTGGCAACCGGATTGACCCGGTGTACGGCACAACCAAAATGCATAAAGGGCTTGATTTTGCGGCTCCACAGGGAGTACCCATCTATGCCACCGGCAACGGCGTGGTGACTACAGCAACCTATGCGCCAACCGGATATGGCTATCATGTGGTCATTCAGCATGGATACGGATATGAAACCCTGTACGGCCATATGGTGCGGATGAATGTGGTGGCCGGTCAGTCGGTGGTACGCGGTCAGGTTATTGGTTGGGTAGGCAGCACCGGAAAGAGCACAGGCCCGCATTGTCATTATGAAGTGCACGTAGCCGGCCAGGCGGTAGATCCAATCCATTTCTTTTACAATGATCTCACACCGGCGCAATTTGACCAACTGGTGAAAATGGCTTCAACCGGTAGTGCTAAGAGTTTTGATTGATTACCCGTTCTTTTTAGATTAGCATCCTCCATCAAGCCCTGCTGACTATAGGGTAAATGGTATTCTTTTTTGTGCGTATTGTTCATAACAGATTGATTTGCTCAGGGTGATTAAATTTCGTTTTTTCCAATTTCCATTTTTCTTTTTCAATATCTTTACCATACATCCATCGCATATGGCCACTCGATTAAAACAAGCCCTATTAAATTTCGATTTTCCGGAAGAGCAAGATCCGGTTCAAGAAGTAGTATCACATACGGAGAAGGCAACGACTGCGGTTGTGATTGAAGAACCACGAGCGATACAGGCCCTACCGGAAACGGTCGTAGAAGAGCCGATTGAGGTCACGTTTCGACCGCAAACCAATGCACGTCCTGAATCACCCGCTGAAAAAAAATCAACCCGCGGACGCATGAAACTCAGTGATATGGCGGCAACCCTAGACCAGATCGACGTTCCGGATGATGAAGCGCTGTTTTCCAAACAATACTATCCCATCGGGATGGTTACTCAAATGTTCAAAGTAAACCATTCATTGCTGCGGTTTTGGGAAGCCGAATTTGATATTCTCAAACCGCGTAAGAACGGTAAAGGCGACCGCCTGTTCCGTCCGGAGGATGTCAAAAACCTGAAACTAATCTATCACTTATTGCGTGAACGCAAATACACGATCGAGGGCGCAAAAGAATATCTGCGTAAAAACAAACACGCCGAAAAAAAATACGAACTGATCGATTCACTCAAACACTTACGTGGTTTTTTACTCGAACTCAAAGCCACGCTCTGATTCCTTTTTATGATACGCTCAATTGTTGTCTTTCTCGCGGCTATGCTGCTGTTGCAAACGGCGGATGCCCAAACCTCTTATACGTCAGAAGACGATCCCAAACAGCCCGGTGCTTTTCTGTACAAAGGTCGTATCACGCACTACCTGCTGGCCAACACGCCATCATTTTCCTGGTACGCCTCCAGGCAAGCCACGTATAAGCCTTCCGTCCCCTTCCTGAATGCCTTTGAATCGGCCCGCGGCAAGGTCCGTTTTCTGATTTTCGGCGGAACCTGGTGTGAAGACACGCAATCCATTTTACCCACGTTTTTTAAAGCACAGGCTATGGCCGGTTTCCCTGATTCGGATTTGACCTTTTATGCAGTCGATCGCTCAAAAAAAACGATGAATAACGAAGCACAGACCTATGCTATTACGAACGTGCCAACCATCATCATATTGCGCGACGGCCAAGAGGTTGGCCGTGTGGTGGAGTACGGTAAAACGGGTAAATGGGAAGAGGAGATGACGCAGCTCCTGTTACAGCATTAATCAATTTGTTGTAGGTCTGGCCAATACCAGGCCTTCCTGCTGAATCGCTTGATGGATATACTGAATCAATGCGCTTCGGAGTTGTTGGTGTTTTTCAAGCTCATGTTCACCGGCTGGTGTGTGGATCTCAATGCTTAGTTGAATGCCCCACTTTGAAATGGCGGACATCAAAACCTGATGTTTAACCAGCTGAGTGCCCTGATTTTCCAACCATTGATGAATCAGTTCAGAAAAAGCGCCGATTTTTTCGATAGGATTGTCTGCGGAAAACTCGAGTTGGCACTCATATTTACGCGCTGTTCGTTGATTCCAGTTGTCTACGATTGAATCGACCATCTGTTTATTCGGAACGGTTACCAGGGTATGTTCAGCGGTGCGTATGCGGGTGCTCCGTAAACCGATACTTTCAATGGTTCCGTTGATTTGTTGCACGCGAACAGTGTCATTGATTGAAAATGGTTTATCGAAAAAGATAATGAAGGAGGCGATCAGATTTTCTACACTTTCCTTGGCAGCCAGTGCCAATGCGGCACCGACGATACTAAGTCCGGTAATGAGTGATCCCAGATCAATATCAAATCCTATTTTCAGTGCTCCGAACAAACCAACGATGTAAACAATGGTTTTTAGAAAATCTTTGAAGAACACAATCAGTTGTTGACTTCGTTGCAGCTGGGCGGAGGCTGTCTTGTGCTCAATCGCGGCAGCAATGAATTCAATCAGTCCAAGCATGCACCGGATGAACAGGAAAAAGAGGAGCAGAAACAGCATTTTCTCCAGCACGGTATGGACATCTGTCGAGCGGAATCTAAAATTCCAGTCACCAGGAAACTGAAGATGTTCCAAGGCCAGCGTAGACAACGAAAAGGCAATGAGCCAGCCTAATGGACCAAGGATTTTTGACAAGAAAAGGGTTTTATCGATGCTGTTCCATTTTCTCCGGATGATATTGAAGAAAAAGGATGCCAGGTGATTGGATATAAAATGACGTAAGAGAAAAATAAATACAATAATCACCGATATCAATAGCAGATCGCTTATGTTGTTTTCAAAGAGTGACTGATTCAACCATTCCATAGTCCATACAATTAGGGTAAATGATAAATAGTAATGGATTTTTCGAAAAGGAGAGCGAGCGTTTTTCCAATGATACGAATTTGCTGAACCGATTGCCAGTCGGCTGGCAGCGGTACTGTGCGTTCAATGAGACTTCCCGGTTGATATAGTCGCAATTGCTTCTCGTCGATGCCATAGAGCCATCCTTCAAAATACCCTACCGAATGCCAACCCGTCAAACGAATGATTTTTTGGAATCCGCCATACAAGTCAAAAAAAACGAAACCGATCGTCGGATCATAGGTAATCACCTGTTCGTTTGTTTGCAGGATGCAGGTGGGTTTAGGCGATTCTCCGGTAAGTAAACGGAGGTCAGCGCTTTCCAATAGCAACCGCCATTGTTCATTGAATTTTTTTAATTTGGCTTCGGCACCATCATACACCCACAACTGATTGTCGTATGCATTAGCCACTGCATGGGTGAAGAACAGGTTTTTTTCACGCAGGTTCCACTGGTTTCGTTGGATGAGCAGCTTGTCTAAACCTACGACCGTTGCATACCGTTCATAGAACAAGAGAATCCGTAGCGGATTGTGTGCGTCTATGGATTGGGGTTGACCATATCGTTTTAAATCATTGAAGGCAGTGAGGCTGTCGCCGTTGGGAGCATATTTGACCAGTTGCCCCGTTTTTCGGATGGCTAATACATGACCAAACAAGTCGGGTTCGATTTGACTGAACTCGCCGGCAATTTGAGCCTTAAGCTGATAGCGGCCGAACGGAAAAAGGGTATCTGAAAACGAGTGGGCAGCGGCTGCGGTAGACGAGCAGCCAATTAGAAACAACAGCAGTAATCGGCGTTTTCGGCTCATGCGTGACGATGCAGGGTTAGTTCGTGATTGTCGTATACGGCATAACTGTCGTGCGTGATCCAGTCACCCGTATTGACGTATTTGGAATTGTGCGAGAGCGGAATATCCAGCGGTAAATGACGATGTCCAAACACAAAGAAGTCGGTGTGTTCTTTTTGCAGTTCCTGTTTACAGAACTGGATCAGCCATTCCTTTTCTTCACCCAGAAAAACCTGATCGGTGTGTCCGGTCTTAGCGCGGCTTTTCCGACTGAAAAAATCAGCCAGACCGATGCCAATTACCGGTGGTGTGATGCTGAACAGAAAACGGCAAACGGGATTTCGGAATATTTTTTTCAGGAATTTGTAGCCGGAGTCTCCCGGACCCAGTCCGTCGCCATGACCAATCAACCATGTTTTCCCATCGCGTTGGAACCGGGTGGGTTCATAATAAACCTGCATGCCCAGTTCTTTCTCGAAATAGTCGTTCATCCACATGTCGTGGTTACCCACAAAAAAATGGACAGGTATACCTTCGTCTGTAAATCGGGCTAAGGCCGCCAGCACACGAACATAACCTTTGGGAACCACGGTTCTGTATTCAAACCAAAAATCAAACAAGTCGCCTAATACAAACAATTCGGCGGTGTCCGGTTGTATGGCTGTTAAAAAGGATACGATGTCATGTTCCCGTTTTCGGCTGGAAGCAGCATCCGGCGCGCCCAAATGAAAATCGGAAATAAAGTATATTTTTTTACCGGCCATGCATCGCGTGAATTTAGGGTTTGTGCAAACCTTGAAGATAATGCAAAATATCGCCGGTTTGAATCACCGGAAGACCAGTTGTATCGCCATCATACCAATAAACCCAGGCGTTTATCGGCTTCCCCAGCATCATGACCGTAGTAACAGCCCGTCGGTAGAGTGGCTTTTCACCTGCTTCGGTGTTAAGTCCTTCGTAATCGTCAAGCTGTTCGAGCACCCAAGGAAAGGAGGCTAGGTCTTTGATGCGATATAGTTCGCCCAAGATATGACGGCCCGCTGTATCGGGGATGGCTACAGGATAATTTCCCCGATCATAAAAACAACCGCCCGTGATGGCTTCTCCTTCCGGCATGAAAAAATCAGAAATATAACGATAGGCGGGATTGTGAAAGCCGCTGCGCAGGGAGGCATAAACAAACAGGTGATGAATTGAGGGCGTATCCATAAAGGAGAATTAGGACTCAACAAGAAAACAATAAACCACTCCCGGTCCGTGAACGCCGGTTACCAGTGTCTTTTCGATATCAGCCGTCCTGCTTGGGCCGGTGGCCACAGTCAGCATAGACGGGAAGTTCGTTAATGAATAACTCGATTTTAAAATCGGAAAGGCTTCTTTGAGATCAGGCAGTAACTGGGATGTATAAGCGATACATATATGCACCGGTGCGTAGGCGCTGGTTGTTCGTCCGGACGGTTGCGCTGAACTCATCAGGAGGCTTCCGGTTCGGGCAATCAGGTAGGTACAACCGGTTATAGACACATCGCATCCGGGCAAATCAGCGGATGGCTCGATATTCATCAGAGAAAGCATTTCCCGAAACGGAGATTCGATGCAATAGACGAGCCCCCATTGTTCTTGTTCGATGAGCGCTTTTAGTTTGACCATCAAATCGTCCTGATGAATACAATAGGAGAACCGTCCTTGCAACTCGGTGAATTTCTGGGCAAACAAAACGGCCAGATCTTCGGTCGCCGTGTGGAGTACCGGCGAGGCACCTTCACTTGTAGCGTACGGAATCGGCGTAGCATCAACGAGTGCGGCTCGAATTCGTTTCAATATGTTTTCTTTGGCCGTATTCAAGGGTTCGTCGTATCAAGCAAGGGTATTATCAGATTGGTTCGTATCAGTTGATCCGGGTTCATTAGCTGAATCGGACGGCGTAGATTCAGATGTTGTTTGCGTTTCTTCCAGCGCTTTCTTTTCTTCGTATGGTCTTTTTCCGATCAATGCTTCCACATCGCTTTTGAACAGCACCTCCTTGACCAGCAGTTCTTTAGCCAGTTTTTCAACGGCATCCCTGTGGTTTTGCAGCAAGGCTTTTGTTTTTTCATAGGCCCGGTCTATCAACTGACGGACTTCCTGATCGATGAGTTTGCCGGTTTCCTCGCTGTATGGTTTGGTGAAGTAATTTTCCTGGGATGGGTCATAAAAACTGATGTTACCCACCTTATCATTCATACCGTAAACGGTAATCATGCTGTAAGCGATTTTGGTAATCTGCTGAAGATCGTTGCTGGCACCGGTACTGATTTTGCCGAAGAAGATCTCTTCACTGGCGCGTCCTCCCAGAGTCATGCAGATCTGATCCAGCAACTGATCCGTGTTATAGAGATATTGTTCTTTGGGTGTGTATTGGGCATAACCCAGGGCCGCGGTGCCTCTGGGCACGATGGTTACTTTAAGTAACGGGTAGGCATGCTCGAGATACCAGCCGCAAATGGCGTGACCGGCTTCGTGATACGCAATGATTTCTTTTTCCTCCGGAGAGATGATTTTGTTTTTCTTTTCCAGCCCGCCGATAACCCGATCGATCGCGTCTTGAAAATCACTCATGTCAACCGCTTCTTTGTTTTTGCGCGCGGCGATCAGGGCCGCTTCATTACAGATATTAGCGATATCGGCACCGGCAAAGCCCGGTGTTTGTTCGGCCAGTTTATGTATATCGAGTTTTTGTGAGGTTTTGATGCCTGCCAAATGTACTTTGAAGATGGCTTCGCGACCGGTGAGGTCTGGGCGGTCGATGCTGATCTGTCGGTCGAAACGGCCGGGACGCAGCAGGGCACTGTCTAGCACGTCGGGACGGTTGGTAGCCGCCAGGATGATGATGCCGAGGTCGGTACCGAAACCATCCATTTCCACCAACAACTGATTTAGGGTATTTTCCCGCTCATCATTACTCATCATCACATTCTTTCCGCGGGCACGGCCAATGGCGTCAATTTCATCGATGAAGATGATACAAGGGGCTTTTTCCCGCGCCTGCTTGAACAGGTCTCTAACCCGGCTGGCACCTACGCCCACAAACATCTCAACAAAATCAGATCCACTCAGGCTGAAGAAGGGCACCTGCGCCTCGCCGGCAACGGCTTTGGCCAGCAATGTTTTTCCGGTTCCGGGTGGGCCAACGAGCAGTGCGCCTTTCGGAATCTTACCACCCAGGGTCGTGTATTTTTTGGGATTCTTGAGAAAATCTACGATTTCCATTACTTCTACCTTGGCCTCATCCAATCCAGCCACATCATTGAAATTGATATTAACCTTGGTGCCTTTCTCAAACAAGGTAGCTTTCGATTTGCCGATGTTGAAAATTCCACCGGTGCCTCCACCGCCCGGGCCGCCCATTTTTCGCATCATCATGATGAATAAAAAACCGATCAGGAGAATGGGGAGCAGCGTACTTACGATTTGACCGAATAGCTCACCCTCGTCATCCGATGTTTCATTCACACGTTTGACACCGGGATGGGTTTCGTAAAACACACTCTCTTCGTTTGAAAAACTCGTGATGTCTTTGATGGTGAAATAAAATTGCGGAGGTGTGGCATTTACCAGCGCATCCATCCGTCGCTTGTCATTTCCTTGCTGAATGTAGCCCCGGAAAAAATCCTGGTTCGATGCCATAACGCTCTTATTGACGGAGACCCGAACGATTTTTTTGTTGCGGATGACCGTAATGGATTCAACATACCCTCGTTCGACCATCGTATGGTACTGTTGCTGGAAGATCTTCACGCCTTCCATGTCCACATCCCGAAATACGTTATAGGAAATAATGGCCAGAAAAATCAGACCATAAATCCAGTAGATATTGAATCGTCCTTTGTTTTTTGGAGGCTCTGAACCTCCCTGATTGTTTTGATTTGGGTTGAATTGGCTCATGTTGTTTTTGTTTTTAGGGTCGGATGGGTATCCGGGTGTTCCATAATGGTGGCGTCACTCCACAATTCCTCTAACTGATAAAAAGCGCGTGGCTCCGGTAACATGATATGAACGACTATATTGACATAGTCGATTAATATCCATTGCTCGGCCTGTCTGCCTTCATGTTTATAGGGTAATTCAAGGCAGGTTTGTTTGACCTCGAACGTAATGAAGTCGGCAATCGCTTTTAGCTGATTCGGGTTGGAAGCCTGACAGATGATAAAAAAATCAGCGACCGCTTCCGGGATGTTACGCAAATCCAGACTAACAATCTGTTCTCCTTTTTTTTCCTGTACAGCTCGGATGATGGTTTTGAAAATCTTGCTGTTTCGGTTCAGCCGGGTTTTACTTTTTTGACCGGCAGCCGGAATTTGCTTTCTACTCAAAGGTTCTTTTTTTTCGGTATGGGATGGGCATACCTTTGTGATTGGAATTGCGTAAATGCGTTCGTTCAAAAATACTATTTCTTTGCCATTTGATACGATATGTCTGACAGGGTCGATTTTCATATTTTAGCGCATATAGACAGCACCAACAACTATGCCATGGATCGGGTTCGAAAAGGAATAGCCCAATCGGGCGAGGCCTGGTTCACCCACTTTCAATCGGCCGGTCGGGGGCGACAAAACAAAAAATGGGACAGCAAACCCGGTGAAAATCTCCTCATGAGCGTTGTTTGGCAACCAACCAAGGTTTTTTTCGAGTGTCCGGCCATTTTCAATATGCTGGTAGCCCTCGTGTGTCGGTCGGTTTTGATGAACTATCTTTCACAAACTATTTTCATCAAATGGCCCAATGACCTTATCCTGCATGACAGAAAGGCAGGCGGTATCCTGATTGAAAACCGGTACGCCGGTCACGAATGGTCGAACGCAGTCATTGGCATCGGGATCAATGTCAACCAGGCTGAGTTCGAAGAAAACGCCCAATATGGCATCTCGCTGTTCCTCAGTGACCAACAACAACGAGACGTGCTTGCCATCGCCCGAAACCTGCATGCAACCCTCCTGAAAATCCTGGAAGAGACAACTGACGATGACCTCCAAACCATTGTGCAATCGTATCAAGATGCCTTATACCGAAACGGGGAGACCGTTTCCCTGAGACACGGGGAAAATATCATTCAAACCACCCTCTTGGGTGTCGATCAGCAGGGCTTACTTCAAACGGATTATCAACAAGAGACCCGTTTTTCAGCCGGTGACGTCGAATGGATCTGGCAAGACAATCTGCCGGGTTCTTAATTTGTTTCATCGCATCCCCTCCGTTTGCTACCTTTGAGTTCCACTTCCTGTGGGTTTATCCAAACAAACGTTTTATGGTTGATGTAATTCTGGGTCTTCAATGGGGCGATGAAGGCAAAGGAAAAATCGTTGATTATTTTGCTGACCGATATGATGTGGTTGCCCGTTTTCAGGGAGGACCCAATGCGGGTCATACCCTTTACATCGGGGATGAAAAACAAAAGGTTGTGCTGCATCAGATTCCCAGCGGCATATTCCATCGGCACAAAATAAATCTGATTGGCAACGGAGTGGTCCTTGATCCGGTTACCCTCCGAAAGGAATGTGAAACAGTTGCCGCCATGGGTGTGGATGTGACCCAAAATCTGTTCATCAGTGAGCGGGCACACCTCATATTACCCACACACCGGGCACTCGATAAAGCCAGCGAGGCTTCCAAAGGCAATCTCAAAATCGGTTCTACCCTTAAAGGAATCGGTCCAACGTATATGGACAAAACCGGCCGAAACGGATTACGGGTCGGTGATATCCTCGACAAACATTTTACCACCAAGTACATCCAGCTGCGCATGAAGCATCAGCGATTGCTGGATGCGTTTAATGCCCAGGAAGATATCAGTGCCTGGGAATCGGATTTCTTTGAGGCGGTGGAGTTCCTAAAAACGCTACCCATTGTCAATGGCGAATATTTTATCAATGAACAAATCGCCGCAGGAAAAAAAATATTGGCCGAAGGGGCACAGGGCTCCATGCTCGATGTCGATTTTGGAACCTTCCCCTACGTGACCAGCAGTAATACCATATCAGCGGGCGTGTGTACCGGGTTAGGGGTTTCACCCTTACACATCCGGGAGGTCATCGGCGTTACAAAAGCTTACTGTACCCGTGTTGGAGAAGGACCTTTTCCAACCGAACTGCACGATCAAGTTGGTGACATCATTCGTAAAACAGGTCATGAGTTTGGAAGCACAACCGGACGTCCCCGACGCTGCGGATGGATTGACCTGGTGGCTTTACAATATGCCTGCATGATCAATGGCGTAACCCAAATGGTAATGACCAAATCAGATATTTTAGACGTCATGGAATCGCTCAATGTATGTACGGCCTATTCGATCCATGGCCAACAGACAACCAAGGTGCCCTTTCAATTGAGCGCGGTGCCGGTGGAACCTGTCTACAAAGCGTTCAATGGATGGCATCATCAAACAACCGACATGCGGTCGTATGAGCAATTGCCGGAGGCGATGAAACAGTACATTCAGTTTATTACCACCTTTTTAAAGGTTCGCATTTCACATATCAGCAATGGACCGGGCAGGGAACAAATCATTCCTGTTTCCTGATCAATTGCCGATAGCACAAAACCAAAAACACGCTCAAAAAAAAGTTCAGGTTTTTTTTGGAGGATTGAAAAACTCGTGGAAATTTTACACAGTCAATAACATTCTTTTATGGCACCAAAATCCGAAAAAGAAAAAAAGGAGCCCATCAAAAAAAAGGCCGCACCCAAAAAAGGGGCAGCTAAAAAATCGTCGTCACCAGCTAATAAAGGAACAGATGTAGAAGAGGATGATGACATCGTAGCGGGAACCCCTTCGAAAACATCCCAAGCAACAGGTAAAAAACAACGGGTAGATGACGATGATGAGGAGGACGATGATGCAGACATCGAAGACGATTGGAACAAAGCTGAGGAGGAAGACGACTGGGATCCTGATTTTGACGAGTTCGATCTGCCAAAATCTAAAAATAAAAAATCAGCCGGCACAACCAAATCATCTAAATCAAAAGATGATTTCGGCATGGACGATGAATTTAAAGATATGGGCCTATTCGATGACCTGGGCAATGATTTTGAAGAAGATGATTATTAATCAGAACGGGTGAACGGTACAATCAACCATTACCAGGTAGACGATACCCGTCTTTTTTCTGAAAAAATGTTGAGCTGGTCTTCTCAGTTCAACATTTTTTGTTTTGCCACATCATGTGGGTATGAGAGTCCGTATAGCCGATATGATTTTTTATTCGCCGCTGAACCAACAGCGATCTATCAAGAATCCAATAGCTGGTCGCCGCAATCGTTGCAGGCCTTTTCCAACCAGCATCCCGACTGGCTGTTCGGGCATTTGAATTATCCCGGACAAGATCCCGATCCGGTTGGATTTCCTGCCTGCTTTTTTTTTAACCCCGGCATCTGCATCACCTTGAACGATCATCAGTTGACCATAAGATCGAAGCAGCGGCCACCCGATGAGATCTGGCGGTCTATTAATAACAGCCGCTTGCTATCCGAAGATATCGGAACGTTGGTTACCGATATACAGCCACTTCAAGATCGATCTGATTATTTGCAATCGGTTGAACAAGTCAAAAGACATATTGCTCGGGGAGATTGTTATGAATTGAACTACTGCCAGGGTTTTCAGGCAAGGAGCACAGATTTTAATCCCTTTTCTTTTTTTAAAAGGTTGATTGAAGAACACCCCAATCCATTTGCTGTTTTGTATCGGATTGAATCGAGCTTTTGTATTTGTGCAAGTCCTGAACGTTTTTTACAACGGGTTGGAAATACGGTCATCTCTCAACCCATAAAAGGAACTATCCGGCGTTCATTGTCGGCCCCGGATACCGATAAAGAATTGCGGGAGCAGCTATCAAACAGTGAAAAAGATCGCGCCGAAAACGTGATGGTGGTAGACCTGGTACGAAATGATTTGAGTCGGGTTTGCACTCGTAATAGCGTGGAGGTATCCGAATTATTTGGCGTTTACAGTTTTCCCAACCTCCATCACCTCATCAGCACCGTGCAGGGAACCGTGTTGGAAGAGACACCGTGGACATCAATCCTCGCAGCCTGTTTTCCAATGGGATCGATGACCGGTGCGCCCAAGCAGAAAGTAATGGAAATTACTGCTAACTTGGAAAAATCAGCGCGTGGACTTTTCTCCGGAACCATCGGCTATGTTGACCCAGCAGGTCAGTTTGACTTCAATGTGGTTATCCGAAGTGTTTTTTATAATCAAGAAACGGGTCAGCTTCATTTTAAAGCCGGCGGCGGGATTACGGCAGCCAGCGATCCGGTAAAAGAGTATGAGGAAAGCTTATTGAAGGCCGCAGCGATTCATCAATTGCTATCCGGCAAATAGTATCCTCACCATCCATGAACAATGTAAAGAATGGGTGATGAGCCTGCATTTAAATCGGCTAACGAACGACTATCCTGTTTGCTTGATCACCAAACAAGACGTCATCGATCAAACGAAGGGGTAAAAAAAGACTGGTCAATACCAGTCAGTCGTATAGTCATTTATGATGGTTAGGGAAACAGAATCAATCTCCCGAATCAAAAAACGCACCTGTCGAATCAGGCTTATTTTCCTTTTTCGTGCGCGCTATTCTCAATCTCGGTCTTGACGTTGTTTTTGGCATCATTGAATTCACGAATGCCACGACCAAGTCCACGCATCAATTCGGGAATTTTTCGTCCGCCAAAAAGGACCAACACAACGATTAGTATCAGAATCAGCTCCTCGCCGCCGATACCAAGCAACAGAAATGGGTGATTGATTAGTGAGGTCATAAAATATGATTTCGACAAAGGTATAAAAAATAACGCCGTTTTCGTAGCAAACCTTGTTAAACAACCGAAACGACATTAAAAAAAGCGAGAAAACTCGCTTTAATATTATTTAGACTGACTGACCTGCATGCGCTTCTCCTTGATACGCGCGCTCTTACCGCTGCGTTCACGGAGATAGAACAGTTTGGCTCTGCGAACCAAACCGACTTTATTCAAAATAATGCTGTCAATATTGGGTGAGTTGAGCGGAAACAAACGCTCAACACCAACGCCGTCACTCATTTTACGTACGGTAAAGGTAGCCGTAGCGCCGGTTCCTTGACGCTTGATGACGTCTCCTTTGAAACTCTGGATACGCTCTTTGTTTCCTTCCACAATCTTGTAGTTCACGGTTACGTTGTCGCCGGCTTTAAACTTAGGAACACTGGCTTTCTTCGTCAGTTGCTCGTGAACAAAATCAATCGCATTCATAACTTGGTTTTAAGGGGAGGCAAAGGTATGGATAAAATCCGAAACAGGAAAGCGATTGCTTGTTTTTTTGGGTGGAAAGTTCGCAACTACCCTTGATCTTCGGTATTGGTTGATTAGGACGGCTCAACGCCTTGAATTCCAATCAATCAGTTGATTTACAGTTAATTAGAAACAGAAAGCCACTTTCGTTTCTTATCGGGCGATGTTAACCGCTCGTTTTTCACGGATAACGGTCACTTTTATTTGTCCCGGGAAGGTCATTTCCGTTTGGATTTTCTGGGCGATTTCGAAACTGAGTTTTTCGCTGTCGCCATCGGTTACTTTATCGGCTTCCACAATCACCCGCAGTTCACGACCGGCCTGGATGGCGTAGGCTTTTTCAACACCTCCGTAACCCAAAGCCAGGTTTTCAAGGTCTTTGATTCGCTGGATGTATTGTTGCATGATCTCCCGACGGGCACCCGGACGAGCACCGCTGATGGCATCACAAGCCTGAATAATCGGGGAGATGACGAATTTCATT
>CAZZJF010000007.1:0-29744 GCA_964654325.1 uncultured Ferruginibacter sp.
CCAAAACACAGGTACGGCATTTTCGCGGCTGGCTCTATACGGTCGCCAGAAACCAATGCCTGATGACGTTGCGAAAAAGAGGACATCCAATATCCATTGAAACAACCGCTGTTGAACCGGAAGCCATCAACACAGACTGGACAGCCCTGCTTGAAAAAGAACAGGCACTGAACCGCCTCGAAGAGGCTTTAGCTTCGCTTAAACCGGAACAAAAACAATGCATTGAGCTGTTTTACCTGCAGCGACAATCGTATCAGGCCATCGCTACAAAAACCAATTTCAGCCTCTTGCAGGTTAAAAGCCATATCCAAAACGGAAAACGGAACTTGAAATTATTTATGGAAGCACAACTAAAACGTCATGAGCAGTCTTGATCAATCACCGAAACCCACGCAAGAACAAGCATGGCTCAACTACCTGCAACATCAGGAGGATGTAGCCGCGCAGAACCGGTTCGAACGCGCGTGGCTGGATGATCCGCTGGGGATGGATGCACTGGACGGCTTGCACATGCTGGATCCGCAAGCGGTGCAGGAAGACAACCGGTTGATTCAGCACCAACTCAATGCCCTGATTCAAAAGAAAAAGAAAGCCAAGCGAAAGAATGAAAGTCAGCTAATGCCATTCTGGATTATTGGAGCTGTACTTCTCGTTTTGCTCCTGATTTTGTTAGCCTGGTTGGTGCTCAGCGGTTTTTAAATCGATGCCTATTTTTTTCGGAAGAAGATCCGAATCGGTACACCGGTAAATTGAAAGCGGGTACGCAACTGATTTTCCAGGTAATTCCGATAAGGCGGCTTGATGTCGTCGGGAAAATTGGTAAAAAAGGCGAAGCTGGGTGTTTGGGTGGGCAGCTGGGTGACGTATTTTATTTTGATCGCATTTCCTCGAACGACCGGCGGATGGTATTGTTCCACTGCTTTGAGCATCACCTCATTCAGCTGCGAGGTGGGGATTTTCTGATGACGATTGTCATATACTTTCAATCCTTCTTCAATACTACGGAAGATCCGTTGTTTTTCTTTGGCTGAGATGAAAATGATGGGTACGTCATTGAATGGAGCGAGTCGGTTGCGCAATTCTTTTTCGTAATCGCGGGCTGTGTTCGTTGATTTTTCCACCAGATCCCATTTATTGACCAGCACGACAATACCCTTCCCTTTCCGAACGGCCAGGGAGTAGATGGCCAGATCCTGAGCGGTGATTCCTTTTTCCGCATCGAGCAACAATAAACACACATCGGCTTCGTCCATCGCCCGGATAGCGCGGATCACCGAATAAAATTCCAGATCCTCATGCACTTTTGTTTTGCGGCGGATACCGGCCGTATCAATCAGCATAAAGTCTTTTTGAAAAAGATTATAGCGTGTATGGATGGTATCGCGGGTAGTACCGGCGATATCGCTCACGATCGTCCGCTCTTTGCCGATCAAGGCATTCAGCAGCGATGATTTACCCACATTGGGCTGACCGATGATAGCAAATTTTGGAATGCGCTCCGCTTCTGTATCCTCCTCTTGCTTTGCTTCGGGCATCACTGACACGACAGCGTCCAGCAACTCTCCGGTTCCGCTGCCACTGATTGAAGACAGAAAAAAAACCGACTCGAAGCCTAAACTATAAAATTCGCTGGCTTCCAATAATCGTTCGTGATTGTCTACTTTATTAACCACCAGGTAAACCGGCTTCTTACTTCTCCGCAACAAATCGGCCATCGACTCATCGAGAAGGGTAACACCGGTGGTAACGTCGGTCATAAATACAATCAGATCGGCCTCATCAATGGCGATGCGCACCTGCTTGGCAATCTCTATTTCAAAAACGTCTTCGCTACCGGACACAAATCCTCCGGTGTCAATCACATTGAAGGATTTGCCGGACCAATCGGCCACCCCATATTGCCGGTCGCGGGTAACTCCGCTTATATCATCAACAATCGCCTTCCGCTGTTCAAGCAATCGGTTAAAAAACGTGCTTTTCCCCACATTCGGTCTTCCGGTTATCGCTACTGTAAAACTCATGATTCCAATTAAAATAATGATTAAATAAAATACCAACAACTCAATACCCATACTCCCTCAAAAACACCTCATTCTCCCGCCATTTTTCACGCACCTTGACAAATAGTTCTAAAAATACTTTCGATCCGACAAAGGCTTCAATATCATGTCGGGCCAGCGTGCCTATCTTTTTGATCATGTTTCCTTTTTCGCCGATGATGATGGCCTTCTGGCTTTCCCGGTGCACAATGATATCGGCATGTATTTTGATCAGGGTTGTTTTCTCTTTGTATTCGCGAATGAGAACGGTTGTTTGATAGGGCAGTTCTTCCTGAAAAAGGTCAAATATTTTTTCGCGGATGATTTCACTCACAAAAAATTTCATGGGCAAGTCGCTCACTGCATCGCCTTCAAAAAAAGCAGGACCTTCCGGCAGGCATTCGATTAGGCGGGCCAGCAAGGCATCCGTTCCTTTTTTTTGGAGTGCCGAAATACTGAACACCTCTTTACAATACGGTGCTTTTTTAAAAAATGCTTCTCCGGCCGTAATGCGCTCGGTATCCTTCGTTCGTATCCCGTCAATTTTATTCAGTACAACAAAGGCGGGCACTTTTAAACGCAGTTGCTGAAATAGGGTGTCTGCGGCTTCCCAGTCGTCATGAATATCCACCAGTAAAATAGCCAAGTCGGCGTCTTCCAGGCAAGACTTGACAGCTTGCATCATTTTTTCATGTAGCCGGTACTTTGGTTCGATGATACCGGGTGTATCGGAGAAAATGATTTGATAGCCCGGCTCAGTGAGAATAGCTTTGATTCGATGACGCGTGGTTTGTACTTTGGGTGAGACAATGGCCAGCTTTTCCCCCATCAAGGCATTAAGTAGCGTGCTTTTACCGGCGTTCGGCTTTCCAAATATGTTAACAAATCCGGATTTCATGTTGATCCCGCAAAGCTACCTATAAAATAACGGAGTAGACGCAAAAAGAGGACCATATCGGTCCTCTAGTCAATTCTGTGTGGCGTTGATGCTGCGTTAGGGTGGAAATCACGCAATTGCGTGCTATTTATTTAGTCAGTGTTAATGTGGTATAGCCGCCGCTGGATGCATCGGTCAACTTCAACACCAGACTGGAACAAGAAAAGGATTGTTTTTGCCAGATTTCACCATCAACCGTTAACGTATTGCCGGAAATAGACCAAGTGCCCGCATCGCTGCCGCTGGGGGTGCAAACGGCACCAATATCGTTGTAGTTGTATGAACCATTTGCGTTGAATACAAAGGCATCATCTTTTTCGCATACATCTAGCAAAGGATACAAATCAACCTCAGGTGTGCTGGCATCCGCTTTGACTTTTAAACCAGTTAACTTCCAAGTGCCCGTAACGCCAGACGCATCGAAAATGCAAACCGGTGTTGTCTCTTCTTTTTGACAGGAGGAGAATAACGTGACAACGATCAGTGATAAGAATACGGCTTTTTTCATGTTTTTTTACAAAGATACTCCGTGTCAATTAATTCAACACATTCACATACTGGCAAATAACGCCTGTTTTCGAGCCCTTTACTTGTCGTGGTTTGATTTGGCCACTTCGAAGAACGACAGAATCATTGCTCAAATATAGTTTGGCTGTCCAGTTTTGCAAATCGAGTTCACCGATCCGCCGATAGGCAAAAACACCGGTTGTGTCCATACAATCAACCGGAGGTGTGTTTCGGGTTGTGTAAAGCGCTTCTTGCAACTCCCCATTGATAAAAACTTCCGTTTTGACAATAGGAAAACCGTTGATAGTCGGACTGCCGGCGTAATAACGAATATATTCCGGTATAACGTCGCAGCCTGTAAGAAATAGCAGACCCAACAGAAACGAGGCGGTTACTTTAATCGATTGCATATTGCAAAATAAAAAAAACCCGGTTAAAACCGGGCTTTTGTTGCGAAGAGAAGGATCGAACTTCTGACCTTCGGGTTATGAGCCCGACGAGCTACCGCTGCTCTACTTCGCACTGCAAATGTAGAAAAGTTAAACAAAGCGACCAAAATTTTACCCCATGATTTACATTTGCATCGGATTTGATTCATTAACCGCCGCATCCGGGGTGCTTCTCGCTGAGCGAGTTGCTGAGATAATACCCGAGAACCTGCTCAGGATAATACCTGCGAAGGGAGTTTGCATCACCATCTGTTATAAGGTGGTTTCCGGACCAAGGCACATCCTCATCAAGCTATGTTCCGCCATTCCCTTTTTCTCGTTTGCCTGATGGCCTCTCTTTCGGTTAACGCACAAACTAAAAAATGGACCACCCGCGACACAACCTTGCTACAACCGGTAGAATTGATCGCCATTCGGGCCGCCGACAATGCGCCATTTGCTAAAACCAACATCAACCGTTCGACACTTCAGCAGGCTAATACCGGCCGGGATCTACCGTTCATCATTCAACAAACCCCATCGATCCAGGTAACGTCGGATGCCGGCAATGGAATCGGATATACCGGTTTCAGAATCCGGGGTACTGACGCCTCACGCATCAATGTAACCCTCAATGGCATCCCTTTTAATGATGCAGAAAGCCAGGGCACCTTCTTTGTCAATCTACCCGACTTTTCATCCAGCGCCCAGTCTATTCAAATTCAGCGCGGGGTAGGCACTTCAACCAACGGTCCGGGCGCCTTTGGCGGATCTATTCATATCAATACGAATCAACAGGATACCGTTCGTAAATGGTCAGTGAACCAGACCCTTGGGTCATTCATGAGCTATCGAAGCAATATGCTCTACTGCTCCGGATTATTGAACAATCACTGGATCATACAAGCCCGTGGCAGCCTGATTGGTTCAAATGGGTATGTCGACCGAGCTCGCACTCGAATGGCAGCCGCTTACGGCAGCATTGCTTATGTAGATTCCAAAAAATCATTTCGCCTGAACGTATTTACCGGGAAAGAAAAGACCTACGCCGCCTGGTTCGGCATCAATCAGGCAACCCTGGATACCAATAGACGATTCAATCCTGCCGGAACAGAAAAACCTGGCACTCCTTACGATAACGAAACAGACAATTACCGGCAAACACACGGCCAATTATTCTACAATCAAAAAATAAATAACCGATGGACTTTACAAACGGCACTCTATTACACACACGGAAAAGGTTATTTTGAGCAATACAAAGCCAACCAGTCTGTATCCCCGTACGGTCTTTCGCCTGTTGTTCAAGGAACAGACACCATCCGCGAGGCCGACCTGATTCGTCAACTGTGGCTTGATAATCAGTTTTATGGCGGGCTGTTTTCGGTGCATTACCAAAAAAAACAAACCAACCTCATCATCGGCGGCAATGCAAGTAACTATACAGGTCAACATTTTGGAACCCTGGTTGGTTCATCAGTATCGGGACTTGTTCCGGACGGTTACCGGTGGTATCAATTGCCCGCCCGTAAACAAGAAGTCAGTACTTATGTCAAATGGACACAATCCATTGCAAGACGCTGGCAATTATATGCAGATGTGCAAGGTCGTTTTGTAGACTACCGAATCAATGGTTTTCGAAATAATCCAACCATAACCATTCGGGAAAACTACGCTTTCCTAAACCCCAAAGCCGGCATTAACTATTTTATCGGAAAAACAAGATTGTATGTTTCGGTTGCCAAAGCCAGCAAGGAGCCCAATCGCGACGACTTTGAAGCGGGCATCAACGACCAACCAAAACCGGAAACACTGATTGATTGGGAAGGTGGGTTCTCGCGCCAAACGCAGTCAGCAGGATGGACGGTAAATCTATTTTACATGCGTTATCAAAATCAACTCGTGTTGACCGGAAAAGTAAATGATGTATTTGCCTATACCCGATCCAATATCCCCGACAGTTATCGGGCTGGTCTGGAGTTGGAAGGATATCGTCATTGGGAAACCGGTTTCCGATTGTCGGGTCATTTGACCCTCAGTGAAAATAAACTGCTGCGATACACCGATTACATCGACAATTATGATAACGGTTCACAAGAGGCGCGCTTTTTTGAAACATCCACCATTTCATTTTCACCGAGGATCACGGCCGTATGGACGATGTCGTATCCGATAAAAAAACACTGGATCATCACCACCAATGGTCGATATACGGGTGAGCAGTTCCTGGACAACACCGCCGATCCTAACCGAAGACTACCCGGTTATTATGTACAAGACCTGCAGATTGACTATCAAAAAACCATTGGAAAACAGAAAACGGCCGTACGAGCCTTTCTACAGCTAAACAACCTTTTTTCACAAACCTACGTGTCGAATGGATATAGTTTCAGCTATCGGTACAACGGTATTGTTACCACGGAAAATTATTTCTTTCCCATGGCAACCTTCCATTTCATGGCCGGTATAGGTCTTGATTTTTAAATAGCTTATTGACCATCGGTCGATTGCCAGGCCAACATGCCTCCGACCAGGTTTTTCACATTGGAGAAACCCATAGACTGGAGCATCATGGCAGCCTGCATGCTGCGTTGGCCGCTTCGACAATAACAGATTACCTCCTGGCTTCGCCAGTCTTCAATGGCATCAATTTGCATGGCAACAATATCACCGAGCGGTAATAGTACGCCCCCGATATTGAAAACAGTGTGTTCTTCAGGCTGACGAACGTCCAGCAGATTCAGTTTCTCGCCGGCTTCCATTCGTTGTTTGACTATTTCTGGTTGTATCAACTCCATAAAAAATTATTGTGGTTTGTTGGCTGGCGACGGTCGATTGGGACGCCGAAATTTATTTGCCGGGGCCGATCCGCTGTCGCCGGTAGGACGAGTAGGTGGTTTTTTAGGTACTATGCCCTGAATGACCTGTATCGTGGTATCTTCTTTCATGACCACGGAAATCCATAAGTCCATGATCTGTCCGGCCTGAATGTATACTTTTTGATTCAGTGCATTATACGGCGGCGGTGTTTGTTTCCAGATGAAAGCATTGGCCGAGTCCAGCACATCGGGATCTGCAATGACTGCCCCCAATAACAAACCACGGTTTTTCAACAACGTATCAACGACGCCAAATGTCAAACCACGCATATCCGGCACCGGAAAGGGAATTGAATCAAGCCCTTTACCAACAAGGAGATCAATGGGTGTTCCCCACGGGAGTTTGGTTCCTGCTGCGATCGGAAGCCCATTGTAGGTTTGTTCCAGTACAGAGCCTTTCATAAAGTCTGGACGGAATGTGGTATCGCCGACATTTAAATGCGAACGCTTGAGGATTTGCATGGCAAACTCCAATGTTTTACCCTGTACATTGGGCACATCCACCAACGGCAATGTAACCCGGTTAACGGTAATGAGTATACGACGATTCACTTTCACATTGCTATTAGCTTCGGGGATCTGCTTCAGGACAACACCCAAGGGCATGGAATCGACATAGATAGAGTCGTAGATTTCCACGCTAAACCCTTTCGATTCCAGTAAACGGATAGCATCATTTGTTTTCACACCAACGACTTGCGGAACCGTTACATGTTCTCCATGACGGGTAAAATAACGAAGCGCCGATAACGAGCCATACACAAGCGCTACAGCCAGGAGCAGCACGATGATCAGGTGAACCCAAAACGGGCGGGTAGCCAGGTATTTAAACACAAAAAGAATTTAGGCGAACTTACGATTTTTTTGAAGGCACTCATCAAGGAGGCGGGTATAAAAATCAGTCAGGGACCAACCCATGGCCCGAACCTGTTGCGGAATGATACTCGCTTCGCTTTGACCCGGCACGGTGTTGATTTCGAGCATATATGGATTCCCATCCGCTTCATTGTAAATGAAATCAATGCGCACCACACCTGCGCAATTGAAAATCCGATAGATAGCCAACGCATTCGCTCGGATGGCTTCTGCAATTGGCTCATCTACATTGGCAGGGGTAATCTCCTGACTGGCACCGAGATATTTAGCCTCGTAATCAAAAAAAGTGTTTTGAGTAATGATTTCTGTGATGGGCAATGTAATGATTTGATCCTCAACCGACATCACGCCCACGGTAAACTCTCTTCCCGGAATGAACTCCTCGATCAGCACCTGACGATCTTCGTTGAAGGCTTTCCGTATGGCTTCCTCCAGCTGTTCGGCCTGGTCGACCTTGCTCATCCCCAAACTGCTACCGCCATTGTTCGGTTTCACAAAAACAGGAAGATTGAGTTGTTTCAACACGCTGTTGAGATCGTAGGGCTGCTCCCGAAACAGGTGGAGTGAACGAGCCACCTTGATGCCGGCAAAAGCGGCTACCGCTACAGTATACCGTTTGTTAAAGGTAAGTGCCGACGTGGACGCATCACAGGAGGTATATGGTATGTGAAGACAGTCGAGATACCCCTGAATTTTTCCATCCTCTCCGGGCGTTCCGTGCAACATGATCAATGCGGCATCAAATAAAATGGGCTGTTCGTCTGAGGGTACGGAGAAATCATTTTTGTTGACCGGACTGCGATGGCCCTGCTTATCAACATAAAACCAGCCATCGGCGCAGATATCGATAAGATAGCCCTCCCAGCGAGTCGGGTCGAGATGGCGCATGACCGAATTGGCGCTTTTATACGATACTTGGGCTTCTCCTGAATACCCTCCGGTGATTACTGCGATTTTTTTGATTGAAGACATACCTGATTGATAATGGTTTGCATACTACTCGATTCCATAACAATGAACATCCTGAATCAATCGCCACTCGCCTTTTTCATTTTTTCGCCAGACGCGACTATATGTACCCATCATCAGCGAGTCAGGTGATTTCAGGTTTATCTTGAGCAATCCGTAAGTATACCCCATTTCGCCGGACTGGGCTGTTTCTGCTTGCTGGGGATCCCAGGTCAACATGAAGGTTGTGTCTTCGATTCCGGACAAATACTCGATAGCGGAGGCCCCTTTCAATGGCCGGAAGCCATCACGAATTAAAATGCCTTCGGCGTCTAAATAGTCGAAGTAGGCTTTTTTCATGCCATGGTCCAGGCTGGATTTCGAAAAAGCACGATCGGTTTCCAACAATTGCAGCGACGTTTCGCCGGTATCCGCAACCGGTTCTTTTTTTTCCTGCGTGCTACATCCTGTTGATAAAAAGAGAACGGTCAACACAAAAACGGTGGTGACCTGTGACATGCGCACCCATAACAACGAACAAATAGGATAGTATTTGTGCATTAAAGATGAAGTTTCTCTTTCTTACCCATCAATTCGTCGACCGTTTCACGATACAATTCATCCGGCACGCAGCAGTCAACCGGACAAACGGCGGCGCACTGAGGCTCTTCATGAAAGCCCTGACATTCGGTGCATTTATTAGGAGAAATATAATACGTGTCATTGCTGATCGGTGAAAAACGCTGGTTGGCTTCAACCATTTCGCCATTCATCAGCTGGAACGTTCCTTTTACACTGGTGCCGTCCGCTATAGCCCACTCAACACCGCCTTCATAGATGGCATTATTAGGGCATTCAGGCTCACAGGCGCCACAATTAATACACTCGTCGGTAATCTTAATGGCCATGTTCTAGTAATTTTGCCGTAAGTTACTGAGAAGCAAATGAATTTGCAAAATCGAATCGATTGTTTAGCCGCTGTTGGCCACGAGCTGATCCACAACCGGGAAAAATGGGCGGATGCCATCCATCAGGCCAGTCTGGAGAACCCCTGGTTCCTGCCAACATTCATCCACCGGGCCTTGGATGCCATCGCGCATGATTACCTGCAAGCCGAAAAGTTAGTTCACTGGACGAAACCGTATACGCTCCCTGAGCCCGTCCGGCCGCTTCACGTTGGCGTCATCATGGCCGGCAATATCCCGCTGGTTGGCATCCATGATTTGATTTCGGTGTTCATCGCCGGTCACACTCAACATATCCGGCTTTCTTCCAAAGATTCGGTATTGATGCGCTTTTTTGTCGAACAGTTGATCGATCAAAATCCTTCGTATGCCCCTTGCTTCGTCTATAAAGAACAATTAACCCAGTGCGACGCATACATCTGTACCGGATCCTCACAAAGCGCCGGGGTGTTTGCAAGCTACTTTGGTAAATATCCAAACATCATCCGCGGTGCGAAAACATCAGTGGCCATCCTGGACGGACATGAAACCGCCGAATCACTCAATGCATTGGCAGATGATGTACTTCTTTATTTCGGATTGGGTTGTCGAAACGTAACCAAAATCTATGTACCGAACGATTACTCGTTTGATCATATCCTGCAGGCCTTTTCGAAATATGATTTCCTGATGCAACATCATCGCTATAAAAATAATTACGACTATCAGCTATCGATCGCGTTGCTCAATCAAGTGCCTATCCTTACCAATGAGGCCTTGCTTTTGCTACCATCCTCCTCCCTTTTTTCCGCCATCGGTGTTGTCCATTACGAGCCCTATTCGAATCGAGATGGGCTACTCAAAACGATCAACCAATCCAACGACATCCAATGTATTGTTGGCAATGGATTCATGCCTTTCGGAAAAGCCCAACACCCCCAACTTTGGGATTATGCCGATGGTACAGACACCTTGGCATTTTTATGTCAGCTTACGGAAAAATCTGCCTCTTAACAGGCTGTTAAAAGGCCCGCTCAAAAAGGCCATTTTGTCAGTTCGTTTGTAAATTGCACCTTGGTATCCTAATTGCAGTCATTGTTTGAAACCAACTTATTAACGACCCCTAAAATCCAGTCTTCGTATGCAGTGGAAACACACCTTACAAACCGTACTGATCAGCGCACTTACCTCTTTGGTGGTCATTATCGGCTACAGTCAATTTCAAAAAAATCAGTACAGACCCGGGCAGCAATCCGGTAATTTGCCCCAGAACTATACTTTGGCAGGCTATAAAAATAATGTGCCGCCTCCCAATGATTGTGATTTTACCAGACCTTCTGCCGCAGCCACGCCGGCGGTAGTTCACATCAAAACCAAAACAAATGCCAAACGGGTCACCAACAATCTACCCCGAATGCCACGGAGTCCATTTAATGATTTTTTCGGGGATGATTTGTTTGATCAATTCTTCAACGGACCACGGCTGAATATCATACCCGAACAGAAAGCGTCCGGATCGGGTGTCATTATCAGCGAAGATGGTTTCATCGTCACGAATAACCATGTTATCGAAAATGCGGATGAAATAACGGTTACGCTAAACAACAAAAAAACATACAAAGCAACAGTCATTGGTGCCGATCCGGCCTACGATTTGGCCGTTATCAAAATTGAAGCTGCCGGACTACCGTACCTGGTGTACGGCAACTCGGATGATGTACGCATCGGACAGTGGGTTTTAGCCATTGGATACCCCTTAAACCTTGAAACGACAGTAACAGCGGGTATTGTCAGCGCAAAGGCTCGTAGCTTGGGACTGAACAAAGACCGAACCGGCAATACCGGCGGTGCGGTAGAATCATTTATTCAAACGGATGCAGCCGTAAACATGGGCAACAGTGGCGGCGCCCTGGTCAATACGGACGGTAAATTGATTGGTATTAACTCGGCCATTGCTTCGCCTACCGGCTACTACTCCGGCTATTCCTATGCCATCCCAATTAATATTGCGAAAAAGGTGATTGATGACATGATTCAATACGGAACCGTACAACGTGGATATATTGGTATTCAATTTGCGAATGCCTCCGACATGTCACCCGAACAAAAAATCTCGCTTGGTCTTGGCGAAGAGATTTACGACGGATTGTATGTACTGGATGTACCAACAGATGGCGGAGCCCATGCCGCCGGTATCCGCAAAGGCGATCGGATATCCAAAGTAAATAGCATTGCCATTAACAGCAGTGGTGAATTGCAAGATCAGGTCAGTCGTCACAAACCAGGCGACAAAATTGCCGTTGAAATTATTCGGAACAATAAACCGCAAACAGTAAGCGTAACCCTTCGCAATAAAGCCGGCAATTATGATCTGGTAACCAAAGACAATAAATTCAATCTGCTGGGTGCCGAAATGGCAGACCTCGACCCAGCTAAAAAAACCGAGTTTGGCATTCAGGGCGGTGTGTTGGTTAAACGGATACAAAAAGGCGCCATCTATGACCAAACACGGATGAAAGACGGATTCGTCATCCTGCGAATCAATGATCAGGATGTGAAATCCCTGGCCGAACTGAAGAAAATGATCGAATCACAATCCAATTTAACGATCACCGGTTTTTATCCGGGCTATGAAGGATTGTATGAATACCCGCTAACGCTCGATCAATAATAATTAGTTTCTTATTACGTGAAGCGTCTGTTGAACACAGGCGCTTTTTTATGTGCCGGCAATGAACCAATCGCCCGGATTTAATATAACAGGCACCTGACTTTTGATTAATATATTATCGTCATGCATCCGGTTTCGGTAACCCTTCTGAAACGTATCAATCGGAATAAAACACTCCACGGGTTGTTCACTGATGTTGAATAAAAACAACAGGGGTCCCGAGGTGTCATGTCGAATAAAACTGAATACACCAGTCTGTACATGAAGAAATTGACATGTGGCCGCTGTGCCTAATTGCCGGCGAAAAGTGGCCAGTCGACGATAAAAATCGTGGAGGTTATGCCCCGCTTCCCAGGGAAGCCGGTCTTTGTCAAAAAAAGCCAGCCGGTGTTGCAAGGGGATCTCCTGACCGGAATAGATCAATGGTACCGAGTACGGATACACGAAGGAGAAAGCAGCGAGTCCACCGGCATAGATTCCGTATTTTTCAAATTCGGTACCGTTCCAGCTGTTTTCATCATGATTGCTGGTGAAAAACAATTCAAGGGCCCCTTCCGGCAATGATTGTTGCTGCGAAACCAGTACCTCGATTAATGGGTGCACCTCATGGGTGGTTCGTACCACCGCTTCTGTTTTATGCATCCATTTCCAGGCATACGAAATATCGAATGCCTGAAAGTAAACCGGATCTTCTGTTTCGGCCAGCCAAATCAACCCGGGCTTAATGTGTTCAGTTTTTGCACGGGCATCCAACCAGAAAGTGAGAGGCGTCAGGTGTGCCAGATCGGCCCGAAAACCATCAATGTCAAATTGATCGACCCAGTAACACATCGCTTCATGCTGTGCATCGTGTGCCGCCTGGCATTGATGGTCAAACTGAATCACATCCGACCAGTCGTAGGGCGACAAAAACGCACCATGCTCGGTATGACAGAAAAAGGTGGGATTCGTTTTAGTCCACACATGATCCCAGGCAGCATGATTGGCCACCCAATCGATGATAACCTTCATGCCAAGCGCATGAATTGCTGCAATGAGGCTTCGAAAATCATCGGCATCCCCAAATTCAGGATTAATGGCTGTATAGTCGCGAATCGAATAATAGCTACCCAGCGTTCCCTTCCGGTTCTGTTGGCCAATGGGATGAATAGGCATAAACCAAAGTATGGTCACGCCCATCTGTTGCAAACGAGGCAGGTGTGTTCGAAAAGCAGCTATCGTGCCTTCCGGCGTATACTGCCGAAGATTGACTTCATAAATAACTTCCTGATGGTATCGGGTAAACCGGGTTGCGGACGACATGGCCATTTCATTTTGCTGAACAAAGAATCCCGATTATTTGTTAGTCGGGTGTATTATCTTCGTTTTGTTCTCATGAAGCAATTTACTATACCTTCCGGATATCGCAGCGATTTGATCCGTCCAATCAAAGAGGGACGAAAAAAACAGGATAAACTGAAAAAGGATTTCACCCCAACGGTGATTGACCTGGGGCCGGTCCGCTTCCTGTTGGCTCGGCATTTCGGATTTTGTTATGGGGTTGAGAATGCCATTGAAATCGCTTTCCGAACGGTGGAGGAAAATCCCGGCAAACGCATTTTCTTACTCAGTGAAATGATTCATAATCCGCTGGTGAATCAGGATCTCCTCAATAAAGGTGTACGTTTTTTGCAGGATACGTCGGGCCAACCATTAATACCACTCGATAGTTTGGATGCCAATGATATTGTTATCATCCCGGCATTCGGAACGACATTGGATATGGAAAAACGCCTGCAGTCGATTGGGATTCAAACCGAATCCTACGACACCACCTGTCCTTTTGTAGAGAAAGTCTGGAACCGAAGTGAGCAAATCGCCAAAAAACAGTTTACTATTATTGTACATGGCAAAGCAAGCCACGAAGAAACCCGGGCTACTTTTTCCCATGCAGCAGCGCATGCGCCAACACTGGTCATTGAAAACCACGAAGAAGCAGCGATATTGGCAGCCTATATTAATGGACAAACTGATCCCGACACATTTTACACCCGGTTCAAGCATCGCTATTCTGCCGGATTTGATGTAAAAAAAGACCTGCAACGGATCGGTGTTGTCAATCAAACAACCATGCTGGCCAGTGAAACACAGGGTATTGCCGACTTCCTGAAAGGTGTTGTGCTCGCCTCGCCTACTGATCATTTAACACCTGACGAACGGTTTGCCGACACACGCGATACCTTATGTTACGCCACCAACGATAACCAAACAGCGGTCTTGGGAATGCTCGAGTGCCCGGCTGATCTGGCCATCATCATTGGCGGCTACAATAGCAGCAATACCTCACACTTGGTTGAGCTGTGTGAAGACGTATTGCCCAGCTATCATATCGATCACCCTGACCGTATACTGGACAATCAATCTATTCAACATTTCTTTTTCAGAACGAAGGAGGAAACTATTTCAACGGCTTACTTGCCGTCAAAAAATCCGGTAACCATTGCCCTCACGGCAGGTGCGAGTTGTCCGGATGCGCTAATGGAAGCGGTTATTCGTAAAATCGCGTCATTTTATGGAGCCGCCAATGAGCTCGATCAGTGGTCTGCCGAATGGAACTTATCAGCTAATCACTGATTGGATTTTATCCGTAGCCAGTTTTAGGGCATAGTCCAGTTGTTCGTCCATCGTCATGTGGGTGTTATCCAGTAAAATAGCGTCGGCTGCCTGACGTAACGGACTCACCGCCCGATTTGAATCAATGTGATCGCGGGTGGCCAGGTTTTTCTGTACTTCCTCCAAGGTTACATTTGGATTTTTGATCAGCATTTCCTGATAGCGGCGTTGTACCCGCACCGATTGCTCGGCCGTCATGAAAATTTTCAATGCGGCCGTCGGAAATACCGTGGTGCCGATATCACGACCATCCATGATAATGCCTTTTTGTTCGCCCATCTGCTGTTGCTGCTTGACAGCGAAGTCGCGTACTGCCGAAATGGCCGCCACTTCACTGACTTTCTCCGCCACAACCAATTCCCGAATCAGGTATTCAACATTCTCGCCGTTCAGGTGGATGTCGGATTGCTGGGAGCGTTCATTGAACTCAAAATGTAGCTGGATTTCCTGCAGCGCCCGTTGTGTCTGATCCGGATTAGTCCAATCAATATGATGCCGCAGAAAATACAGGGTGATCGCCCGGTACATGGCGCCGCTGTCGATATAGATGTATCCCAGCGCACGGGCCATTTGTTTTGCCAGAGTGCTTTTACCGCATGACGACCAGCCGTCGATGGTTATGATGATTTTGGACATGATTTATGGGCGCAAAATACACCAAAAGATCGGCCGGATGCATACAAAAAACCCCGCCGAAGCGGGGGGCTTATTAAGAGGATGATTTGCGCTCGCGCTTTTTGGGCTCTTCCTTATGCTTGAACCGGATTTTACCGTTTTCCTTATCGAGTTCGGCCAATAGGATATCGCCGGCTTTTACCGTGAGATTCAAGATCTCTTCAGCCAGCGGATCTTCGAGATATTTCTGTATGGCGCGATGTAAAGGACGGGCACCAAACTGACTGTCGTATCCCTTTTCCGCAATGAAATCTTTCGCATCAGAGGCCAGTTCGAGGGTGAAACCAAGGTTACTAAGCCGCTTCATCACGCCTTTCATCAGGATGTCGATAATCTGGAAGATATGTTCTTTCTCGAGGGAATTGAAAATGACCACATCGTCGATCCGGTTCAAAAACTCCGGACTGAACGTACGTTTGAGTGCTTTTTCAATCACCGATTTGTTCATTTCCTCCTGACTCTCACGACGGGCCTGTGTGGCAAATCCGACCCCGTCGCCGAAGTCCTTCAATTGCCGAACACCGATATTGGACGTCATGATGATGAGTGTGTTTTTGAAATCCACCTTGCGACCGAGGCCATCAGTCAGCTGACCATCATCAAGTACCTGTAATAGAATGTTGTAGATATCCGGATGCGCTTTTTCAATCTCATCGAGGAGAATGACGCAATATGGTTTTCGTCTAACCCTTTCCGTTAACTGACCGCCTTCTTCATAACCAACATACCCGGGCGGCGCGCCGATAAGCCGGCTCACAGTGAATTTTTCCATATACTCACTCATATCGATACGGATAAGGGCATCTTCACTGTCGAAAATATGTTTGGCCAGCGAACGGGCCAGCTCTGTTTTACCAACACCGGTAGGACCAAGGAAGATAAAGGAACCAACCGGTTTTTTGGGATCTTTCAAGCCGATCCGGTTACGCTGGATGGCCTTTACAACTTTTATGATCGCTTCGTCCTGGCCGATCACAGATCCTTTGAGATCCTCGGACATGCGACGGAGTTTTTCCGTCTCCGCCTGCACCATGCGTTTTACCGGAATGCCGGTCATCATGGAAACCACTTCGGCGATATCCTCCTCTTCAATCGGGAATCGTTTGTTTTTACTTTCCTCCTCCCAGGCTTGTTTGGCTTGTTCCAGATCTTCCTGCAGGCGCTTTTCGCGGTCACGTAGAGCCGCTGCCTCTTCAAAATTCTGACTTTTCACCACCTTGTTTTTCTCCAGTTTGATGGCTTCAATCTTTTGTTCCAGTTCCAGAATATTGTCAGGTACATTGATATTCTTGATATGCTTGCGGGCGCCTACTTCATCCAGCACGTCGATCGCTTTGTCGGGTAACAGCTTATCGGTCATATAGCGATCACTCATTTTCACACAGGCCTCGATCGCTTCCCGACTGTAGGAAACATTGTGATAATCTTCGTATTTATTTTTGATATTGTTCAGGATTTCAATGGCTTCGTCTACGGATGGCTGTTCGACAAGCACTTTTTGGAAACGACGGTCAAGTGCGCCGTCTTTTTCAATATGCATGCGATATTCATCCAGGGTAGATGCGCCAATGCATTGCAGTTCGCCGCGAGCCAGTGCCGGCTTGAAGATATTGGATGCATCCAGGGAGCCGCTGGCACCACCGGCACCCACGATGGTATGGATTTCGTCGATGAATAAGATCACATCCCGATTCTTCTCAAGCTCATTCATGATGGCCTTCATCCGTTCTTCAAACTGACCTCGGTATTTGGTACCGGCCACCAGGGCTGCCAGGTCAAGACTCACCACGCGCTTATCGAACAAAACACGAGAAACCTTGCGCTGAACGATCCGAAGGGCCAGTCCTTCTACAATGGCTGTTTTACCCACACCCGGTTCGCCGATGAGTATGGGATTATTCTTTTTACGGCGGGATAGAATTTGAGATACGCGTTCAATCTCATTTTCACGGCCTACGATAGGATCCAAGGTGCCGTTTTCGGCCAGGCGGGTGATATCGCGGCCAAAATTATCCAGCACAGGTGTTTTAGATTTCACCTGTCCGGCTGACCCCGATCGCGAACCTTTAGGGGGCTGTCCGTATTGTTTACGCTCTTCATCAAATTCCTCTTCTTCGTTGAATTCCGATTTGGGTGGATTGCTGGCTACAAATCCAAGTTCGTTTTTGAAACTTTCGTAATTAACGTCGAACTGCTGCAGAATCTGTGTGGCAATATTTTCTTTATTCTTCAGAATGGAGAGCATCAGATGTTCCGTTTCGACCAGGCTGCTTTTAGACGATTTGGCTTCCAGTACTGTAATGCGAATTACTTTCTCTGCTTGTTTGGTGAGTGGAAGCGAATTGGCATTGGGCGAAGCGGTGCCGGACTTATCTTTCACGGCGGTTTCGATTTCGCGACGTAATTCGTAGAGGTCGATATTGAGCGACTTCAAAATTTTCATTGCGGTATTTTCCCCATCCCGAATCATGCCCAACAAGAGATGCTCGGTACCTATGAATGGATTCCCCAATCGCAAAGCCTCTTCCCTGCTGTACGAAATAATCTCTTTGACCTGCGATGAGAATAAATTGTTATCCATGTTTCTTGTTTGTATTTATGTTACAATAATAACGATTATTTGACAGCTTTTCGTCTGCTGATCAAAGCATTGTGGGGATGTTGAAAAATTGAACACGGTTTTAACAACACTCGTTGATGAGGTCGCTGATTCCGATCAGTTTTTTTTCAGGACATGCCTAAAAAAAAGTATTTTCACCCCCAAAGGCTGTTTATGAATATCAAAACGGATACCAAAGAAAAATTCAGGGTTTTACGTATCCAGGACGTCACGATTACTGAAAATCTGTCAGCCGAGTTCCATACCATACTCGACGAACATTTTGCTACCTCGCCCTATAACCTAATTCTTGACTTTTCCCAAGTCGGACACATGGCGGATAGCATTATCACCTTGCTGACAGACGTGTATAGCCAATGCCTGGAGAAAGGTATCTCGATGGTACTTTTCGGTCTGCAGGATACGGTGATGCTATCCCTTCGGGAAAAAGAAGCCGACGACTTGCTGAATATTACCCCCACCGAAAGCGAAGCTTGGGACATCGTGCAAATGGAAGAAATAGAGCGAGAACTCTTAAAAGACAACGATTTAGAATAATTGACAAAAACGACGTTTTGCTGAGCCTAACCATTTTAGGAAATAATTCGGCCATACCGGCCTTCGGAAGACATCCGACGGCGCAGTTGCTGGAAACAGAGGAGAGTACCTTTCTAATCGACTGCGGAGAGGGCACCTTCAGTCAGCTGGTGCGTTTCAAATTGAAGCATTCACGTATATCCCATATTTTCATTTCCCATTTGCATGGCGATCACTATTTGGGACTCATGGGATTGCTGAGCACCATGAGCCTTTTTGGCAGAACACAACCCATCCACTTATATGCTCCCGAAAAACTGGAAAAAATCATTCAGCTGCAACTGGAAGCCGGCGAGAGCACGCTGACCTATCCACTTCATTTTCACCCATTGAACAACGAGGGCCTGATCGCCGAAACAACAAAAATTACCGTAATGGCTTTCCAAGTTGATCACCGGATAGCCTGTTGGGGATTTCAGTTTCAGGAAAAGAAAAATCCGCGTAAAGTGGATCCCAACCGTGCCAGCGCATACGGTATCCCTGCCGATTTTTTCGAACAACTGCAAAAAGGAGCCGATTTCCGAACCGCCAAGGGCACCATCGTCCCAAACAGCGAGGTTACATTGCAAGCCTCTCCGGCTAAAACGTATGTATATATGGCCGACACCCGCTATCTGCCAGAACTATTGCCACGCCTACAGGGAGCAGACCTGCTCTACCATGAAACCACCTATTTACAGGCAGATGCCGAAAAAGCAGCGATGCGGTATCACAGCACCACCAAACAGGCTGCTACGTTTGCCAAAGCGGCAGGTGTCAAGCGATTGATGATCGGACATTTCTCCTCAAAATATGAACGATTAGATGCGTTTTTGGATGAAACCAAAGCCATCTTCGAAAACACAATCCTGGCTATTGAAGGCACTTGCTACAAAATTGAGTAACCTATTGGTTCGACAACCATTTCTGTACCTTTTCGTATACGGGTTGACTTAATGGCACCAATGGTAAGCGTACTTCATTGTGAATAATCCCCAGGTGATGCAAGAACGCTTTGACCCCAGCCGGATTGTTTTCTTCAAACATAAGATCATAGGCCGGCAACAATTGATTATTGATGTCGCGAGCTGCCGAAAAGTCGCCGGAAAGACAAGCCCTCACCATGTTGGAAAATAATTGCGGATACGCATTGGCAGCCACACTGATCACGCCATCCATACCACAAGCTAATTGCGGAAGGGCAAGCGCATCATCCCCACTCAATACCAGAAATCCATCTGGACGACCACGTAGAATATCCAGGCATTGTTGCATATCGCCGCTTGCTTCTTTTACACCGATAATATTCTGTACTTCGCGAGCCAGTCGCAGCGTTGTGGCGGTCGTCATGTTTCGACCGGTTCGTCCTGGCACATTATAGAGAATCAACGGCTTGGGAGAAGCTGCCGCCAGGTGGTTATAATGCTGAAATAGGCCTTCCTGCGAAGGTTTGTTGTAATAAGGTGCGGCACTCAAGATGGCAGTGGCTTGCTCTAGCGGCAACTGATGAAGATCCTCGATCACTTGCCTGGTATCATTTCCACCAACACCAACCACAACGGGTACCCGCATGTTCACCTGCTCGTAGGTAAACCGGATGAGTTCATTTTTTTCTGACTTGGATAATACCGGTGTTTCGCCGGTAGTGCCCAGTACAACCAGGTAGTCAGCACCACCACTAATCAGATGTTGGATTAGTTTTTCTAAGCCGGCCCAATCAATACTACCGTTTGGGTTGAACGGGGTAACCATGGCAACCCCGGTGCCTTTTAATGTATGGATCATGCCTCAAAAGTAAACAGGAAACGCCGAATTAAAGTCGAATCGTTGAATGACTGATTCATAGGCCACTGAACAAGCGGCAATCAGATTATTTTAGATGCCTTCACATATTTTTTGTTGGGTGCATAGATGAACAAACAACTGCCCCCCTTAATCGTTTGAATGATTGGTTCGGTGATTGCTCTTGGCAAAGCGGGACAACCAAAGCTCCGGCCGATATATCCCTGAGCGTTGACAATATCTTCAGAAACATAATCAGCACCATGCATGACTATGGCACGACGTTCAGCATTGTCATTGATTCCTTTTTCTAAGCCGTGCAACTTCAACGACAAACCGCTTGCACCCGTATAAGTTGCACCGGTGCGGTAAAATCCCAAACTGCTTTGCAGGCTCTCCGGAATGTTTGAAAATGTCTCGGCATATGATTTGCCAGAATTTTTCCCATGTGCCACCAGACTCTGATAGACCAACTTATTTTCCTGCATGTCAAGAATGAATAGTCTTTTTTTTGCGGATGGCTGCGAGAAATCGATAATGGTTAAATAGCGGCTGTCGTTTAGATTACCATTACGATTTAATTTTTCATAGCCGTCGACGGCGTACAAAAATGCCTGTTCAGACATTCCTTTCTCAGACAAATTCAACTGAGTATAGAGGGCTGCCTTGTTTTTACCGGCATACCGCATGATCGAGTTGATCGTGTATTGCTTGATCATGGGACTAATTGCAAATACCAAGGAGCTGAAAGCAATCAGTGAGAGTAAAAGAAGAGTCCGGTTACGGAATGAAGAGGAAACGATTGAACGAATGAGCATAGCGGTTGGATTAATTGAATGAACGAACAACAACAAAACTAATACCAGCTTCACCAACAGATCGGATATGGCTGTTAAATAAAAACAAAAAGCGTTGCTCTGAGACTAGCAACGAACAGTGTAACTTGTTTATTGCCTGCCGGGTAGTTATGCACAACGTGTGGAAAAAGCCAATCATAAAAACACAATAATCCTGAGATTACACAAACCCGATTCGCTCTTTTTCATGATCAGATAGCTGAATAAAACGTTAATTTTACCCTAATCAAAACAAGTATCATGTACGGTATTGTCAACAAATCAATGGAAGAGCTGGTAGGTGAATTATTTGGTAAGGAAACCTGGGATAAGGTACTGATACGAAGTGGCGTTGAAACCACCTTTTTCATCAGCAACGAACCCTATGATGATGCCATTACCTTCAAACTGGCGGTCGCCATTAGTGAAGAAACCGCCTTACCGCTGGATAAGGTTTTGTTTGCCTTCGGCGAATGGTGGATCCTGAAAACGACCCTGCAGAAATACGGAGGCCTGATGAGCACCGGCGGAAAAACGCTGGGTGACTTCTTGAAAAACCTTCCGGAATTTCATAACCACATCATGCTGTTATATCCGAAGATGACCCCACCCGAGTTTCAGGTAAGCGATGAGAAAGCTACCAGTATCCACATCCATTATTTCTCCAAACGCCAGGGTTTGAAAGATTTTGTACATGGTCTTTTATCGGGCATCGCAAAGCTTTTCAAAACAGAAGCGGAAATTACCTTACTGGAAGATCGCGACAGCGGCAACGACCATGAAGTGTTCAAAGTATCCTGGGCATGACAAACCAATCCGCTTTTCTTTTTTCAGGACATGACTTTAACCGCATGTTTCCGTTCTACTTCATGCTGGATGAAAAACTGGCTATTGTCCGGCTGGGTAGTTCTGCGCAGAAACTATTTCCGTCAATCAAGGGCCAGCTATTTGGCGATCATTTTGAAATTGCCCGTCCCCGCATAACCACCATCTCCCGAGATAACATACTGGGCATAGAAAATAAGTTAACTCTGCTCAAAACTATCTCGGCTGGCGTGGTTTTACGCGGACAGTTCATGCAATACGAAAACAACCACCTGTTGTTTATCGGGGCCCCTTGGTTTGAACAGCTGCAAGCCTTTGCCAATAGCGGCCTACAGCTGGATGATTACGCGCCACACAACCCGCACCTGGATCTGCTGCATGCCATTAACTTGCAAGAAATCGTCAACCAGGAACAAAAAGAATTACTGCAACGCCTGAATGATCAGAAAAATGAATTGTTGCGGGTCAATACCTCGATTGCCGAGATCAGTAAAACGCTTCGAGAAAGCAACCAACGGTACGAATGGGTAAACCGGGCCACATCGGAAGCCATCTGGGACTGGAACATCATAACCGGCGAGGTCTATTACGGAACCGGTTTTGAGCGACTTTTCGGCTATGCCACCAGCGGCCTTTCTGAAAAATTGGATATCTGGGAGCAACGAATTCACCCGGAGGATTATACAAGGGTTTTGCAGCAAATCCGTGATGCGATTGAGTCGGACGCTGAAACATGGAAAGCCGAATACCGATACCTGAAAAAAAATGGCGAGTACGCTTATGTGTTAGATAAAGGTTTTATTGTGCGCGAGGGCACGTATGCCATTCGTATGATCGGCGCCATGCAGGATATCACGCTACAAAAAGAAGAGGAGCTGCACCTCAAACTCCTCGAATCGGTGATTATAAGCACCAACGACAGTGTACTGATCACAGAGGCCAAAAAAGGGTCGCCTATTATATACGTGAACCCCCGTTTCACCAATCAAACCGGGTACTCGCTGGATGAAATCAAAGGAAAGTCACCCGCTTTCTTACAAGGGCCGCAGTCCGATAAAGTGGCGCTGAAACAAATTGCAACCTGTATTCGAAACCAAACATTCGGCGAAATAACATCTATCAATTACAAAAAAAACGGAGAGCCTTATTGGTGCCAGTTTTCTGTTACGCCGGTATTCAATGAAAAAGGTGAGTGTACCCACTGGATTTCAGTGCAACGGGATGTGACCGAGCTGAGGAAAGCGGAAGAAGAACTCAACCGACAAAAAAAGTTTACAGAAGACATCATCAACAATATCCCTACCGACATTGCGGTATTTGATCCCGAACACCGGTATATCTTCATCAACCCGCAAGCCGTAAAAAATGCGGAGATACGGCAGTGGCTGATTGGAAAAAACGATGTGGAATATGCCGCCTATCGTGGGATAGACCAAGCCATTTTTCAACGACGATGGGCCCTGTTTGAAGAAGCAGTAACAACAGGCAAAACAGTGCAATGGGTAGACGAACATCAGCACCCGATTCGGGGAAACACCTATGTGCTGCGGAATTTCTACCCGTATTTCGAAGATGGAAAACTGAAATTTGTCATCGGATATGGTATCGATATCACTGAACGAAAACTGATTGAAAACAAACTCGGCGAAACCCTGGTATCCCTGAAACGAAGCAATGAAGAGCTGGAACATTTTGCATACATCGCTTCCCACGATTTACAAGAACCCTTGCGGATGGTTTCCAGCTTTTTAACACAACTCGAGAAAAAATACGCTGATCAACTGGACGATCGAGGCCGGGAATACATTTTCTACGCGGTAGACGGCGCCCGTCGCATGAAACAGATCATCATGGATCTGCTGGAATACTCCCGAGCTGGCAGACCGAATGAAAATATTGCCGATATCGACACCGGTGATGTGGTACGTGAAGTAGAATTGCTGCTGAGTCGACAAATTGCCGATACCAAAGCAAGCATCCAATATGACCAGCTTCCGGTCGTCAGAGGCCATATGTCGCCTATCCGGCAAGTGTTTCAAAATTTGATCGGCAACAGCATCAAATACCATCGTGATGGTGTACCTCCGGTCATACGTATCACCGCCGAGAAAGAAATGGATCACTGGCGCTTTTCCATTACGGACAATGGAATCGGCATCGATCCGATGCACTTCCAGAAAATATTTGTTATCTTTCAACGACTACATCACCGTGACGAATACTCGGGAACCGGAATCGGCCTGGCCATCACCAAAAAAATTGTAGAGGCCGTAGGCGGAAAAATCTGGGTGACTACGAATGAAGATCACGGATGTACATTCCATTTCACGATGCCCTCCTCATTGGCTGAATCAGACAATGACGCACAAATCGAAACGGACTAATTCAACCCGGAGCCCGTATGCACGAAAAAAAGACCTTATCTATCCTGATTATAGAGGACAATGCCGGCGACTTTCTGCTGATCCGGGATTACCTGGAAGAACAGTTCCACACGCCAACCATCGAACATGCCCGAAAATTTGAAGAGGCCCTGCCCTTTCTTGACAACACCGCTCTGCATTTTGATGTGATCTTGCTTGATCTAACCCTGCCCGACAAATCCGGTGAGTCACTGATCACCGACGTGGTTGATCGACGGCCCAAAACGCCCGTTATTGTGTTGACCGGTTATGGCAATCTGGATTTTGGGATTCGCTCCCTCTCCCTTCGGGCTGCTGATTACCTGCTCAAGGATGATATCAACGCAAGCTCGCTCGAAAAAAGCATTGTGTACAACATGGAGCGGAAGCGAACCAATACCTTGCTCGAAGAATCAGAGAAACGATATAGTAGTCTTTTCCAGCTAAGCCCGCAACCGATGTGGATTATCGATACGGAACAATTCCGATTTGTTCAGGTCAATCTCGCCGCTATTGAAAAATACGGATACACAGAAGATGAATTCAAACAGCTCAGCCTCTTCGATATCGTTCAGGATGAATTCAGTGTAGACGAAAAAAAGAAACTGGCCACAACCGTCAGCCATTCACCCATGCCATATAAGGGCCGGTATCGTCATAAAACGAAATCGGGCTCGATCCTGGATGTAGATACGTATGCCAACACCATCAACATCAATGAACAAGAATTCGAATCAGCCATCATCATTGATATGACGGAAAGTATCCGAACGGAACAGATGATCACCAAAGCGATTATCAAAACCCAGGAAGATGAACGATACGAGATCGGTACCGAACTCCATGACAATGTTTGTCAGATTCTGGCAAGCACCCAGTTAAGTCTGGATATGCTGCAAGATAACCTGGATACGAAGGCTGTGCCCTGGCATACCAAAACGAAACAATTCATCAATCTGGCCTTGGATGAGATTCGTAACATCTCTCACCGACTAGCGCCATCATTCTTCGATCAGACCACCATTCAAGACACCTTTACCGAACTGATTGACAATTTCAATCCGGAAAACAAATATGACATTGACGTGTCGATTGATACTGAAACACTGAGCGAATCCGTGTCGCGCGATATGCAGCTGAATTTATACCGTATCCTGCAGGAACAACTTCGAAACATTTCCAAATATGCCAATGCCACGCAGATTGAGATCCGCCTGCACAAAGATTCTAACTGGCTTCACTTTCTAATAGCTGATAATGGTGTCGGATTTGATCCGGAAACGACGAAAAAAGGCATTGGACTGGCCAATATCCGTCGTCGCGCTGAATTGTTCAGCGGCACCATGGATATCAATTCGGCTCCTCAAAAGGGCTGCCGGATGCAGATACGAATTCCCATTGAACAGTAATTTATACGTTTTTCAGAGAGCGAAACAAATCGGCTACCAGGTCGATGGACAATGGTTTGCTCAGCAGACTTTGAATACGCGGATTATTGTTGGCTCGTAACAGGTCTTTTTCGTCCAACGTAGACGAAAGCATATGCAAACAGGTGTGTTGAAAACGGTCGACCGCTTGTTGCTCCAGGTATTCGAGTAAGGCAAATCCATCCATATGCGGCATCCGGATATCGAGAAACATCAGATCCGGCGCAATAAAATCCGGATCCTGTTCGATGTGGCGAACAACATCTTCCCCCGATTTGAAAATACGAACAGTTGTACCCGGCTCTACCATCTGAATGATTGCCTCGTTCATGAAATTAAAAACATCATCGTCATCTACCAGAAATACAAGCATACGGTTCAGTTTGTAGCATTATGGTCTTGTTTCAAGATAACCATATTATCTCAACATTGGATGGTTGCAATCAGATTTATTTTAAACGGGGCAGATGAATGGTAACAGCTGTTCCTTCGCCCAGGATTGACGTTATGGCTATTTGCCCACTTAGCTTGTCTACAATCTCTTTACAGATATAAAGACCCAATCCGGTACCGACGCCATTGGTAGTGCCGCGGTAAAACATGTCAAATACCTTACTCAGATGCTTTTCAGAAATCCCCTCTCCATTATCCTGTACGATTATTTCAATAAGATCATCTTTTGCAGAAACAACAACATCAATCACAGCTGTAACATCTTTCCGTCTATACTTTATACTGTTTCCGATGAGGTTTTTTAATAACAATGCTACCCGTAATTTATCGGAGTACAGCAAGGTGGTTTCCTTTGTCCGCAGATTGAGCACCATTTGCTCATCTTGTGAAAAACGGAGATCATCAAAAATGGTTTGAACCAAGATGCCAATATCAAACGCCTCTTGGGTTACTTCTTGTCTTGAGTTTCTTGAAAAGTCAAGAATTTCCTGGATGGTATTATCCAGCCTCTCGGTAGAGCCGATGGATAATGACAGGAATTTACGATCGCCTTCCGACAGGGATGGCGAACGCATGACCAGGTTTAATAGCCCTTTGATTGACAACAACGGCGAGCGGAGGTCATGTGAAATACTGTATACAAACTGATCAAGCTCCAGATTGATTTTTTTAAGCTCTTCGTTTTTAAGTATAATATCATACTGAATTTTTTTCAACTCGGAAACATCAGTACCCATAACAATAAAATGTTTTGGAATTCCGTCGGTATCTATGTAAGGAACGATACTCCACAAGTACGTTTGCTGCTGGCCTTCCGAGTCAATATGGATGTCCTCAAATTGAATCTTTGTTTTGAGGATTGCTACCTGATCTAACCGTTGTAAAAAGCGTTCTAATTGGGCCTGGTTAATCCATTGGTTTTTGCCGATTGAATGATGGCTTTCATTATCCAATAAACGATGGTTGAAATTGAATCCATTGGAATATTCTACCTGATGCGCCTGGTCAAACACAATGATACGAGAGGGTGAAAAGTCAAGAATCTGTTCGTAGAAGGTTCTGATTGCGTCCACTTCGTTACGATGCCTTATTTCTTCCGAAACGTCTTTCTGTATACCAATGAAATTAACATGTTGTCCTTTTTCATCGAAAACGGAAATGATTTCCAGTTGTGTCTGATACAAACGACCATCTTTGGTGTAATTGGCAACGACGATCTCAATGTCTTTTTTCTGAGAGAGGGCTTCGCTTAAGCGGCTGATGGCCTCTTGTGAAGTCATGGGGCCATGAAGAAAATCTTTTGGCTTTTTTCCGATGATTTCATGCAACGCATACCCCGACATGGCAGTAAACCCTTCATTGACCCATTCAATCCGGCCGTTTGTGTCCGCAATGATTGCTCCACTTTTGGATTTGGTTGCTATCAAGGATAATTTTTGAAGGGTTGTTTCCGATAGCTTTAATTGTTGAAACTGGTCTTCAATCTTTTTTTTGCGTTTCAGGTTGGCCAAGACCAGATGCATCTGATTGGCAAACAATGTAAAAATTTGAATGTGCCGGTTATCCAATGTTGGATACGAAAGGGCATTGTCTGCTGAATTACCGGCAACAAAATAAACCTCATAATTCAACTCCTCTACGTCATATCCAACCAGCATCGCACTGTTCATCAATAAAGAATGAAAGGGCGATAATTGCGTCGATGTGCAGAGCCCATTCCCTTGTGATGCGTGTAATGCTCGTAATTGGGTTGAAAAACAGGACACATCGTCCGGAATCGGATACCCTTCAGCTATCAGCACATCATTTTCCGGATTTAGCGGATAGTGAATATGGATGATGCCAAATTCAACCTCCAGAATATCGACCAACCCTTCCGATAATAGTGTATACAACTCCTCAAAGTTGTTGACTCGAAGGGCTTTTGAACTATACCGTTGTTTTCGTTTATATAGTTCCAGTTCAGTGTCTAACCGGTCTCTCGTGTTAATCAACTCTTGCTGAATAGCAGAAAATCGGGTGATTCTCAGTTGTAGCTCCCGGTTTTGTTCGAGCAAATTTTCATATGATAGCTGCTCATTCATGTAATGAAAGGGTACATTATCTATATATCACATACAACGCCGTGGTGTAGTTGTGATAAACATTCTCACCACCCAAGCGTGCAAACTCTCCAAATCCATACATACCCAGCCATGGCGGGCATTGTCCTTTCTGGAAGAAGGGGTATTGCATCTTACTAACTAACTCATCCTTGATAATTCGATTAAACAGAAAGCGCCCTCTGGCCAGGCAATCCGCATGAAACACCGCCACTACTTCTTTATCACCAATTCGCTTTTTCATCTCGCCGACCATCCTGTCCATTTCGTTGAAAATAAGATCTTCATCGCGGGTGGTCAACCACAATTCAGTGCCCGGTTTTATAGCCGTTGCATAATACATGTCGTTTCCTTCCTGTTTTGTAACAACACGCAGGATGTGCGAGTTACCGTACTCCATAGCCATTTCTGGCGAAAGGCGCTCACCCAGGGCACCGACCGGAATGGAATCGCCGCATGTAGCCGTTGTGGGTAGTCCAAGACGGTCTGTATATTCTTGCCAAGCTGGTTTACCATTGAGCTCATGAATAACATGTCCGGTTGACCGGGTTACAATCATCGGCTCCCCTACCGCAACGAAACCGTGGGTTGCCTGTGTATCTACCTTCAACGTAGGATCCGAGAAGCCCACCAGGTAAGCGCCGTGTTCATAAACGGTCGTATTACAGGCCTGATAACTGACAACCCCTTTCATATTATCGGACGAGGTGGCGCCAAAGATGGTTACCTCTTTACCAAATACATCCTCAATGGCCCGAATGGTCGCATCATTATCTATATCTATACCAGAAGCCAGCGTATACACCATATTCACCATTGGATTTTTGGCTTTCATGGCTTTTGCCATTTCGAGTGTTTTTTCATATGTGTTTTGCCCAACGATCCCATCCGTGCACTCAACAGAAAAATCTTTTCCGGTTACCGCCATCAGGGCAATATCTTTCATTGATTCACTGACACCCTCGCGTCCCACGACACCACAACACGAAGCCGCAACGATCTGTGCATGAGGCGCCATTTCCCGGGCCTGTTGGACCATTTCATTGAAATCATGTCCGATGGACGCGTGTAAAATCAACAAATCAGCCTGCGCATACTGATCACCCATGGCAATTTCTAAGCATTCGGTAACCGCTCGTCGGGTATTGATAATGCGGGCGCTTGCGGAGAAGAAAGATAACATCTG
>CAZZJF010000008.1:0-29516 GCA_964654325.1 uncultured Ferruginibacter sp.
GTATTTTTTTTCTCATGTGATGGTTTGTTCGGATGATGGAACATGTGATAGATACAAAAACCGTGCAATTGTTTAAATAAGGTTAAATTTTTTTTCTTAACGGGCATTGCATATTTCGATTCAATGCTGGATGATGACGATAAGTAAGGCTCACTAATCGGTGGCAAGCACTCATGCGTTTTCGATTTTGCGAATAGATATTCACTAACCATCATTTTGCCTTAATGAATCAGATAAACCAACCAATGGAAGCGATATGCTTTCCGTTCTATAGGTCAGTCAGGATCCTCTTTACGAATCAAATTACTGATATATAATCCCCAAGCGGAGTATGCCCTCATCGATGGAATACCGATTTCACTACATGAGAAATTCAACAACGGTTTGGGTCAGGAAGACGTAACCAAAATGAAAGGAAGCGCCGAACGTACCAGTCAACTATAAAAATTAAAGAGCTGGCCATATAAATTGCAGGTAATCGGAAACGGAAAAATAAAGACCTCAACGCTTATTAAATAAATAAGGCGAAGGTTTACAACAAAGAGGCCACGCTCAGCGTGGCCTCTTTTTATGGACGAACGATCACTTTTCGGGAGATGCGCTCGCCGCTTGGTAAACGAGCTATCAACCAATACATCCCCGCACCGGCCAGTTTGTCAAAATAGCCATCAACACGATTTGAACCTCGGTTCAATGATAACGTCTGTTGACGCACCAGCTGCCCGGTTTCATTGAATAAACGAAAATCTACAAGGCCTTTTTCCGGCATAGAAACGTCGATGATGGCGGATGCAGTAGCCGGTATTGGTAATACACGGATATCGGCCAACGGATTACAGTTGGTTGTCGCCTGAGCGATTGATGAATAAGAAAAACCACCGTCGTACCGAATGATTTTGATACGGAAGTAGATAACCGTTTCATTGGTGGAGCTGTGGTTATAAACATACGAGCTGACGCTGTTACGTAGAGGTGTAACCGATGCGACTGTTTGGAAAGTTGTACCATTTTCACTCCGTTCAACTTCATACCGAAGCACATTGATTTCATCGCGAGCGTCCCATTCAAAAGTATAGGTACAATCGGACTTACCAGTTGCCCGTACATTAGACAATACAACCGGAACAACCGTCCCGTTAGTAATTGTTCCGGTGCGATTGATTACCCAGTTGTTGGGGTCAATGATGATATTCGTGGGCGTTTTTGAATAGGGAATTCGAAACGTTTGATTGTTCGAGGTGATATTGATAAGCACGGTTGTATCTCCCTGAGCGGATGTGATTTTCAATTCCAGTAATCCGCTGAAAAGAGGCGTTACAGCGGTGCTGGTTGTTTGCGTTACAAAAAGCTGGATCGAATCCGGTGTTGGTTTGAGGAAAGTGATGCTGTGTGTAGGGTATCCTTCGCCGTAATACCACTGATTGAAAAACGTGGTGAAATCTTTTCCTGAAATTAGTTCCATTTCCTCTTTGAAATCCTCGCCCGTGGCAACCGAATCTTTGAATCGTGCCTGAAAGTTTCGGATGCCCTGAAAAAACAGACTGTCGCTCTGGATTTCAAACCGCAGATTGTGAATGATCGCAGCGCCTTTGTTGTAGCTCAACCGGTTGCTGAAGATTCTGTTTTCGTCATAAACGGAAGTTTCGGGAACATACACACTGCCATTCGCTACACTCATAATATTGGTATGCATATTGAGCATGGTGGAAGCGGCCGATGTGGTATAAAGTGCCGGCAGTTTTTCGGCGAGCAGGTAATCGCTGTAGGTGGCAAAGCCTTCGTTGATCCAGATATCGTTCCATCGGGCACAGGTTACATTGTCGCCGAACCATTGATGACCAAGTTCATGCGCGATCAACGACGTGCTGAAACTAGCCATGGTACTCATGGTTTGATGTTCCATACCACCACCGATGGAAGCCTGACAGTGGCCGTATTTTTCTTCGTAGAAAGGGTAAAGTCCAAATAACTCACTGAGCTTTTCAATGAAGGGCGGTGTTTTGTCGAGGTTGGTCTTCACTGAATTCAGGTAGGTCGCGGTATTGGCGATGTAGTGTTGCACCAGAATGGAATCGGGTTGGATGGCGGTCGGTCGGGCGTAGTTGACGTACTCCTGATAATTACCTACAGCGATGCTGATGAGGTAGTACACCATCGGGTAACGGGTTTTCCAGCGATAACGGAGTTTTCCGCTCGGCAGGTTGTCAACACCTTGTAATAGTCCGTTGGATCCGGCCTTGTTTGCACTGCTGGTGGTGATCCAGATATCGGTTGAGTCGATTTTATCACCCAGGAGTTGTTTGCAGGGGAACCATTCCCTCGCCTGATAGCTTTCCGAAAGGGTGGCTACATAGCTTAATCCGCTGCTGGCAGAGGTGCCGGCAAACACGCCATTCGATCCGGCTGTTCCACGATAATGAATACGAACGGAAAACGAAGTGCCAATTGGTATTATCGGTGTGATGGGAATGAATAGATGATCGGAGGTATGATTAAAAACAACCGGGACATTATTAACAAAAGCGGAATCCACCACCATGGTACTTTTAAACTCGGTGACGAAGCTGTCTAGAGGTGCTACTGCAACAGCCGTCGTAACCACATGGCCTGACAGTGCCCGCGTGGCTGTTTCGGCGTTAATATCCAGTTTGATGTGCCGGACATCATATTTGTTCATCGTCGTGTATTGGTAATAGTTGACCCGCTGCATGTTGTTGGCCACACGGGCTCTGTTGCATTTTTCGTGACAAAAGTCGTCTTGTGCCTGAACAAAGAAAGGACTTGTAAAAAGAAGTAGCAGCAAGGATATTCGGTTCATAGCATTCAATTTCATGGCGAAGGTAAAGGCTTTGGTCTTATTTCGTTATTTCTGTCGCATTGTTGCATAAGGCTCAGTAGTTTTGCAGAACATGTTTGGAAATTCAATTGTTCACCGGCTGTCTTTTTTAGTTTTGGCATTGCTCGGATGGCATCAAGGGGCTATAGCACAGTGCGCCTCTCCGGTGAATACGTTTCCATTCGTTGAGTCATTTGAGTTCAACACCGCAGGGTTTACCCGATCCAATGCCACTCACTGGGAATGGGGTACCATCGTGCCCGGCACGAAAACGGTTATCACAGCGGCGGCATCCGGTCAGCGTTGCTGGGTAGTGGGAGGGTTGTCGGGTGCTAACTATAACGCCGGGCTCTCTTACCTGCAATCACCTTGTTTCGATTTTACCAATTTGATCAATCCTGAAGTATCCGTTAACATCCTCTGGGAGACGGAACGAAATTTTGACGGCGTGCACCTCGAATATTCATCGGATCAGGGAACCACTTGGCAATTGCTGGGTTCGGCCAATTCTAATTCAAATTGTACCGGCATCAACTGGTACAATAATGCGTCGGTTCGTTTTTTAGGAAATCGGCCTGGTTGGTCCGGCAGCAGTCTATCCGGTTCAGGCGGCAATTGTCAGAGCGGGAATGGGAGTGGGACCTGGGTGGAAGCCAGGCATACCCTTGCTGATCTGGCAGGTAGGAGTGGGATTGTGTTCCGCTTTGTATTCGGTGCCGGTACGGTTTGTAATGATTATGAGGGATTTGCATTAGATGACTTCTCCATTCGGGAAACACCACCACCAACCGGTGGGTTTACATATAATTGTTCCCCCAACCGATCGGTTTCGTTTTCAACCATTCCGCAGTTTTGTCAGTCGGGTGTACGCTGGGATTTTGGCGATCCCAATTCCGGTGCACAGAATACGTCAACAACCCTGAATCCTACTCATGTCTTTTCATCGGCCGGCAGTTTTACCGTCACACAAACTGTTTTTTATCAAAATGGTTCACAGCAGGTAACCGACACCGTTATGCGGATCCTGGGTGCATCCATCAATACGGTTTCGCCGGTTCGTTGCACGAATGATCAAACCGGGCAGTTGCAAGTTGTGCCTTCGGGTGGTCTTGGAGCGTATTCCGTTTCCTGGAGTACCGCTTCGGCACAAACGACTCCGTTGATTTCAAATCTCCCAGCTGGCAATTACGCCGTTACGGTCAGTGAATCGGGTGCTTGTTCAGTTACGGTCAATATCGCCTTGCCTAATCCGCCGCCGTTAAGCGTTCGTGCAGGTGGTACGGATACGTACTGCCAAAATAATAATGGAATGGCCAGTGCCAGTGTCACGGGTGGTGTCGCTCCCTATGGTTTTCTATGGTCTACCGGCGCTGTTTCCTCGACCATAACCGGGTTGGCTCCGGGTACTTATCAGGTCCAGATCACGGATGCAAATGGTTGTGTGCTGGCAAGTCCGGATGTTAGTATCACAAGACAACAGGTTGTTCTCCGGCCTCGTCTGGGTGCCGATACAACCCTCTGTGAAACTCAATCAATCCGGCTCAATCCCGGCCAATTTGTATCTTACCGCTGGCAGGATAACAGTGTCGGACAAACGTTTTTGGTCACAACGCCAGGCACGTATTTCGTATCGGTCAAAGACCAGAATGGTTGCGAAGGCGCAGATACCATTTCGATAATCAAGGGTTGTCAGGGAGTTTACTTTCCAACAGCCTTCTCGCCCAATGATGATGGCGTTAACGATCGGTTTGGCCCCCTGGGTGATAACACCGGATTGACGAATTTCACCATACGACTATTCGATCGATGGGGTAATCTGGTTTACTTTTCAGATAACCCATTGCTTCGCTGGAAAGGACAACTACGCAATAAACCGGCTCCGGTTGGCAGTTATGTTTGGGTATGTACCTATCGCTATCGTGGTTCCTCGGTCATCACGCAAAAAGGCACAGTGTTGTTGATCCGTTAAAAAAAGTCAAAATTGGGTTGGTGATTAAACCTGCGTTATGATTATCGGACTTACCCATTGGTTTGTATATTTGTTCATCATCAAGCAACACATTATGAAAAAAATCTACTTTTTACTATTTGCGCTTCTTCCCCTATTCGCATTCGCACAGTTCAATGTGAATTATGGCAATCTCACGGTTTTCTCCGAAGACGGTGACCGGTTTTATCTCTACCTCAATGGTGAGAAACAGAACGATATTCCTGAGTCCAATATTCGTATTGAAGAATTGCCACAGCCTTACTACATGGCCAAAATTGTTTTTGAAGACAATACGATCAAGGACATCATTAAGCGAAATTTAATGATAACAGATGCCGATGGTATATTCATGGAAGTAACGTACAAAATCAAGGTTGATAAAAAGAAAAAAGCTAAAATGAATTATTTTTCCATGATTCCCGTACAACCCGACTTTGTGCCGCCATCTGGTATGTATGTTCATCATTTTGGACATCCTGTTGGAGGAGGCGTACAACCACCAACCAATCCGCGGAACAACGGTACAATCGGTGCTTCGGTGAACGTTCCCGGTATGAATGTCAATATTTCCATTCAAGATCCGGATGGCGATGTTGGCTTGCCACCAGCACAACAACAACCCCCGGTTCGCCCTACACGGCCCAATAATCCACCTACCTCATCTGCTTCTTGCATGAACAGATGGCCAATGAGCAGCGCTGATTTTAATGGTGCAAAAAATGCAATTGACGAATCCAGTTTTGATGAAACCAAATTATCAACGGCCAAGTCGATTGTGAGTTCCAATTGTTTATCAACTGATCAGGTCATTCAGATCTGTGAGATGTTCAGTTTTGAGGATAATAAACTGGCTTTTGCCAAATTCGCTTACGCGTACACAACCGATCCGAGAAATTACTTCAAAGTAGGAACGGTACTGACCTACTCAACCAGTAAAGAGGAGCTGAATCGCTTCATTCAATCATCCTCCGGTCGATAATCACGCTGTGATTAACCTTATTCCAAGCCTGCCGATGCAGGCTTTTTTTGTGTGTATCTTTGCGACCCAATGTCATCGTCCACGAAACATAAGAAAGCCGTTAAAATCCAACCTGATTCAGAATGCATTGAAATCCTGGGGGCTCGTGAACATAATCTGAAAGGAATCGACGTGACTATCCCCCGTAACCAGCTGGTCGTTATTACCGGTGTTAGCGGCAGCGGAAAATCATCCCTGGCATTTGACACGATCTACAACGAAGGACAACGGCGGTATATGGAAAGTTTTTCGGCGTACGCCCGGCAATTTGTAGGGGATATGGAACGTCCGGATGTAGACCGGATTTCGGGGCTTTCACCGGTTATTTCCATCGAACAAAAAACGACCAACCGGAATCCCAGAAGCACCGTTGGCACGATTACCGAGATTTATGATTTCCTGCGTCTCCTGTTCGCCCGTTCGGCAGAGGCCTTTAGTTATGAGACAGGCAAAAAAATGGTGCGCTTTTCTGAAGACGAAATCATACGGTCTATCTTACAGGATTACAGTAAGCAAAAAATCATTTTGCTGGCTCCGCTGGTCAGAGGCCGGAAGGGTCACTACCGCGAATTGTTTGAAGAGATGCGTAAAAAGGGCTACCTGAAAGTGCGGGTTGATGGAGACATCGTGGAGCTGACGCCTAAACTGCAATTGGATCGCTATAAAGTGCATGATATTGAATTGGTGGTTGATCGTTTAGAAGTGATACCAGACATGAAACACCGCATCGCCCAAAGTGTACAACAATGCATGCTTATTGGAAAGGGACTGATGTTTGTACAATCTACTGCGGCAGCGCAGGTCCGCGCATATAGTCGAGAACTCATGTGTCCGGATACCGGAATCAGTTACGAGGAGCCATCCCCCAATGCGTTTTCATTCAATTCGCCATACGGAGCCTGTTCCCAGTGTCGGGGATTGGGTAATCTATATCAGATCAGCCTCGAGGCCTTGATGCCGGATCGGGAAAAATCAATTCGTGATGGCGGAATCGTGCCGTTGGGTGAGGAACGAGAGGCGCAGGTGTATAAAAAAATGCAGCAGTTTGCTGCCAGTCATAAAATCGATCTGCAAAAACCCATCCAATCGCTGAAGAAAGAACAGCTGGATCGGATTCTATTCGGAGCCAATGATGTTGAACAGTCCCTGCGCATCGATGTGGGTGAGGAGCGCTCATCCGTTGATTTCTACAAGGATCCGTTTGAGGGTGTGGTGCCAATGCTGAAGCGTTGGTTTACCGATGCCAACCAAACCGATACGCTTCGTAACTGGGTGATGCAGTTTCTGGAATCCGTTACCTGTACAACCTGTTCCGGCACCCGGCTTAAAAAAGAAAGTTTACATTTTAAAATAGATGGCAAAAATATTGCTGAGTTGTCGTCGATGCATATCGATCAGCTCGCCGGCTGGTTCGACGGCATAGAGAAAAGACTGAGTAAACGACAAAACGAAATTGCCCGTGATTTGCTGAAAGAAATCCGAGAACGGTTATTTTTTCTGAATGATGTTGGGCTTACCTACTTAACACTGGAACGAAATGCCGGTACGTTGAGCGGCGGCGAATATCAGCGCATCCGACTGGCCACTCAAATCGGGTCTCAGCTGCAAGGAATCACCTATGTGTTGGATGAACCCAGTATCGGCTTGCATCAACGCGATAACCATAAATTGATTCAGGCACTGGAAAATCTACGGGACTTGGGCAACACAATTCTGGTGGTGGAACACGATCGCGATATCATGCTGGCGGCCGACTACCTGATTGATATCGGACCGAAAGCAGGTATCCATGGTGGCGACATTGTTTTTCAGGGCACCCCCAAACAGCTTCTAAAAGCAACCAGTGAAACAACCCGGTACCTGACCGGCAAACTAAAAATACCGGTTCCGGATACACGACGAAAGGGGAGTGGACATCAGCTGGTGATCTATGGCGCTCAAGGCCATAACCTGAAAAAAATCGATGTGGCCTTTTCGCTCGGCACCTTAACCGTAGTCACCGGTGTCAGTGGTAGTGGCAAATCAACCCTGATCAATGATACCTTGTATCCGATTCTGCATAATCATTTTTACAAGACGAGGATGCCGGTGCTTCCGTATGAGCGCATTGAAGGCCTGGACCATATTGATAAGGTGATTGAAATCGATCAAAGTCCAATCGGCCGAACCCCACGGAGTAATCCGGCCACGTATTGTGGTTTTTTCACCGATATCCGCAGTTTGTTTGCTGCCGTTCCGGAATCAAAAGTGAGAGGATATACAGCCGGTCGATTCTCGTTTAATGTGAAGAGCGGACGGTGTCCGGTATGTGAAGGTGGCGGTATGCGTGTGATTGAAATGAATTTTCTGCCGGATGTGCATGTGCATTGCGAATCCTGTAATGGCAAAAGGTATAACCGCGAAACGCTGGAGATCCGCTACAAAGGAAAACACATCAGTGAGGTGCTCGACATGACCGTGGATGAGGCGGTGGCCTTTTTTCAGCCGGTTCCGTCAATCTACCGAAAAATAAAAGTATTACAGGATGTTGGCTTAGGGTATATTACGCTTGGTCAAAGTTCAGTAACCCTTAGCGGAGGAGAAGCCCAGCGAGTGAAACTCGCTACCGAACTGGCCAAACGGGATACAGGTCGCACGATCTATATCTTGGACGAGCCCAGTACAGGGCTTCATTTTCAGGATATCAAACAGTTGTTGGAAGTGCTTCAGAAACTGGTGGAAAGAGGCAATACGGTGTTGGTCATTGAACACAATCTCGATATTATTAAAGTAGCCGACCAGCTCATTGATATCGGTCCGGAAGGTGGAGACGCCGGTGGAAAATGCCTATTTTCAGGAACGCCCGAGGCTTTGGTCAAGTCTGGTGTTGGCCATACCGGTCGCTATCTGGCAGCCGAGCTGGATTTATAATCAACCGATGCATAAACGCCACTTTTTTTCATTATCATTGAGTCAATGAACAACAGAACATGCACAAATTTCTATTGGTAGGATTGGGAAATATTGGTAACGAATATGTGCACACCCGCCACAATATTGGTTTTGATGTGCTGCATGCATTTGTTTCCAAACATGGGGGGCAGTTTCGGTCTGACCGGCTGGCCTATGTTGCCGAGGTTCGCTGGAAAGGGAAGACCTTTGTTTGTGTATGTCCCACGACCTATATGAACTTGAGTGGTCGTGCTTTTCGGTACTGGCTCGATAAGGAACATTGTGCATTGGATCAAACACTGACCATTGTGGATGATCTCTCATTACCCATAGACAAATTGCGGTTGCGGAAAGCAGGTACACATGGCGGCCATAATGGATTGCGCGACATTGAATTCATCCTAGGTACGGATGCCTATCCGAAATTACGCTTTGGGATTGGTAATCAATTTCCCAAAGGAATGCAGGCCGATTTTGTCCTGAGTCGGTGGCTGTCCGACGAGCAACCCATTGTTGATTATAAAATCGGAAAATCGGTCGAAATTATTGAACAGATCGCCGCGCAGGGGTTTGATGCTGTTATGTCTACGGTCAATGCCCAGTCGTTTATGCCTGATAAATAGCTGGTTTTGAATTGTTTTTTGTGCGGTTTTGATTATTTTCGTGATGCGTTAATCTCTAACCCCACCAAAACTAAGCATGAAGATCGTTTGTATCGGAAGGAATTATGCTGACCATGCCCGTGAACTCGGAAATGATATTCCCGAAGAACCGGTGGTGTTCATGAAACCCAAAAGCGCGCTATTGCAGCCGCACAATCCCTTTTACTATCCTGAATTCACCAATGAGCTTCATTACGAGTGCGAACTCGTGCTCCGGGTTTGCAAAAACGGCCGGTATATTCAGGAACGACATGCATCCAACTACATCAATGCCATAACGGTTGGCATCGATTTTACTGCCCGCGATATCCAGGACGAATGCAAACGCAAAGGACTGCCCTGGGAGAAAGCAAAAGCATTTGATAACTCGGCAGCAATCGGAAAATTCATCGACATCACCTCAGAGACCAATCTCAAGAATATTGACTTCTCCTTTTTTAAAAACGGGGAAGAGGTTCAGAAAGCAAACACGTCTCAGATGATATTTTCTGTGGACAAACTGATAGCGAACATTTCCAACTATTTTTCGCTGAATATCGGCGACCTGATTTTCACCGGCACGCCCGCCGGTGTAGGGGAGTGTGTGGTGGGGGATGATCTCGAAGCCTTCCTGCAAGGCCAAAGCATGTTGAAAGTACAGGTCAAGTAATCTATACTCGGTAAAAATCAATTAACGCAGCCCCGAATACTGTTTCCCATCCTTCTGAGATGTTTTCATAGTCTGCCTCGGGTATATTGGTTTGCCTCACTTCGAGTGAGGTTTTTCCCTTGGCATCATGAAGCCGGATGGTTACAATCGATGCGTCCGGTTGATCGCCAAAATACCACTCCTGAATAATTTCTTTGTTCGGTGTAAAAGCAATGTTCTTGCCGCAAATGGCCCCATCCCACCAGGAAAACTCACTGTCTGGTATTTCATCCATTATAGCCGGTTCGCCTGTCCACAAGGTGATGGTAGGGGCATGGGTTAGTGCTTTATAGACCAGATCCGGTGTTGAGGGGATGGTGAAATAACGTTTATAGGATTGCATACGAATGTATTAACAGAATTTTTGAGCGTACAAAGTCATTGTTTGGTAATTTAGGCCAAATTTCAGTAACACCAACGCGTATGTACACACAGTTCACAAAAGGGATCATTGCAATGGTTCTTCTCCTCATCGGTTGTCAGGAAATGCAGGCACAATACAAATCGTTCACTATATCCCGAAAAGGAGATACGATTAATGCAATAACCGATAAAGGGGTGAAAACCGGTAAATGGGTGGTTGAAATGCCTGAGCTGCGGGGCGAACCGGGTTATGTGGAAGAAGGCGTTTACAAAAATGGCGAGAAAGATGGTATTTGGCGGTTGTATACCCTCCAGGGGGATTTGCTGGGAATTGAACAATATCGCCTGGGCGGCAAACATGGGGTGCAACAGTATTATAATTTTCTAGGGTACCTGGAGCGGGAAGAAAGCTGGAAAGGGTATGATCCCAGTTCGCCCTACGATACGGTTCCGGTCTATGGAACAGGAAGCAATGAAATACTGGAATACAAAATAGTCAAAGCAATGCCCTACAGTGTCAAGCATGGTACATGGAGTTACTACGAGCCCGGATCAGGACGAGTGGTACAAACAGAGAACTGGCAAAATAATAATCTGATAAAGCCGGAACAGGCCGCGCAAGTACAAACGCCCTACAAAAAGCCTGAGAAAACGCCATTCATGCTGGAGTGGGAAAAGAAGAACCGAGGTAAGAAAGGCGCCGTCCGGGATGGCGCCGTCGGGCTTTGACACCTATTTGTTTTTCTTTTCAAACTGCATGGGATTGACCGCCCCGCCACTATTATTACGTCGACCGCGTTCAACCCGGTTTTTAAACAGTTGATATTTTGATGGTTGTTCTACGACTGGCCATTGATTGTTCTTTTCATCAATGTCGGCTGTTTCTCGGAAGGGATCGAGTTTAACGCCTACCACTTTTTTCTCCTTTAAAAATGTTTTAACCACTTTTTGTTCATTCTTTCTCCAGACATTGGCTCCGATTCGTGTGATTTCTGTTGTTCCGTCCTCAAATGTCCATTGCAGGATAATGGGCATAACCATGCCGCCCTTATTGGTAAACGTGAGTTCATACAGGAATTTGTTGCCTGCCAGTACTCTTTTTTCATCAGCGGTATATGTTTCGGTCAGTTCGCCGGGTACATCTCTGGTTTGCGTTGACACATCCTCGAGCTGAACCAGGTTACGTGCATATCGCCAGTAGAAATCCTGTAAACTGGTGTCAGCCTCGGTGGCAAACACGATCGATTTATCCTCCCGGTTTCTGATTTTGGAGATGTCTTCGTACGAATTCAAAATGGGCTTTGGTATGACAATCGACCGTTTGCGATCTTCAGTAACTTTTGGTTCTTTGTAACTGGTATCCACCACCGACCACTTGACTGTGTCTAGGGAAATATCAACCGGATCGGTGTTGAAGAACCATCCGCGCCAGAACCAGTCGAGGTCCTCCGCACTGGCGTCTTCCATGGTTCTGAAAAAGTCGGCCGGTGTTGGGTGTTTGAAAGCCCAGCGACGGCAATATTCCTGGAAGGCAAAGTCGAATAATTCTCGGCCCATGATGGTTTCACGTAGGATGTTCAGACCGGTCGCCGGTTTGGCATAGGCATTTGGACCAAACATGGCTATATTTTCGCTGTTGGTCATGATGGGTTCCAGCTGGTCTTTGGGTAGCTTCATGTAATCAACAATCTTATAGGCCGGTCCTCGGCTGGAGGGAAATTTATTATCCCATAGTTCTTCAGTGAGATACTCCACAAAGGTGTTCAGGCCTTCGTCCATCCAAGTCCATTGTCTTTCATCGCTGTTGATGATCATAGGAAAAAAATTATGACCGACTTCATGGATGATAACACCCAGCATACCATTTTTGATGCCTTCGCTGTAGGTTCCGTCTTTCTCGCATCGTCCATAGTTGAAGCAAATCATCGGATATTCCATACCGTTGGAGGCTTCGATGCTTTGAGCAACCGGATACGGGTAGGGGATGGTGAATTTGGAATAGCTTCGGATGGTATGAGCAACGGCTTTGGTGCTGAACCGGCGGTACAGGTTATAAGCTTCTTTTGGGTAAGCGCTCATGCATAAAATGCGTTTATCCTCAACCGTGATCGGCATGGCATCCCAGATAAACTTTCGACTGCTACCCCAGGCGAAATCACGTACACTGTCGGCATGAAAGACCCAGGTCTTCTTTTTGAGGGCTTTGTTTTTTTCACGGGCTACAGCTTCGTCGAGTGTAACAATTTCATACACATCATCGCCTTTTTGCGCCTTTTTCCATCGAGCGATCTGTTTGTTGTCCAATACCTGTTCATAATTCTGACAGAGTCCGGTTGACATCACCACATGGTCTTCCGGAACGGTGATAGACACCTTATAATTACCGAATGTGAGTGCAAATTCACCGCTACCTACAAACTGATGGTTTTGCCATCCCTGAAAATCACTGTATACGCAGAGGCGGGGAAACCACTGGGTGATGGTAAAAATGTCATTTCCGTCCTCTGCAAAGTTTTCATATCCGCCGCGACCGCCGTATTTCATCCGGTCAGCGATGAAATAGTTCCAGTCGATTACAAACGTGAATTGCTGCCCGGCTTTGAGCGGCTTTGGCAAGTCGATCCGCATCATGGTTTTGTTGACGATATAAGGAACCGGTTTTCCGGTTGTCGTTTTTACCGAAACGATGTTGACACCGTATTCTTTATCTTTTTGTCCGGTCATTCGCTGCAGGTCGTTGAGCGAAACCTGATTTGGCATTGGATTGCTGTTTTCGTATCCTGCATTGTTTGTGCTGCTATGTTGATTTTCATCGAGTTGCAACCACAGGTAATCAAGGGTGTTAGGCGATTGATTGAAATAGGTGACGGTTTCTTTGCCGATCAATTTACGATTGGGTTCATCCAGTTCACATTGAATGACATAATCGCAGCGTTATTGCCAGTATTTGGGACCAGGTGCACCACTGGCGGTACGGTATTCGTTGGGTGTGGGTAAAATCGTACCCAATTGCTCAAATCGATTACCGTGATTGCTGCCCGGGTTGTTCCGAATATCCTGGCCTTGCACGAGGGTTATGAGTAAGAGCGCTGTAATGCAAACGAGTAGTTTTTTCATATTACCGTAAAATTAGTGAAAATAGGGGCTTGAATATCCGGACAGATCAGTCAATTCTACCATTGTTTACAATGACATGCCTATTATCTTTGCCCTCCTATGCCCATTCTCTACGCGCTGTTCTTTTTACTAAGTCTGGCTGTACCGCCGGCCCACCCGTACTATGTTTCTGTCATGGAAGTAGAGCATAATCAAACGGCCGGTGCGCTGGAGATCAGTGTACGTATGTTTACCAGTGATCTGGAACAGACGCTGAAAAAAGCAAATCCGCAAACGCGCATCGACTTACTGACAAAAGGAGACCGAGACCCAATGGAAAAAATACTGGATGCATACATACAACGTCATATGTCAATACAGGCGGATGAAAAATCAATGGCACTTCAATTCATCGGATACGAGAGCAAAGATGATTGTATTTACGCGTACTATGATACACCGATTGGCGCTAAGACACAGCATTTGACCATTGTCAATAACTTGCTGTTTGAGTATAAAAAAGAACAAATCAGTATCATCCACTTTACCAACGGCAAAAAGAAGAAAAGTATCCGGTTGACAAATCCGGAGGATACGTGGCGGCTGTCGTTCTAATCCTCCCTCATCTCATCTCGTAACTCATCAGAAATCGATACGATGATTTTGTCGATGCGCTGACCATCCATATCAACGATTTCGAAGTGAAAATCTCTCCAGGAGAATGTTTCGCCGGTTTTGGGGATATGTTCCAACTGATGCAGGGAGAATCCGGCCAGCGTATCGAACTCCTGTTCAATTTCACTTACCCATTCAGCTTTACCGAAATAACTCAGAAAATCATAAAACTGGATAAGGGCATCGGCCAGGTATGTGCCGTTTTCGCGCGGGATGATCAAGGGTTCCTCCTGACCTTGTTGCTGCACATCGCCCACGATGGCCTCCAGAATGTCATTCAGCGTAATCATGCCTTCAAGGGTGCCATACTCATTCACAATGAAACAGGCATGGATGCGGGTTGCCTTTATTTTTTCCAGTACCTGATAGGCAGTATTATTCTCGGGTACAAAAAGGGCCTGTCTTGTCAACGATTTGATAGATGTTTCCGGATCGGCTTTTACCAGGTCTTTCACATAAATCAAACCGGTTACTTCATCGATAGAGCCTTTACAAACCGGGTAAGTACTGTAGGTGATCTGGTTCATTTTTGTTTTGAAATGCCCCACCGTATCGTCTTCATCAGCCCACACGATATCAGTTCGGTGGGTCATCAACGAGGTGATGCTCCGGTCGCCCAGGTGAAAAACCCGCTCAATGATTTCCTTCTCATCTTCTTCAATGGAGCCTTGTTCACTTCCTTCCGAAATCATTGCCTTGATTTCTTCTTCCGTAACCGTATTGTCTGTTGCTTTCTTAATGTTCAATACCTGAAAGAACAGGTTGGTGATGCCGCTGAGCAGCCAGATAAAGGGATGGATTACCTGCGAGAGTAGGTGCATGGGCCCTGCGGCGATACAGGCGATTTTTTCAGCCCGGATCAATGCCAGCTTTTTAGGAATCAATTCGCCAAAAACGATAGACAGGAAGGTAACCACCATAACGATGATGCCGGTTGAAATGGAATCGGCATAAGGTTGCAGGAACGTAAACTGGTCAAAAAAGGGTACTAGGTGTTTGCTGAATTTCTCACCGGAATAGAGACCCGTAAATACCGCAATCAGCGTCAGTCCAATTTGGGCTGTGCTCAGGAACTTCTCCGGATTTTCCATGAGTTTCAGCGCAAGCCTCGCTTTGGCATCCCCTTTGTTAGCCAGACTCTCCAATCTTGACTTTCGGGCACTGACAAGTGCCATCTCGCAGAGTACAAATAGCCCGTTTAGTATAATTAAAACACTTAAAACAAAAATTTCCATGGTTAGTTGCTTAGGTTCGAAACCCTTTTATGAATCTGGTAAAGTAAAAAACCGATCAAACATCCAATCAATCCTCCGGCGAGCACATCCAGCGGATAGTGTGCGCCCACGTACACTTGGGCATAACAAATGAGAGTGGCCCACACGAACATCAGGCTTCGCCAAAACCGTGGATAAACCGAAAGGCTGTAAAACGTAAAGGTAGCGATTGCAAAATGATTGGTAGCATGCGAAGACGTGAAGCTGGAACTCTGCGGCTTGTAACTCAGCAGAAATCGGGCCTGCAGGAAGGTGTCATTACAGGGACGGATCCTAAACAAACTGTTTTTAATCAATCCGCTGCTAATCAGATCACCCAGTGCAGGGGCCAGGAAGAAAAATAAAAGCCACCATATGCTTTTGGAGTCATGCCGAACGATCATGAAAACGGCTATAAACAGGTAAAGCGGATACCAGGTTTTCGAATTCCGTATGAACGGCATCATCGCATCCATGAAATCGGAAACCAGTACTTTATTTATCAACTGGAATAACGAACGATCCTGTTGAATAATCCAATCAATCATATTTTACTCAAGATACATCAATTTGGAGAAATGAAGTCCGCGACGGTATGCGGTGTAGAGCGCTTTCTTTTTGATGTACCTTTGATATTGATGGACAAATTTCGGCATTTTTTCTCGGCTATCCCCCGACCCATACGTTGGATTATTTCAGTGCAGCTGATCGCTATTTTACTCTTGATGGCCTGCCGAATCTGTTTTTTTATTGTTTTTCGGGGGGAGCAGGATAGTTTTCAGGCGACCGTTTTTTTGTTGGGGTTGCGATATGATGCACGCCTCGTGGCCGGTATAGGGTTGTTTATGTTGATTGCAGGGGGTATTCCTTTTCTCAATCCGTACCGAGTGAAAGCAGGTGTATTCTTTTGGAATGCCTTTGTATTTGTGTTGAGTACGCTGTTGCTGCTCGTTTATGTATCCGATTTTTATCACTATGATTATTTGAAACAACGACTCAATGCGTCTGTGATTCAGTTCGCCGATGATGCAGCGATTTCATTCAAGATGGTTTGGCAAACCTATCCGGTCATTTCTGTGACATTGTTATTGACGGCGGCCGTATGCTCGCTGGGTCAATGGCATCGAATGCACTTTCGGAAAAACAGGAATGCCGATCCGGTCCCGCAGCAAAAATGGTCTCGGGCGCTGCACTACGGGGTCTATTGTTTGATTTTGGGCGTATTAGTGTTTGGCAGGGTAGGTCAATATCCCCTTCGTTGGAGTGATGCCTACATTTTCTCCGATTCATTCAAGTCGGCCACGGCCCTTAATCCGGTACAATCGTTTGTTAGTTCGATGTCTTTTCGGGATGTTGGGTTCAATCTGGACAAAGTAAAAGCCGGCTACCCTGATTTATCGCGGCATTTCGGCGTAGATTTTCCGGACGCGGCGACTCTGGATTTTTCCCGCACATCGCCCTACACGACCAACCCCGATACCCCCATGAACGTGGTGCTGGTCATTTGTGAGAGTTTTGCCGCCTCCAAAAGTTCCATGTTTGGAAATGCGTTGAATCCCACACCTTATTTTGATAGCTTGAGCAAACAGGGTTTGTTTTATGAACGTTGTTTTACCCCGGCCTTTGGAACAGCTCGCGGCGTTTGGGCGGTTATTACAGGTATACCAGATGTTACGCGCAGTAAAACGGCCAGCCGGAATCCGGCTGCCGTTGATCAATATACTTTGTTGAACGCGTTTGACGGCTACGATAAATTCTATTTTTTAGGTGGTAGCACGACCTGGGCCAATATTCGTGGATTATTGAAAAATAATGTAAACGACCTGAACATCATTGAGGAGGATGACTTCAAAGCTGATCGGGCAGATGTTTGGGGTATCAGCGACAAGAACCTGTTTTTGGAGGCCAACCGGCGTATCCGATCGAACCCAAAGCCCTTTTTTGCCATCATTCAAACGGCCGATAATCACCGCCCGTATACCATACCGGAAGAGGATTTGACAGCCTTTCAGAAACAGTCCTTTGCCAAAGACGTACTGAAAAAAAACGGGTTTGAAGACAATGAGCAGTTTAATGCGTTTCGCTATTCGGATTATTGTTTTCGGGTATTCATGGAAACAGCCAAAAAAGAGCCTTATTTTGCCAACACGCTTTTTGTTTTTGTTGGTGATCATGGTTTAAGAGGTGACGCCGGCGCCGGGTTTCCGGCATCGTTTACTCAATCCGGGATTGTGGCAGAACATGTGCCGTTACTTTTTTTCGCACCGCAAAAATTATCACCCGCCCGTATCAAAACCGTTTGTTCTCAATTGGATGTATTACCAACCATCGCCGCGTTGACCAAGACGCCCCATGTGAATAAGACGATGGGCATTAACTTGATGGCAGGCAGTACCCGACAATATCCGCATGCGTTTATCGCCGATCCGGACATGCACACCATTGGTATTGTAACCGACTCCTTCTACTACAGTAACCATCTGCCAACCGGGCATGAGCGGTTGTATTCCGTAATGAATGATAGCTTGCTTCCGGACAATGCCAGCATGCGCGTTACACGGTCAACTTTATCCAGGCTAGCCACCGCTTGGTATGAAACATCGGGGTACCTTATTTTGAATAACAAGAAAGGGAAATAACTAATTTCGATGTTCATAATTCTTTAAGCATGAAGGTTTCACTTGATCGCGTTCCCCAAACCATTCAATGGGTGGTCCGCATTTTTGGTGTGTACCTGTTGCTGTTTACCTTGTTTCGGGTTATAACGGCCATTTGTTTCAAGCCGGGCCTGATGAGTATAACAGAAATGCTTCCCGCGTTCTGGATTGGATTGAAATACGATTTGCGCTGGGTGTCTATTATTCTTTCTCCGGTCATTCTTTTCTCATCGTTTCCTCCCTTCTCACCCTATAAAAATTTGCGTGCCGGTACGTTCTGGAGTATCTATCTTGGTTGCATTACATTGATTGTTCTGATTTTTTATGGTGCCGATTTTGGCCAATTCGCTTATGTGGACGCTCGACTGAATGCAGATGCCCTCATTTTCGCTGAAGATCCCAAGGAGAGCTGGCAAATGATTTGGGAGTCGTATCCGGTTGTGTGGATCCTGATCTCTATCCTGCTGGCGGTCTTGTTTATGTATCGTTTTTTCAGCAATCTCAAAAAGCAGGTTGAACAACAAAATGCCCACAAACATAAATTTTCATTCCAACGAAGATGGCATTTAGCTGCCCTATTGATGACCTGTTGGTTTATATACGGTTTCCTGACCTGGGAACCGTTAAACGTCAGGCGTGCGATGAACCTGAACAACGGATTCAAAAGTAATCTGGCCTTGAACCCGATGCAGAATTTTTTCACCACCCTGGGTTTTCGGCAACAAGCCCCCAACGATGCTGCAGCCTACTACAGCTCCATGTCGGCATTACTTGGGTTGCCAAAAACGCCTATCCAACCGCATCCCTATAAACGAATCATCAAGGCAACGGACCGATCTATTTCGCAGAAGCCCAATGTGGTATTGGTGATCTGTGAAAGCATGAGCATGTATAAAACCAGCATGGCACCCAATCCGCTGGCAACAACTCCGTTTCTGGCCCAAGTGGCCAAAGACGGCGTTTTTTTTGATCGATGTTTCTCCACGTCGTTTGGTACGGCGCGTTCTTTATTTGGAACTATTTCCGGTGTGCCGGATGTACAACTGGGCAAGTTTGCCACACGGGATCCCGCATCGGTGCAACAGCAGACTATTATCAACAGCTGGACCGGGTACAGCAAACACTATTTCATCGGTGGGCGCAGTTCATTTAATAACTTTCGGGGCGTTGTGTCGAATGTGAGCAATATCCAATTCCACGAAGAAGGATCGTTTACCGCTCCCAAAACCAATGTTTGGGGCATCAGCGATAAAGATCTTTTTTCAGAGGCCAATAAAGTGTTTACAAAACAAACGGATCCGTTTTTTGCCATCATTCAAACATCCGGTAACCACCGGCCGTTTCAGATTCCGGCTGCCGAACGAACCTTTGTGCGGAGAGTGATACCCGAAGACTCATTACGTCGGTATGGCTTTGAATCACAGGATGAGTTTGATGCTTTCCATTACATGGATTACTGTATTCAATCATTCATGGAAACCGCCGCGAAAGAACCATATTTTCAAAATACCCTTTTTGTCTTTGTGGGTGATCACGGCGTGGCCGGCGATGCTCACTTCGCCTATCCGTTGGCGTGGACTGAAAAGCGACTGACCGAAGAGCATATCCCTTTGATTTTGTACGCACCTCGCTGGCTAAAACCTCAGGTCAGGCATGAAACCGTTTCGCACATCGATGTGATTCCCACCATAGCGGGATTGCTGCCCTTTGATTACACGAATCCCTCCCTTGGCAGAGACGCGTTGGATCCCTCCAAGAAACAACACATGGCATTTATCATGTATCATGCGCCCGGCTGGGTTGGTGTGGTAGACGACCATTATTTTTATCGAAAGAACATCCATATGGATGCCGAAGAACTGGTGTCCGTAAAACATAACGGAATCATTGCCGGTAAGATTCGGGATTCCTTGTGTTCGGTTTATTCACAATGGACGTCGGCGTATTATGAAACGTCGAAATGGCTTTTATTCAACAATAGAAAATAACCATCAGCTCGTTCGTTGAGCAACCAGGATCAGCCGTTCGGAGGTTTCCACATCAAACGGATCTAGGGCATAATTGCCAAACGTTGTTAGTAAGGTCAGCCCGGCATCCGTCAAGAGGCGATGGAATTGCTGATAATCCAATACAGCCACTCGTTCCATATATTGGTATGTTTCGTTTCGATGGCTGTCAATAACCTGAATATGCTTGTAGATAAATCGGTCGTCGGCCTTTCGCTCTATGATAAATTGGATGCCGTCGTATTCAGCCGTGGAGTGGGGCACTAATTGTTCGATGGCCCGAACTACATTCAGGTAGTCGATGACCAGGATACCTCCGTTGACCAGTCCGGAACTGATTGCCCGCATCGCCCGCTCATTTTCAGCTGGTCGGTCAAAATAGCCGAAACTGGTAAAAAAATTGAAAATATAATCAAAGTACCGAGTTCGGAAAATATTGCGCATGTCGTGCACATAAAAATGCAGGTTCTCCGATTCAGACTGAGCCGCCAATCGAATACTTTCCGGACTCAGGTCGATACCGGTTACATCATATCCCTTGGATGCCAATTCAATGGCATGTCTGCCCGAACCACAGGCCAAATCCAATATGCGTGCCTCGCCGGGAGGCGATAAGTAAGCCAGCAAACGATGAATGAAAGCCGATGCTTCTGCCGTATTTCGGTTTTGGTACAGGGTGTGATAATAGGATGTGTTGAACCAGTCGCTGAACCATTCGTCTTTCATCATACAAAGGTAGAACTTCGTCGAACAGCATTGAACAATCTTCTTTTGGGATCGGATCTGTGAGCTTTTGTATCTCCAATACGATGCAGGAATGCCTTGTTTCGGCAAGGATAAACGGTTGACCAGCATCACCCTGAACTCAGGGTAGTTTCGTATATTTGCGAGGCTAAATGAATGAAAAATGTCGCTGATTAAAAGCATTTCGGGGATTCGGGGTACCATTGGTGGACAAACGGGCATTAACCTGACTCCGCTTGATGTGGTGCGATTCACCGCGGCTTATGGAACCCAGCTGATTCGTCAGCAGCATGACAGCGGCCAACGACCCTCGGTTTGTATCGGAAGAGATGGACGCGTGAGTGGCAAGATGGTTAAAGACCTGGTCATTTCTACATTAAACGCGCTTGGTATTGATGTATACGACTTGGATTTGAGTACAACCCCGACCGTAGAAATGGCGGTGCCTTATTTGAAGGCCAGTGGCGGAATCATTCTCACGGCCAGTCACAACCCAAAAGAGTGGAACGCGCTGAAACTACTCAATCATGCCGGTGAGTTTATCTCTGCGGAGGAAGGTAAAAATATGCTGGCGCTGGCTGAGAAAGAGGATTTTCAGTTTGCGGACGTAGATACATTAGGGAAAGTCATTCCAAAAACCGATATGCTGGATATGCATATCGAGGCCATTCTGGCCCATCCGCTCATCAACCGGCCTGCAATTGCTTCGGCCGGATTCAAAATCATAGTAGATCCCGTGAACAGTACGGGTGCGCTGGCCGTTCCGGCCTTGCTGAAAGCCCTGGGAGTCGAACAAATAGCTTGTATCAATGAAGAGGTGAATGGTTTGTTTGCCCATAATCCCGAACCCTTACCCGAACACCTGGCTGCCCTTAGCGCGGAAGTGGTTCGCCAGAAAGCATCAATGGGCATTGCCGTTGATCCGGATGTGGATCGGCTGTGTTTTGTTTGTGAAGACGGCTCCATGTTTGGAGAAGAATATACCCTGGTTGCCGTCGCAGACTATGTCCTAACTCACAAGCCGGGTAATACGGTTAGTAATCTCTCATCGACCAAGGCGTTGAAAGATATAACGGTGAAGCATGGGGGCTCTTATTTTGCCAGTGCGGTTGGCGAGGTGAATGTGGTCCAGAAAATGAAGGAAGTACAAGCAGTCATCGGTGGTGAAGGAAACGGGGGCGTAATTGTGCCCGACTTACATTACGGACGCGATGCACTGGCCGGCATTGCCCTGTTTCTGTCGCATGTAGCCACCAGTAAAAAATCAGTTAAGCAGCTCCGAAATACCTACCCAGACTATTTTATCAGTAAAAATAAAGTGACCCTCGAAAACCAGGTAGATGTTTCCGGTGTTTTCAATAAAATAAAACAGAAGTACAAGTCGAATCCGGTCAACACAGAGGATGGATTGAAAATTGAGTTTGAGAATGATTGGGTGCATCTTCGTACAAGTAACACCGAACCCATCATCCGTATCTATGCAGAAAGTCAATTTGAAACAACCGCTGATAATATCGCTATGCGACTGATTCGGGATATTCAAGAGTCGATCGCCTAGGGGAACATAAAATCCTATATGACTATGCGTCGGATCTACTTCGACAATGCCGCAACCACGGCTATCGACCCATTGGTACTCGAGGCCATGATGCCTTACTTCTCCGAAAAATTCGGAAATCCTTCTTCCATCTATTCTTACGGCCGGGAAACACGCATGGCCGTTGAACAGGCCCGAAAATCCGTGGCCCGTATCCTGAACACAACGCCCGGTGAAATTTTCTTTACCAGTGGTGGAACAGAGAGTAATAATGCGATCCTCCATGCGGCCGTCCGTGACCTGGGCTGTACCCGCATCTTATCTACCTCCATCGAACATCACGCCGTGTCGCATACGATTGAACACCTGTGTCACAGTGGGCAGGTAAAAACCAATGAGGTTCAGCTTTTACCCAACGGACATGTAGACTTACAACATCTTGAACAACTGCTGGCCTCCTCCACAGCGAAAACACTGGTTTCACTCATGCACGCTAATAATGAAATCGGGAACATCCTCGACATCAAGGCGGTCGGTGAACTCTGTGCCCGATATCAAGCCTATTTTCACAGCGATACCGTCCAAACCGTCGGGCATTTTCCACTTGATCTGCAATCGATTCCCGTACATTTCATAACCGGGGCGGCGCATAAGTTTCATGGACCAAAAGGCGTGGGACTGCTGTATATCCGACAGGATGTTCGTATTCATCCGTTTATTTTTGGAGGAGGACAGGAGCGCAATATGCGGGCGGGTACCGAAAATATTTACGGCATTGTTGGTTTTGCCAAGGCCCTCGAACTCGCAACCGAGCATTACGATACAGACAGCTGTCAGATTAATGATCTGCGGATGTACATGAAAGAAAAACTCCAATCGACATTCCCCGGTGTGGTCTTCAATGGAGATACAGACGGACATTCATTATATACTGTGTTAAGTGTTGGCTTTCCCAAAACCGAAAAGTCAGCCATGTTGCTTTTTAATCTGGATATCCATAATATCTGTGCGAGTGGCGGCAGTGCTTGTTCTTCAGGTGTCGAGGAGGGTAGTCATGTGATTCGTGCGCTGCAAAATGTACAACCGCAAACGACTATTCGGTTCAGCTTTTCCAAATACAACACTACGGAAGAGGTTGATCACACCATTGAGGTGCTCAAACAATTACTCTAAAAGGTGGCTGTAAATCAGTAGCCTAATTGTCGGATAATGTCATCGGAGAGAGCCGGTAGATTTTTTCGTTCCAGTAAAAAACTGTTCAGCTGCGAAAGTTCCCGGAAGATATAATGCTTATCCATCGCACCTTGCAGGTATCCGGCACCGGTACTTCCACCCGTTCCAACTCGGCTGCCGATCATGCGGCGAACCATGTGGATATGTCGGTAGCGCCAGTTGCCAAGTTGCTTGTCGATTTCGAGCAAACCCTCCAGCAATTGAAAAGGAAGTTCCAGCAACGGGTATCCTCTGTACAACAGAATAAACATGGCTGATCGACAAGCCGAAGCGCTCAATGAGCGTGGAGTGGCTTCAGTTGCCGATGCGTTCTCGTCGTTGAAAACCAGCTGGAAATTATCCCAATTACCAGCTTCACTCTCCAGCAGCGATTGCTGATAGGCGGTTTGATAATCCTGCCAGAAGCTTGATTCCCGAACGAAAGGCATACGCTCCAGCCAGGCATTGACCAGCTGGATCAGTGTTGGTTTTTTTTCGGCCGCCTGAATAATGGCCACATCGGCCGGCTTTAATTGCGATAAATAATAATGTAAGCCATGCCGTTGGTCAAACGTAAGACCCAATCGGGCTTCGATCACTTTAAACTGCCAGCTCTGAAAACCGGATGCCGGGCGAAGCAAATCCCGAAAGTCCATGAAATCCATGGGCGTCATGGTTTCCAAGATATCTACTTGTTGAACCAGCACCCGCAGGATGGTATTCATGCGTTGTATGCGATGAACGACCGTTTGCAGGTCGGGTGTGTTATCGTTGATTGTTGGTTTTTCGAGAATGGTCGCAACCGATTCTAATTCAAACAAGAGTTGTTTGAACCACAGTTCGTAGGCCTGATGGATGATGATGAATAGCATTTCATCATGAGCGGGGGAGTTGCCGGATTCAAAACTGACGGGGTGCTGGGCATGAATAATCTGGTCAAGCTTCAGATAATCGCTGTAATACTGTGGTTGATGCGCCATTCCGTTTTTTTGCAAACATACAGATTCCTGAAAACCAATGTGAATCTTCCTGTTGGCATCTCCATTAATAGGGTTTTTCGCCAATCATATTTCCCGCTTCACTGTAGTTCGCCACTACGATGATGGCACCGGATGGACAAACAGCCATACCAACGCCAACCTGGGTGGTACTGCGCCAAACCATTTGGGTGTAATGTCCAACGGCTTCCACATTACGCAAACTGATTGGTTGCTGATCATAAAGCGATATCTCTGAATACCAGCTTTCGGAGGCATCCAACAGACCGTTCTCATCGGCGCTTGAAGACCAGTAAATATTTTCGCCATATATTTTTCCTTTTCGCATATTCTCAGGTCGATGCATAATCATGCATTTGTTTTTTTTGACTAAAAAATTAGCCCATTCTTGGGCGTATGAAGCCAATTCAACGCTCCAGGAGAGCGGTTGTACACCGACGTCAGCACGTTTGGCGTTGTGGTGGTTTATAAGAGCCCGCACTCTTCCATCAGTTTCTTTTAATAATTTTTGAGCAGCTGTTTCGTACTGGCTAGTCATCAGGATGAAAAAAAAGAATGGGTGGAACCAGTTTAAATGACGGATTACCGGTAAATTGAGCATGATGACGAATGGTTTAGTGATGGGCTAAAAGTAATAAAATGTAAATGATGAAATTGGTCTTTCTTTTTCTTTTGATTATGTTTAACGGATGGGTTCTGTATGCCCAAAGTGATTATGTAAAACGCTTTAAACCGCTGGCCGATTCGCTGGCTGCCGTTTATAAAATTCCGGCCAAATTAATGCTCGGGATTGCCGTGATCGAATCCGCAAGTGGCACCAGCCGCAATTGCCGCTTGCTGAAAAACCATTTCGGCTTTAAAGGGAAAAACAACCTCCGGGCTACCCATGGTATCCGGAGTGCCTATAAACAATATGCAAGCGACCGTGATTCGTACATCGATTTCTGCAAATTGATGCAAAAAAGAGCTTTTTATTCCAAACTGGCCGGAAATCCGGATTGCACTAAATGGGTTGATGCCATTAGCAAAACCGGCTACTCAGTTCACCCTGAACGATGGAAAAACGAAGTCAATACATCCATTAATAAGTTAAAATTGTGATGAATTTTCTAAAAAAACAAATCAGATTGCACATAATCAATACATTACATGTATATAAATTAACTAATTAAATGTGGAAAAAACATTCATTTCGGCAAAATATCCCTGACCACTTTGTTTTACCTTTGCGGCCAAATGAAAGGGATCTATTCAAAATTTTCAATCGCCGTTGTGAGCTTCTTTTTCCTTGGTGTAGGGTTAACTGCCAGTGCCAACATCAATTCGAACAACTTGGTTCATGCCACACCAACCGACACTGTGCGCAAAACAGTTACAACGGTAATCGCCCCGATCCTGCCATTGGATAATATTGAACAAAAGTCTGCCATTCATTTTCAATACGCCATTCGTTACAATGTACCAGTAGAGCTTGTCTCTAACCTGGATCTTTTCCGGTTCATGGATTTATGGATTGGTACCCGCTATTCTTTTGGAGGAACCAGCCTGAGAGGAATAGACTGTTCGGGGCTGACCAGAAGACTACTCGATGATGTATATTGCAAAAAGGTATCGCGGACAGTAACCGGTCAGTTCAAACAATGTAAAGAGATTGCCAGGGATGAACTGAAACAAGGTGATCTTCTCTTTTTTCATACAACCCGTCCCGGACTTTCGCATGTGGGTATTTACTTAGGGGATGATTATTTCATTCACTCGGGTTGTACAAAAGGTGTCAGTATTGAAAGTCTTCAACAGAAGTATTACAAAAATGCCTACCGAAAGGCAGGCAGAATCATTCAGGACTAAAAAGATCGTATGAATAATACAATTCAAAAGGGGATGCTTCGTATTCCCTTTTTTTTATTGATGCTCTCGCTAGTGGCCTGTCAACAAAAATCAGAAGCCGGAAGCCATGAATCAGATGCCGCGGCTCAGCAGGCAGCGAACTCGGCCATACGTGCTGCCGATACTGTTCGAAAGCCGCTATCTGCGCGGACCATTCGCTTTGCTGCCGTCGGCGATATCATGATCGGTTCAAACTATCCCAGTAAATCGAAATTGCCTCCCGATGCTGCATCGTTGATGAAACCGGCTGAATCAGCCTTACAGTCCGCCGATGTCACATTCGGTAATTGTGAAGGCACTTTTTTAGATAACGGAGGAACTCCTAAAGGCTCCGGCGCCAACGTTTATTGTTTCCGGCAACCGGTTGACTATGCGGGGTACCTGAAAGCTAGCGGATACGATCTGATCAGCATCGCCAACAATCATATCAATGACTTTGGTCCGGTGGGTATTGAGAGCACCGTAAATACCCTGAAGAAACAGGGATTTGCCTTTGCCGGTACACCCGATTATCCGTTTGCCACCTTTGAAAAAGACGGAGCCTTGATCGGACTGCTTGCTTTTGCTCCACACAACGGATGTTTGAATTTCAATGAAACCACCATGGTGGTAAATATGGTCAAACAATACAGAAGCCAATGTGATATTTTGCTTGTTTCGTTTCATGCCGGTGCGGAAGGACGCAGTGCGACGCATGTTCCCAAGCGCCGGGAAATTTTTCTGGGACAAGACCGTGGAGACGTGCATGCATTTGCTCATGCCGTGATTGATGCCGGTGCCGACGTGGTCATTGGACACGGTCCGCATGTGGCCCGGGCATTGGAGGTCTATAAGAATAAATTGATTGCTTACAGTCTTGGTAATTTTTGTACCTACGGGATGTTCAGTTTGAGCGGTGTAAGCGGCTATGCGCCCCTGTTACGTTTTAATCTCAATGAAAAAGGTGATTTGGTGGATGGTGAGATTCTATCTTTCAGACAAGAAGGAGAAGGTGGACCCGTTCCCGATCCGTCTTCCAGCGTAGCCACCCAGATTCGTCAATTAACAGAGGTCGATTTCCCGAACACACCCATTATCTGGGACAATAAACAAAAAGGCGTTTTTCGAAAAAAATAATTCGATCTATTCAGGTACGTTCCATCGTTCCGTTATACCTCCGCGAAGCTCTTCGCAAACGGTCCTCCATGTCAAATCTTCAAATTGATGAATCAAGGATAAATACTGCCGATCCGTTTCCTGTCCTGTTTCGATGATGGATTTGCTGGTTGTCTGGAAAAAAGCAGGGATGTCGATGGCTTGTTTCAGCATTGTTTCCAGTTCGTTTTTTGCAGCAGCCGGCTCCTTGTCGGATAATACGTAGGGCTTGGATTCCAGGGCTTTTTTCAGCAGATTGAGCAGCGGCATTGTCGGTTGATCTTCACGCAGGGTTCCGTCGGGATGCAGGCAGTAAACGGATCTCGGATCCAAAAAACAAGTTTGTTGCATCGGGTTATCCGATCCCTCAGGAAAAGTAATGAGTGTTACAAAATAGGGGACGGGTTCAAAAGGTGCCATGTCGTTCAATAATGGCACCGCCGGCCGAATCGATCGCCAATAGATCCACGGCCGGTCTGTCGGAAAGATCGTATTTGTTTCATTTATATGCGGTGTTCTCAGTATGAGATTTTCCATACCCGATGAGCAATGAGGTATGTAATCGCAGTAAAATGGTTTTTGACAATGATCACCCATTTCCATGTCCACAGCATCCTTTGTTTTCAAGATGCGCTGTAATCGTAAAAGAGTTTGTTCAATAAAAGGTGCTTTGTCTTGTATCAGTGAGCTGATATCGGTTAATGTAAAAAGTGATTGGATGTTAATCAGGCCTATGCGTTTGTATGAAGGATTCAGGTGCATGATGAACAATCGATTGGGTTTAAAGCCTGCCGCCTTCATGGCCGCTAGCTGATAAGCCCCATCCAGAATATGATATTCTTTGACGGATAAGGTGCTCTTCACTTCGATTGCCTCATAGCCGTCATCGACCTGTTGCAGAATATCAAGCATACAAAACAAACCGGCTTTGCTGAAGGTGGCCTCATAGATTGTTTTTCGTTGCTGCTGGATCCATTGTTTTGTTTTGGCAATGGATATGCCGAGTTGCGAAAAATCAGGCGGACTGGCATCCAATCCATTTGGGAAATACTGTCTGGCCAACAGGCCGATGTCTTGGCCCTGTGTCAGCAACTGTTGCACAGCCGGGGGAGGCGGGAGTTTCAGGTCTTTTCGAAATACGTCGAGATAAAACTTTTTCGGGCACTGGCATCCGGATAAAAACCGGGATTTTGAAATGGAGGTAGCCGGCATACGGATAAACTTACGGTTGTATGCTGGCCGCTAATTGCTGAACAAGTTCGATGGTTACCGGTTTGGGACTAAACCCGCCGATTAGTGGGTATTGTTTTAATCGCTCCGGTTCTCTCGGTTGATCAGCAGCCGAGATCAAGGTAATACGTATGTTCGAAAATTGGGATTGGTCCATTTTTTGATAAGCTTCCACAACGGCCCATCCGTCTGTAACCGGCATGTTGATATCCAGAAACACAAGTCCTTTCGGTGCTGCTGATTTTTCCAGTTCCGTTATCATGGCTTGAATCCCCTCATCGCCACCCATAGCGGTGATGATTCGATGAGATACACCCGCCTCTTCCGCCAGAATCTGGTGAAGAAAATTGGTGGCTTCGTCGTCGTCGATCAATAAGATGAAATCAAGCATACGCAGACAATCAATATGGCAATCTATTTTGAAATTAGTTAGGCAACAAAGGTATCCATTAACATCGTTCAAATACCAAACATCATTGATCAATCTCTGTCAGGATTACCCATAACTATGTATAAATACGTATTTATTCATAATTGCAGACCCGTAAATAAATATCCCCGGTTTAAATAGATAGCTTGCATCTCCAATTCAATTATTC